>JAEUKN010000023.1 GCA_016794305.1 Alphaproteobacteria bacterium | reverse complement strand
CACAATGCCAAAGCCGACTGGCAGTTCTCAAACAAACAGGCCCGCACCAAACTCAAGCGCCTCTACCCGGCAATTTAGATGAATCAAGGTACTAGTATTGGGGATGATGAACAACATAGGCTGCGGTTTGTTCTTGAAGAAGTTTTTGGCCAAGATAATTTTGTTGCCAACTTCATTTGGAAATCTCGTCTAAATGAAGATAACAGAAACAAAACAGGTGCTTCCATAGACCATGAATATGTTATCTGTTTTAGAAAATCAGATGAAGGAATTTTGCTAGGCACAGAGAAGGATATTTCTAAATTTTCTAATCCTGATAATGATCACAGAGGCCCGTGGCGTAGTGCTGACCTAACAGGGTTACTTCCAAAAGAAGATAGGCCAAACTGTCACTATGACCTGATCAATCCTGTTACTGGGATTAAATATGATTGCCCCCCTAAGGGATGGCGTTTTGATAAAACGACTATGGCTAAGAAAGTTGAGGAAGGACGTGTTTTATGGCCAAATGCAAATGACGGAAGACCAAGACACAAACTATTTCTGAATGAAATGAAGAGTCTAAATAAAAACGCTTCCACAATTCTGGAGGGTATAAACACATCACAAGGTACAAAAGAACTGGAACAAATTTTAGGGTCATCTGCTTTTCCATTCCCGAAACCTCGGTCTTTGATTACTACGTTTATTGCTCAAATTTTAGAGACGGATTGCATTATCCTGGACTCGTTTGCAGGTTCGGGAACAACCGCTCATGCTGTTCTGGCCTTAAACAAGGCAGATGGTGGTAATCGTAAATTTATTCTAGTGGAGTGTGAGGAATATGCCGATACCGTAACCGCAGAACGCGTGCGGCGGGTGATTAAAGGGGTGACTGGCGCTAAAGATAACTCTTTGAAAACGGCGCTGGGCGGAACATTCACGTTTTGTGAATTAGGCAAAGAAATCAATATTGAAAATTTGCTAAAAGGTGGGGAATTGCCTGATTATGATGAATTAGCGCGATATGCGTTTTTCACATCCACAGGGCAGACGTTGGATAAGGTTAAACAGGGGGCAGATTATTTTGTTGGTGAAACTGAGCAATACCGTGTCCATGTCATATACAAACCTGATTCTACTTTTCTTCGTTCTGGTGAGTCGGCTTTGAACGCTGACCTTGCCGCAAGTATCTCCAAATCGCGTGGCAAAAAAACCGCGCTTGTGTTCGCCACGCATAAATTCATGGGGCAGAAAGAATTGACCGAAATGGGCGTGACTTATTGCCAGTTGCCGTATGCTATCCACCGCGTGATGGGGGATTCGTAGCATGGAATTAAAGGAATACCAGCGCCGTGTTCTGGAGAAGTTTGATACGTTTCTTTCTACTTTACGGCAAGAACGAGATGATGCGATTGATTATTACGAATTTCAAAAATCCAAGGGGCGAGAAACAGAGTTACAGGATTATTCAAGGTCGGCATGGGAAAAGATAAAAAGCATCCTGCCGCGTGTAAGGGATAAGAATGGCTCACTATATATTCCACCTTTTGTGGCGCGGTATGATGCCCGTAAAAGGTCTGTTCCGCATATTTGCCTAAAAGTTCCTACGGGCGGAGGTAAAACCCTTTTGGCGGCGGAATGTGTTGGTCGGTTACAGACGGATTTTTTCAAACGCCAGACGGGACTTGTTCTTTGGGTTGTGCCGACTGTTCAAATTTATACCCAAACCAAAAAGGCTTTATTTAATCGCCTCCATCCTTATCGGCAATCATTAGAACGCGCCTCTGGTGGTCGTGTAAAGGTATTGGAGAAAGATGATCCATTTACTAAAAGTGACACCGAAAATTTTCTCTGCGTTATGTTGGTGCGGTTGGCGGCAACTAATCGAAAAAACGATACGCAATTTTTGAAAATATTTAGGGATGCAGGGCGTTATGCTACCTTCTTTCCTGAATCTGATGACTATACAGCCAATAACGCACTGCTGAATGCTTATCCTGACCTTGAAGTGAATAATATGGCAGACGCAGGGGCAATCGTTGGCGTGTCTATCAAACAAAGTCTTGTGAATACTCTAAAAATGCTGCGTCCCGTGGTAGTGATTGACGAAGGTCATAAGGCTTATTCCGAAAATACGCGAGAGAGCTTGAATGGATTTAATCCATCTTTCATTCTGGAACTATCGGCAACACCGAATGTGAAGAATCTTATCAGTAACGTTTTGGTGGATGTATCAGGTGTTGATTTGAAAGATGAGCAGATGATTAAGCTGCCTATCAATATCGCCAACACACAAAACGGGGATTGGAAGAATACTCTGACACTGGCGCATGGAAGGCTTGCCGAACTCGGACAAAAGGCCATTGAGTTGCAATCAAAGGATGGACGTTACATCCGCCCTATCATGGTTGTTCGTGTTGAGAGAACGGGGAAAGACCAACGCGATGGACAGAAAATCCATGCGCTTGATGCTAGGGATTATCTGATTGAGCGCCTATCGGTGCATGAAGATGAAATCCGTATCAAGTCATCAGAAACAGATGAGTTGGGTGATACTGACCTTTTTGATCCGCTTTGCCCTGTAAAATATATTATCACGAAAGAAGCATTGCAGGAAGGATGGGATTGTTCATTCGCCTATGTTCTGGCGTTGCTAGATAAAACAACGGCACAGACGGCTATGACCCAGATGATAGGTCGTGTCCTGCGACAACCAGATGCGCGTTCTACCCGTATTGAAGCCCTCAACCAATGTTATGTGTTCTGCTATGACCAGAACGTCACCGATGCTGTTGAGAATGTTCGTAAGGGTTTAGAAGAAGAAGGTATGACAGGCTTGGGCGAGTTTGTTAGGGTTGATGGTGCAGGAAGCCAAGGTGCAGAAGAAATTGCCGACCTTTTGAAAATCAGACGTAATTCAAAATTTGATGGTTTGAAGATTTTCCTTCCAAAAGTATTACATAGGGATGGGAATGATTGGCGTGATATTAGTTATGAACGTGATATTTTAAGTCAAATTCCATGGGAAACATTGACTTATGATGTATCTACCTTTCTGGATTCCAAGGATGCCTCAATCGCAATGGAAATTTCTATTGATGTAAAAGGAAAAAACGACCTAACAGGCGAACAAGGGGCATTAGAACTTGTGTCATCTGCTCCAAAAATGTTGGAGGTCTGGGTTGAAAAACGTCTTGATATTGGATTTTTAACCCGACCTCTATTAGATGTTGTGCCAAACCCTTGGCAGGCTAGCCGTATCTTGATGGAAGCGATTGATGCACTGAATAAAAAAGGACATTCAGAAGAAGTTATATTCAACAATCGGCTGTACCTACTGGATAGTATAAAGCGCAGTCTAAAGGGGCAAGTGCATGAACTCTCTGAAAAAGTTTTTATGGGTAAATTAAAAAGCGGCGATATTACTTTCCGTCTTATCACGAGCGGCAATGAGAATCTGAACTTTGAAATCGCACAGGAACTGCAAGTTACCGCACGCAAGAACGAACGTAAATTGCGGCAGGCCAATAATGACCCAGTGACAAATAGTTTGTTTGAAATTGTCTTTGAAAAAGACCTCAATAATCTTGAAAAGGATTTTGCGCTGTATCTATCAGGGCAAGAGGCTGTTCAGTGGTGGCACAGAATGGTTGTGCGGCAGGAATATGCATTGCAGGGTTGGCAGAGAAATAAGGTGTACCCTGACTTTATCGCTTGTTTGAATAAAAAGCGTATGATGGTTTTGGAAACCAAAGGTTTGCAGCTTAAAGGTAATGATGACACAGTATATAAAGCACGCCTTTTTGACCTTTTGACTAATCATTACCAAGAGGCAATCAAAGCTGGCACGATTGAATTATCTGGTGAGGCTGACGTGCCAGTTTCTTTGCATATGTTGATGGAAGATAACTGGAAAGAAGAAATGATAACTTTATTGTCCTAGGGAGGCAGTATGGCAAAAGTTGAATATAAATCAGTATTAAAGGATGGATTGCTTCATTTTCCTGACCAATACAGCACGATGGAATATGCTGCCGATTATCTTGGCATTTCCAGAGCCAAATTAAATGCTCTTGTGGAAAAGGATATGCTGTTATGGGATCAGCCTAAAGGGAAGTCTCGTCGCTGCGTCGAGATTAAAGGTTTGGATTTATTGAAACACCCTGAAAATGAAATTTGTTTTGACCCCTTGTACGTCCAAGATGGTCGAGCGCTACAAAGGGAAATTGACTCTGCACGGCATAAAATTGCTGCCGCTGCCAACTTGCCTCCAGGGGCAGTTAAGATTATGTTTGATTTAGGGTGAATTAACCAAAGATAACTGGTGGCCTGCATTTAGTGCCAAGTTTTATAGCATTGGGGGCATAAATGGGGGCATAGCTAA
The DNA here is from genome assembly GCA_016794305.1 of Alphaproteobacteria bacterium. Taxonomy (GTDB): domain Bacteria; phylum Pseudomonadota; class Alphaproteobacteria; order Micavibrionales; family Micavibrionaceae; genus UBA1573. The sequence goes on along the minus strand of JAEUKN010000023.1, from coordinate 20,650 downwards.
TACGATGTATCAAAAAATCACATTTATATCAGTGTGCTATGGTTTTAATTGCAGTCCCTCCGGGGCACCATGTTTATCTTTGCTTCCATTGGTGAAAAATAGAAAAAATATCACCAAACTTATTCGGCTTGCCCAAGTATCCGGGGTCCGGCAGTCGTAATCGGGCCCCGCATCAAGTGCGGGGTTACGAAATTTAACGGGTGGTGAGCTTATTCGGGAACGAATCCGGCAATAATATCTTCGTTTTCGATGCCTTCGAGGATACAGATAAACTGACCTTTGGTGAATTTTTGTGCGGCATCCCAACAGATTTTATTCATTGATTCGGGCGTGAGCTCGTTTGGCCAATTTTCCTCAAAATGATGGGGTTGAAGCGTTAGAATCAACAAATCGGCACCAAAATTTGCAATCGGCTTAATGATTTTGCTGTGAATGAGTTCGGCCAGGTCATGCGGGTGGATAATTGCGGGCAGTGCGACCTCCAGCACATGGGGTGGTTGATCTTCTTGGCTTGGTTCAGTCCTCGCGAGTTGATCTTCTTGTTCTGAACTTTCCTGCTCTGTCACCGGTGATTTAAAGCTCCCGATTTTGGTGGTGATGAGCATGATGTTTGGATTGTTTTCAATCAGTTTCTTTGCCGAGGAACCGTGATTCACCTCAAAATCAATAAGGGCGATGCGTTTCAACGATGGCTTGGTGAGGGCGTAATGCGCGGCGATTGCGGCATTGCTGAATACTGAAAACGCCAGATCTTGCTCTTGGTGATGGTCGCTATTCATCAGGGCTTTACTGGCGCATACGGCGTGTTGTTTCTTGCCGGCTGCGATATCATCAATCGCACGACAGGCGGATTTGACACCTTTCAAAGCCGGCAGTATGTCTTTTGAGTCAATATCCGCATGACCTTCGAGTGTGACCTTTGAATTTTCGCTTAAACCATGCAGGATTTTGGATAACCCCAGCAGGCTTTTATTATCATCCCATAAAATTTGCTCACGCTCGGAAAATGGCAGATTGGCAGCGGAAACGGCTAATTTCCGTTCGAATAGGGCATCATGATGGTCAAAGAGAGTTTCGGGGCTGTAAAAATCTTCGTATCTGTCAACGCGCGTAATAAGGGCGATTGGCATTTAGTTCCTCCTGAATCCACTCTGTGTCTTATGCTTTTGAGTACATACTTTTTCACTCAGTACCCTATATGAAAGGATAGGGTATATTCTATTTATGGTAGTATATGAAAATTAACTAATGGATAAAAATATCTCGAATGCAAGGCATTTCCATAGGGATAGGGCTTGGGGGGAAGGCAAATCTTAAAATCTGATTAAGTTTGATTAAATTTGTTCATAACCTTCGGGATAGGGAATTTTTTTATGTCTTTTGTGGGGGGCTGTGTGATAGTCTCCCGCGTATAAATTCTTTTGAGGTGAAAATATGCTCCCTGCATCTGGTCTGAACGCGGCTGTTGAGTCGGCGGATTTTATTACGATTGACCCGCATAAAGCGATGATGGCATCCAGCCTTGATAAGATTCGCGTAAAGGGCGGGACGCGCCTGAACGGTACTATTCCCATCAGCGGGGCAAAGAATGCGGCCCTTAAGCATATGTGCGCCGCTATGCTGACGGGGGATGCGATGCAATTCACCAATATGCCCGTGCGGCTTAAGGATATCCAAACCCTTGCCGCCCTCATGAAAGAAATGGGCGCGGATATTACCCTGCGCAGTGACGGCACGATGTTTATTCAGGCCGCCAATATTCACTCAACTGAGGCGCCCTATGACCTAGTGCGCCGCATGCGCGCCAGTGTGCTGATTATGGGGCCGTTATTGGCCAGATTTGGGGAGGCCACAGTGTCGCTCCCCGGTGGGTGTTCTATCGGCACGCGCCCGATTGATCTCCATCTGGACGGGTTTCGGGCGATGGGGGCGGAGATTATCTTAGAGGAAGGCTATGTGAAGGCCACAGCTCCACAGGGCGGGCTGCGCGGTGCGCGGATTGCCTTTCCCAAAGTATCGGTCGGGGCCACTGAAAATTTGATGATGGCGGCGACTTTGGCACAGGGCGAAACCATCCTGATGAATGCCGCGCGGGAGCCGGAAATTATTGACCAGGGAGAGGCACTGATCAAAATGGGGGCCAAAATCAGCGGCCTGGGGACTTCGGAAATCCGCATTACCGGGGTGAAATCGCTGCATGGGATTGTGCATGATGTCCTGCCCGATCGTATTGAAACCGGAACATTTATGATTGGCGTGGCTCTCACCGGCGGCACGATTAGATTGCAAAAAACACGGCTTGATTTTTTAACATCCCTCGTGGGGCCGTTGCAACGCGCGGGTGTGACCATTGAAACCGAAGGGGCGGACGTGATCGCGCATCGCAATGGTAAGCCCCTGATCGGGACGGATATTATGACCGAACCCTATCCCGGATTTGCTACGGATCTTCAGGCGCAGTTTATGACGATGCTGACTTTGTGTGAAGGGGCGGGGATGGTCACGGAAACGATTTTTGAAAATCGTTTTATGCATGTGCCGGAATTGCAACGAATGGGCGCGGACATCACTGTTCACGGCAATTCCGCCATTATTCGCGGCGTAAAAAAACTGCATGGGGCAGAAGTGATGGCCACGGACCTCCGCGCTTCGGTTTCCCTTATTTTGGCAGGGCTAGTGGCAGACGGCGAGACAATCGTGGACCGAATTTATCACCTTGATCGCGGCTATGAGAATTTGGTGGAAAAGCTCGAATCCTGCGGTGCGCAGATTGAGCGGCTTTCAAATCAACCGGCGGTGTAAAGCATTCCGGCCGAGTGAGCAGATAATAAGAACCTGTTCATAATCTCGCTGCGGCTAAGGATTTTTGCGGTTTTTCGAGAACCGCATCGGATCGTACATAGATGTACGTGAGAAGCGGAAGCGCAGAAAATCGCTAAAAAGCCAACGCCGCAGTAGAGATCATGAACAGGTTTTAAGCAGATAAGTGGTGCGGGCGGGGGGACTTGAACCCCCACAGACCTTGCGGTCCTACGGATTTTCTTACCATCTACGGTTTTCACCGCGCTCGTGGCACGAGTTTGTGGTCTGGACTATACCTTCACCATCGCAAAATTTTGCATTAGGTGCTGCCCGTCTAGTCTCTACACCTTCCTATCGCCTTTGGGGGCTTTAGGCTTGGCTCGGAATTGCCAAGATTCTTGCGAATCTAGGTTTCCCCGAATTTGAGCAGTTCTGCATCACAAGTTTCCCCATGAGCACCCAAATTTTTCGTTTAAGTCCGTTGCGTCTACCGATTTCGCCACGCCCGCATCCTTATAAGCCGACATGTATAAACCTGAAATCTTCCAATGCCAAGAGAAAATTTAGGGGCACAGTCAATTATAATTTTTTGGACTGAAAGACGTGAATTTCTGTTCTTGCCGCTCCTCACATGCATCCATGTACGCGGCGTTGCTTGAGCCGTCACCAGGAGTTTAGTAGTCCAAGTATATTTGCTGTTGAAAACAAATTTTTCTATTTTAATAATGTTGCAGAAAATTTTGCATTCAGGTACAAGTATCAACTAAATCTTTTATCCATAGAATTTTAACTGCTGAAGAGGTGTAGCATGGCTTTGAATAGGACGCGTAAACAGGCATTAACAATTTTTGCAATTTTGGGATGTGCGATGCTCGTGTCTTTGCCGTCATATGCCGCCAAAACTGCGGCTGTTCAGCCGGAAGACCAATCAAGTTTTGAAGTGTCTGATGCCCCATATGTTCCGGCTTCATCACGCGCCCAAGAAGGTGGCGAGGTGTTGAGCAGAGCATCGATTCGCGGTGATGTCGTTGGTGACCCTGTGATTGCGGTGAGCCAACCCTATACAATCAGCGCGCCTACAAAGGCTCAGCCTGCAAATAACGCATCAGGAGATGGGCAAACCTATGCGCAATATCAACCGGCTGCAGGCGGCGTGATCGGTGAGCCGGTGTCCGACTATTCACAGACGTCAGCCCGGGCGGCACCACAGGCGGCACCGCAGGCTGCATATCAGGCGCAACCAACCCAACCTGATCAATATAGCCGTGATTATGCCGCGCGGCAAATGGCCCAAATTCCTCAAACTACGAATGCTCAGCCTACGGCGATGAATTCGGGCGAACAATTTTCGGTGGCCTCAGAAAATGAAGCTCCGCCAATTGGCGCGCAAGCGGCCGCACAGCAGCAGGGAGGCCAAAGCGCGACATCTTTACAGGCGCCATTCCAACCTGTTGCCAACATCGAACCGGCTGCCGGTCATCAAGGCTATAGCCAGCCTATGGCGCCAACCGATCGTCCGGTCCTGAATATCTCTAATTCGGCTACGGCCGGTGCGCCGACATCCGCACGTTTCGTCGTTGAAAGCTGGCGCGCGAGAAAAGGCGAGAGTGTTCAATCTGTTCTGAAACGGTGGGCGGATCGCCAGTCTGTGGCTCTCATGTGGTCTTCTGCTGAAACTCCGTTTTTGCAAGAGGATTTTTCGTTCGTGGGAACTTTTCAGGATGCCGTGAATCATTTGCTCAAAAATGTTAAAAACACGGACCTTCACCCTGAGATTCGCTCACGCGAAGGCGAGATGGTGAAGAATCCGGTTTATACGCCACAGCCGGACAACACGATTCGTCAAATTCGCCCCGCCCCTAATGCGGATGTGATGACAAATGCCCAGACAATGCCCTATGGCGGCGGATATGAACCATATCAACCTCAAAACGCAACATCAATAACTCCTGTTTCCAGAGGGCCTGTAAACTCGTATAATGGCGTGCAACCGGCATCGGGTGCTGATTCGATCTATTAAATCTCGCTTTAAATTTGTAAAGGGTTTGCGATGCGCAGTTTTTGTTTTCCTAAAAAATATATTTCCAAAAACCAAATAAAAGCCTTGGTTACAGGGCTTTTATGCGCATCCCTAGTCTTTGACGGCACAGGAGCTATGGCAGCCCCTGCGGCGGGGCCAACCAAAACGGCAAGCGCGCAAACCGTGTGGAGCGTCAACCGCGTGGCAAGTTTGAGCGTGGGAAGTTACTGCACAATTGCACAAAAATTTGATAATAATTCTGTGCTTACACTCGCTAGGAATGTGAAGGGTGAATATTCACTGGCGGTTGATTTTTCGTCCCCGATGTTAAAAGACGGGACATCGCAAACCCTTAAGCTTCAGGCGGGAACTGCCAAGGCTGAAAGCTTTCAGATTACCCCAAAATCTCAGCAAATTGCAGTGTTACCGTTGGGGAAGGATAGCCAGTTTATCAAAAATTTGCAAAATTCCTCGTCGTTAAAAATATCTGTGGCGGATCATGCGGTTGGCTATCAACTCAAAAAATTTAAAGAGGGACATGATAACCTTGTAAATTGTGTGACCGCTTTGGGAGACATTGCAAAACCACCGGAAAATAAAGGCAATCAGAGTGTGATTGGCTCCGCGAAGCCTGACTCGAAAGCTGAACAGGCAGCGATTGACCCGGTAAAAAATGATGCAAAATCCCCTGATAGAATTGCCGCTCAAGAGGTGAGTGTTGAAGGGCTTTTGGCTGCCAAGCCTACGCCGTCTGAGCAATCTCTGCGCTCCTCCCAGTCTGAGCAGTCGCAAGCACTGGCATCGGCGTCTAAAGTGACGAAAGAAAAATTGGCGGCTATTGAACCGGCCGCGCATGAATCCATGCCTGCTCAGTCTGCGAAAAAAGCTGAAATTCTGAGTTCTTCAACTACCGGTGCGCCGACATCTTCCGGTCTATCTTCCGAAAAGATCAAAAGTCTTGAGAGCCAAAATGAGGATTTGCGTAGCAAACTTTCTGAACTTCAAGCGACTCAAGTAAAGATGCAGGATGCGGATCAGGGCAAATATAAAGGCCAGATTCGTGACCTGACGGCTCAAATTGAGCGGCTTCAATCTGAAAAGAAAGACCTACAGGCCGGGTTTGAAAAGTTACAAAAGGACAATGAAGCCAAGCAATTGAAGCAGGTTGGCGGAAATTGGGATTTGGAACAAGCCACCAAGCGATACCAAGAAAGCCAGCGCGAAATTCGTCGTTTGGGCGCGCGCATTGAGGAAGAGCAACTCAAATGTGAAGCGGAGAAAAAACAGGTTGAGTCGATGTTGTTTGATCCTGAAATCACCCAAACATCGCAGATTTCCAAGTTGAACAGTTTAAAAGATCAGCTGCAGGAAAAAGAGACAAAAATTTCTGAGCTGCAAAAACAGATTGCACAATTTGATCAAAATAATGCTCAGGCCAAATCGGCCATTCAGGAATCTGACCTCATGCGCACGAAATTGGCCGCAACTGAAAAACGGTTGAATGAGGCCGTGACCGCGCGTGAGGATGCCGAGAAAAACTTGCTTTCGTTAAAACAGGGGCAGGAAAAAGCCGGGTCGGATTCTGTTCAGAAAATTTCTGAATTACAGAAAAATCTGGAGTCAAGTACAGCGCGAATTGAAAAGCTGGAAGCCGATATTGCCTCTGCACAGGATGTAAATCATAAAAATGAAGTTGAGCAAAAAAATCAACTGGCGAAAATTGCGACTTTAGAACAGGAACTTGCCAAGAAAAATGGGGATCTGGCGCAAATCAATGAAAAGCTTGGTAAGTCAGATGTTCAGCAAAACCAGCTTATTGCGGCTCAGACCGGCATCGCGAAAGCTGAGTTGGAGAAAAAAGAGCATTTGGAAAAAATCGCGCAATTGGAACAGGACTTGGCAAAAAAGAATGGGGATTTAGCCCAGGCAACCCAGAAGCTTAAAGAAAACGAAGAAGTGCAGGTGAAATTGGCGGCGGCCCAGGCGGTCATTTCAAAAAATGATGCGCAGGATAGTGCTAAATTGTCTCAAATTTCGAGTCTTGAGGCGGTGGTTACGAAGAAAAATGAGGAAATTGTTCAGTTGCAAGATAGACTGGCAATGGTTGAAAAAAATGCAAATCTCAGTATGGAATCGCAAAGACAGGCCGCAGCCGATGCAAAAAATGCACAATCTGAACAAGATCGTTTGTTGAGCTCTTTAAAGGACGATCTTGCTGCGCGTTCAGCTGAGTTGCGCGAAGCAGAGTCTCGTTTATATGAGGCCAACACCAAAAATGCAGACCAGCAAAAAAATATTGCCAGTTTAACCAACCAAGTAGCGCAAGCTCAAAAATTGGCGAATGATTATGCGGCCAAGGCTGCCTCCGTGCAGCCATCCTACGGGACGGAAGCCGCTCCGGCACAGGCGGCTGCAAATCAGCCTATTATAAAGCAACCGCTTACAAATCAAGTTGACGCTGCTGCCCCTATGCCTGTCCCCGCCATTCCGGCACCGACCTCTTCCCCGCAATATCCGAGTGCGGATGACTATGCGCGCCTGATGGGGGAAGCGGGTATTCAACTCGTGAACGGTGTGCAGGATAATTCAGGGGCGTCCGCGGCAAGCGGTCGGTCGGCGCATCAATATAACTGGAAAACCCAGCAGTTGGATGGAAAGCTGATCTCCTATCAAGTGTCCAACAGGTCGGAATTTGATCGGGAGGTTCGTGCCTATCTTGATCAGAGCAAAAAATCTTGCTCCGGTGATTTTGCTGCGGCACCTTCGGATGCTCAGGTCTCCGGGGTTGAGACTGCGCAAGCCTATGAAATTGCCTGCGTGCAAAATAATGATACACGCTCTGCCGCGCTTTTGTTTACCTATCAAAATGGAATTTATTCTTTGATTTCTTATGAAGGCAAGGCCGAATTTATGTCATTGGCGATGGATGCACGCGATAAAATGACAAAATTAATTCGTTAGAGCGCTATAGGACACTTCTAAAAAAAGTTTTTAGAACCTGTTCATAATCTCTACTCTGGCGTTGGCTTTTCACGGTATTTCTGCGCTTCCTTGTCCACGTACATCTATGTACGATCCGATGCGGTTCTCGAAAAACCGCAAAAATCCTGTGCCATAGCGAGATTATGAACAGGTTCTTAAAGCACTTCATATTCTATATCAACAATTTCAAGACTGGTGAGGCCGTTCGGGGTTTGAATGTCAACCTGATCACCGATGGTTTTTTTCATTAATGCACGGCCCACCGGGGAAACCCAATTGATTTTACCATTGTCAAGGTCGGCTTCATCCACCCCGACCAGTTTAACCCGATGCTCAATATCATCCTCAGTGATATAGGTCACGGTTGCGCCAAAAAAGACGCGATCTAAACCCTGTTGTTTGCGTGGGTCAACAATTTCAGCTGTCTCTAACTTTTTTGTAAGATAGCGCAGCCGTCGATCAATTTCACGCAGCTTTTTCTTATTGTAAAGATAATCGCCGTTTTCTGACCGGTCGCCGTTTCCCGCGGCCCATGACACAATTTCAACAATTTTCGGCCGTTCAATGTGGATAAGGGTGTGAAGCTCTTCGCTCAATGTAGAGTGTCCCAACGGAGTCATCAAATTTTTATAACCCGGATTCGCTGTCTCATCCGGTGTGCTATCTTCTGAAAGCAATTCATCTGGCTCTTCACTCTCACCATCATTTTTGACAAAGGATTTATTCATGTTGAATGCTCATCGTTTGGGAAGAAATAAAACAACCGGCACAAAATCATGCCGGTTGTAAAAAATATGATATTATGGGCTTAAGCGCAAATCACCGAGTTTTGCGCATCACAATATGGGGTGGGCGCACAACCATCGGCCTCGGATTCATTGGCCCAACAGGCATTATTATCATTGTTCTGGATGTAATAACGAAACTGGTAATCATTCCCGGCGGGTAATTCGAGTGTGACGCTATAGGCTTTGCGTCCCTTTTTCATGGGGGTGGCTTCGGGATTCCAATCATTGAAATCGCCGACCACACACACGCTTTGATACTCATTATCTTGATCAACGGGAACTTCCAACGTGACTTTGCAAATATCGCGTTTACGATTATAGGTTTTAATCATAGGCATGGTAGGGGCTCCTTATTCTTATCCTGTTGCTGGCTAAATATAAATTATCTTTCAATCCTAACCCTCTGCTGAATAATTTTCAAGAACATCATTTCAAAATCACTTAATAGTTTAAAAATCCGGCGATTGAACGGTCAAAATTTTGATGAAGACTCACTCTGCCGCTCGCTCTGCTCAATTTTATTCTGGTTGGTAAACACGATGTAAAGTTTGTCGTCCTTGACCAACACATCGCCGGGTTCAGAATTGGGCGGTGCAATTTTTTGGTAAGTTGAGAGTTTTTGGGAGCCGAGGTCATAGACGCGAATGGCATCATTATACGTGTCCGCAATATAAAATTGGCCGCCATTTTCACCCGGCACATAGGTCAAACCCTGCGCATGTTGCATGAGGGCGTTTGGATAAAGACCATCCTTTAGGCCAAAATCAAACAGCCCGGTCCCGATCAGGGTTTTTATTTTTCCATCCTTTAAAACACGGAGCGAGGAGGTTTCCGCATCCAGAAAATAGACGGCATCGCCCACGACCTGCAGCGCACTGGGTTGCGCCAATTCCGCCGATTTTGCCGGTCCGTCGATAATATCTTCGCCGCCATTTCCTGCCAGTAAACTCACGGTGTTGGATGCAAAATCATAGAGATGCAATTGATGCAGCCCCGCACTGGCGATTACCAATTGCAGCCCGTCGGAGGGTTGTCCTTCAGATTTCTGCCCATCTGATTTCTTCCCATCTGGTCCGGGCATCACCGCCACATCCCATGGCGACGCCAACGAGATGGTTTTGGCATCGGCATGGTTGAGCATACGGTTCACTCCGCGTTGCCCATTCCCCGCAAGGGTCGTGATGGTTTTGGACGTCATGTCGATCATCCGCACGGCGTGATTATCCGTGTCGGCCACATAGATTTTATCATTCACCGCCGTCAAACCGCGCGGATGGTTGAATTGGGCGGTGGCGAAATCTCCGTCCTTTAACCCGCGCTGACCGCCGCCAATGCGGGCGGTTTCCTTCATATTTTGATCGAAAATCACAATCTGGTTATGCCCCGAATCGGCAACCATAAAGCCCCCGTCATATGGTTTTATGCGCGCGGGAAAAGCAAGCGCAGATTGGCTTTGCGGGGTAGGGGTGAGGGATTTTAAATCACTGTCATTGCTCACAAGTTTCGCAAAACGCATGATATCGCGGTCAAGGTCATCACGGTGACCTTCGCCGCTGTAACGCGCAATTTCCTCGCCATCGGGGGCAAAGAGAATGAGCGTCGGCCACGCGCGCACGCCCAAACGATTCCATATCGTGAAATCATCATTGATCAGCGGGTGATGAATGCCGAAACGCTGCGCCGCCGATAAAATCCGCGCGTCATTGGCTTCGCCCTTAAATTTTGCGGAATGTACCCCGATGATTAAAAGCTTGTTGCCGTATTTTTCCTCTAAATAATTCAAATCCGGCACAATCTGCATGCAATTGATACAGCCATAGGTCCAGAAATCCAGAAGGACCAAGCGGCCATTCATATCTTCGGCGGTGATTGCGCGCGTGGTGTTGAGCCAGCCTTGATGGGGGCTTGTGCCGGAATTTGAGGATGAAGTGCTTGAGGATGAAGTGCTTGCCGGGGCGGGGGGAGCCGCAGGTGATGTCAGCAATTCCGAAATGGGCGCAGAATGCGCAAAATGTGAAAAAAACATCATAAAACCAACCATATAAAGGAATAAAAATTTGTGCATTTGCCAACCGCGTATGTTCAGGTGAAATTAATATAGTTTGGGTGAGTGTGAAAACCAGAGGGGGTGGGGGCTCAAGACCTATAAATTTCATCCGCACGCTTCACAAAGGCCTGAACCATGCGCCGTACAATTTCATCAAAAAACAGGCCCATAAATTTTTCAAAAAACGGATTTTTAAATTCAAAATCCACATAAAAATCCACCATACATTTTTCATCATTGATTTTGGTGAATTTCCATTGATTGTGAAGATATTTCAACGGCCCGCGAATATATTCGACATAAATCACATGGGGTTCGGGCGTTGTGACTTTAGAGGTGAATTTTTCCCGATATAATTTATACCCGATCAATAAATCCGCAACCATTGTCGTGTTATCGCGGCTGATGATCTCACACCCCAAACACCAGGGCAGGAAATCCGGATATTTTTCAACATCCATCACCAAATGATACATTTGATCGGCGGAATGGTGGAGGATTTTTTGTTCGCTATGAAGTGGCATAATGGAATGGCATTAACCGTGCCGATGGAAATTTAAGTTATTTAAACTGTGAAGGGCAGGGGACAGGGTTTTTTACTTTTTACTCAACTCACGATATTTTTTATCCGCCTTCATACCGAGCAGGGAGAGAATAATCGCAGGCAGAAACGGCATCACGAAAATTAAAATGGTTGATGGTTCACGCAGGGCATCCATCAATCGGCCATCAAGATTTTTGATATAGAGCATGCCAAAGGCAACGATTCCAATGGCCAAAAAAAGATAGGCGGCAAAGCGATAAAGTTTCGCTTTGACCAAAAACCTCTTGGGGTTATCCTGCGCGGCCATTAATGAACCTTTGCCCAAATTTTACGTTTGACGGCATACATGATCGCCGCAAAAATTCCTAAGAACAACAGGACTTTAAATCCCATTTGTTTGCGTTGTTCCAGCTCAGGTTCCGCCGCCCAGGTGAGGAATGTCGCCACATCCTTGGCATATTGCTCAACACTTTGCGGAGAACCGTCTTCATAGGTCACGGCACCGGCGGTAAGCGGCGGCGGCATTTTAATCACGTGCCCGGCCATATGTTTATTAAAATATTGGCCTTCTAAAACCGTTACATCGGAGGGGGCCGCGCCATAACCGGTCAAAATTCCGAATACATAATCGGCCCCGCCTTCGCGGGCCTTGGTGATCAGTGATAAATCAGGGGGAAGCGCGCCGCCATTGGCCGCCATCGCGGCCTTATCATTGGCGAAAGGTGATTTGAAATGATCGCTGGGGCGGCCCGGGCGTTCAAACATTTCCCCTTCATCATTTGGGCCGTCCTGATAGGTATATTCACCCGCAACGGATTTAATCTGGTCAGGTGTATAGCCCAAAGCCGATAAATTGCGGAAGGACACACGTTTCATCGAATGGCACGCCGAGCACACCTGGCGGTATACCGCATAACCGCGTTGTAACGCTGCGCGGTCATAGGTCCCAAACGGGCCTTCAAATGACCATTCCACGTTCGGCAAAGGATATTCTTTGCCCTCAGACGCATGGGCGGATACGGGGACCAGCGCACATAATGCCGAAACGACCAAAGAGGTTAAAAGTAATTTTCTCATGTTATGCGTTTCCTCCGCATGATGATTGACATTTCAATACAGCTTCATGAATGCTGGCGGGCATTGGTTTGACAACCTCAATGCGGCTCAAAACCGGCAAAATAACAATAAAGAATGCGAAATAATAGACTGTTGCAATCTGGGCCACATGGGTGGTTGTGAACACAAAATCCTTGGTGATGTGGAACAGCGGCACATCCGCAGGCATTCCCCCGACCTTACCCAATACCAAAACTGTTACCACAAACAGCAGTAAAAACAGGCGGAATTTTGGGCGGTAGCGGGCCGAGCGCACAGGATGGCTGTCCAACCACGGTAAAACCAGTAGAATGGCAATTGATCCGAACATCAACAACACGCCGCCTAACTTGGCCGAAATAATGGTGATATCGGTAAACGGAATGCCGATATCAATGGTTACGGCGCGCAGAATGGCATAGAACGGCAAGAAATACCATTCCGGCACAATATGTGCGGGTGTCACCATCGGATTGGCGGGGGTATAATTGTCGGGATGCCCCAATTCATTGGGCATAAAGAACACGAAAATGCAATAGACGATCGCGAATATAAGGAGCCCAAAACTATCCTTCATCGTGTAATAGGGGTGGAAGGGGAGGGTATCCCGCTCATCCTTCGGTTCAATCCCCGTGGGGTTGTTCGACCCGGTGCGGTGCAACGCCCATACATGGAGGAACACCACGCCCACAATCACGAACGGCAACAGGTAGTGCAAGGCAAAGAAACGGTTAAGCGTCGGGTTATCAACCGAAAAACCGCCGATCAAAAGCGTTTGAATGGGCTCTCCCACCCACGGAAAGGCGGTAAAGAAATTAGTGATTACCGTGGCGCCCCAATAGCTCATTTGTCCCCAAGGCAGCACATATCCCATAAAGGCAGTGGCCATCATCAGGAGGAAAATCACAACCCCGAAAATCCACAATAATTCGCGCGGTTGTTTATATGACCCGTAATAGAGTCCGCGGAAAATATGGATATAGACGGCAATAAAGAAAAACGAAGCGCCGTTCATATGGATATAGCGAATGAGCCAACCATAATTGACATCGCGCATGATTCGTTCAACCGAATCAAAGGCCAAACCGGTATTGGCGGCGTAATGCATCGCCAAGGTAATGCCGGAGACGATCATCGTCACCAACATAAACATGGCGATGGCCCCGAAATTCCAGAAATAATTGAAATTTTTAGGGGTCGGGAAGACGCCATATTCTTTGTTCATCATGGTAAAGATCGGCAAACGTTGATCAAACCATTCAATAAATTTATTTTCGAAAGGGGTGCGGGGACCTGCAGACATTTTTTAAACTATGCTCCGTATTATGTTCTCAATCTAACCGATTCGGACCAAAGTGTCGCTGAGGAATGTATATTGCGGCACTTCGAGATTTTTGGGTGCGGGCCCCTTACGAATACGGCCCGACGTATCATAGACCGACCCGTGGCAGGGGCAGAACCATCCGTCATATTCCCCGCGCGTATCCCCCGTTTTTTGACCCAGCGGCACGCATCCCAGATGGGTGCAAACGCCAATGACGATGAGCCATTCCGGCTTTTTCACGCGGTCGGAATCGCTTTGCTTGTCGCGCAAAGTTTGCACGTCAATATCCTGTGCTTCTTTAATTTCTTCCGCTGTACGGCGACGAATAAACACTGGTTTTCCGCGCCACATCACGGTCATGGACTGGCCCACCTGAAGCTGGGACAAATCAACTTCGGTGGTGGACATAGCCAGCGTATCGGCGGCCGGATTCATCTGGTCAACCAACGGCCACGCCACCGATCCCACGCCGACGGCCGCCATCGCCCCCGCGGTCATAAAGAGAAAATCGCGCCGTGATCCGCCGCCGCAACACTCGCCCTCCGCAGGTGTATTTTGGCAGCAACCTTGTGAGGATTTATTCGGTTCAGCCGCAGAATCGCAGGATCCGCCGCCGCAACATGAGGATGAATGATCGTGTGTGGACATCTATGTCTCTTAAGTCAATTTTGAGTTGAATAACGCAGGGATTAACAAATTAACTCATTCAATAAATCATCTTGGCCGCAAAATAAAGCCCCTTTTTGATTTGAGAATCATTTTCATGCTTTTCGGCAACAGTGGCAAAAATGCTTTGGATTATGCACAATTTGATTATACGTAATTAAAATGCTAGAATGGAAACTTGACGATTTTTGAAAAGTTATCGAATAAGCCGATAAAAAGACTTGAAAAATCGAGACGCTAGCTGTATAAAGCCCACACTTCACATACAGGATAGAGTTGGGAAGCTGCTGTGTTGCAGGAGTTCCCTAACTTAACCGGTGTGACGAGATTGTTCGTCATCACTCCCTGTAGAGGATTAACCGGATAAAAGGAGAAACTATATGACTATGCCTAAATTTACAATGCGTGAATTGCTCGAAGCGGGGGTCCATTTCGGACACAACACGCGCCGCTGGAATCCTCAAATGCGCCCCTATATTTTCGGCGTGCGCAACGGAATCCATATTTTAGATTTGCAGCAAACCGTCCCGATGCTGGATTTGGCATTGCGCACGATTCGTGAGATTGCGGCCAATGGCGGTCGCGTGCTGTTTGTTGGGACGAAACGTCAGGCACAAGATAAAATTGCCGAAGCTGCCAAACGCTGCGGCCAATATTACGTGAATCATCGTTGGCTCGGTGGGATGCTGACCAACTGGAAAACTGTGACCAATTCGATCAATCGTTTGAAAGAATTACAGGCGATTTTTGCCCAGGAAAAACCAAAATACACCAAAAAAGAAATTTTGATGCTGCGCCGTGAGATGGAAAAATTAGAGCTTTCCATCGGCGGAATTAAGGATATGGCCGGTCAACCCGATGCGATTTTTATTATTGACACCAATAAAGAAGATATCGCGGTGAAGGAAGCCAATAAGCTCGGAATTCCCGTGATCGCCATTATTGATAGCAACAGCACCCCCGCAGGGATTGATTATCCTATTCCCGGTAATGATGATGCGTTGCGCGCGATTGAACTTTATTGCGACCTCGTATCCTCCGCCGTATTGGATGGGATTCAGGCCGAAATGGCCTCAAGCGGCGTTGATTTGGGCGCGTCCGAAACCGTGGAAGTGACGCTTCCTGCGGCGGCCAACGAAGAATCGGCTGCACCTGAAAAAGCGGCCGCATCGGCATAATATCTTCACTTTATTTCGGCGGAGCAGGGCCTTTGGGCTTGGGCCGCCGGAATTTTAACAATGACCGAATCACTTTTTAAGAACTAATTTTACTTATTTTACAAGCTTAAGCAGAGGTATAAAATGGCTGATGTAACCGCATCAATGGTAAAGGAATTGCGCGAAAAAACCGGCGCAGGCATGATGGATGCCAAAAATGCGTTGGTGGAATGCCAGGGCGACATGGAAAATGCCGTCGATTGGTTGCGTAAAAAAGGTTTGGCTAAGGCCGCGAAAAAATCAGGACGCACCACCGCCGAAGGTTTGGTCGCTGTGACCTGTGCTGCCAATGGGCTTGAGGCCGCAATGGTTGAGATTAATGCGGAAACCGACTTTGTGGCCCGTAACGAAACCTTCCAAAACTTTGCACAAAAATCTGCGCAATTAGCCCTTTCCACGGATGGAGCAATCGAGTCTCTCTCAAACGCTGATTGTGAAAACGGTAAAACCACGGCAGAAGTTTTGACCGGGTTGATCGCCACGATTGGTGAAAATATGGCCCTGCGCCGCAGTGTAAAACTCGCTGTGCAACAAGGGTATGTGGCTAGCTATGTGCATAACGCGATTGCTCCTAATCTCGGGAAAATCGGGGTTTTGGTGGCTCTTGAGTCTGCGGCACCTGCGGCTATGCTCCAAGCGTTGGGAAAACAATTGGCTATGCATGTGGCTGCGGCTTCTCCAGAGTTCTTGGATGTTGCCAGCGTTGATCCGGCGGCCATTGAACGTGAGAAAAATGTTCAACGTGAAACCGCCAAAGCCTCCGGCAAGCCCGCAGACATTATTGAAAAAATGTTGGATGGCCGTATGCGTAAATATTACGAAGAAGTTTGCCTGATGGAGCAAGCCTTCATTATGGATCCAGATACAAAAATTGCTGCCTTGCTGGAAAAATCAGGCAAAGAGGCAGGATCACCGATTAAATTGATTGGTTTTGCCCGCTATGTTTTGGGTGAAGGCATTCAAAAAGAAGAGACCGACTTCGCCGCCGAAGTTGCCGCCGCAGTTAACGGATAATCTTATCTTGGCTTTACCCGTCATAGAATTCTGCCGCCAATCTCAATGATCCGAGGTTGGCGGTTTTTATAATCGCGTGCTAGACCATTTTTCGGTTATGTAGGCTGGAAAAAATTGTCTAAGCCTTTGTTTTGTCGCATTTTGTTACGATTAACCGGCTTCCACTTAATCGTAAAATGCCCTAATATAGCGAAATAATATGGTTTTTAATCAAATATCATAGCATCATAGTCGATAGATTCCATGACTCTTTGCCCCACCAATCATTCTCTCACCCGGCCTTTATGGGCGCCTGACATTAAGAGGGATGTTGAGCCGCGGAAAATTTCCATCCAACGCGGACAATTCATAGATCCGGCGCGTGGGGGGCGGGTGATTCCCTATAAACTCTATATCCCCGAAACCGCGCCCGCTAAGACTGAAAGACTCCCGATTATTCTATGGTCTCACGGCTTGGGAGGGAGCAGGGATGGGGCAGGATTCATTTCACGGTTTGTTGCGGCCCACGGTTATATCATCCTGCATGTTCAGCATGCGGGCACCGATTCGGGGTTGTGGGAGGGAAAACCGGGGCATCCTTGGGATATCATCAAATCAGCGCATATTCCGCGTCATGCAACGCTCAATCGCTTAAAAGACATTCCTTTCGTGCTGGACCAGCTCCCCCAAATGGAGTGCGCGGATTTAATGGATTTTGATCGTATGGGCATGAGTGGGCATTCATTTGGGGCCATGACAACGCAAATTATGGCGGGCCAGATGAGGGGATTTGGACGGCGGCAATATAGCCTGCATGAACCGCGCTTTAAGGCAGGCATTCTCTATAGCCCCGTGCCCAATCGCCACAAAAAGACTCAACCGGCGGAGGATTTTTACGGCCAGATTAAAATTCCATTGATGATTATGACGGGAACCGATGACGGCTCTCCGCTCGAAAATTTTGGGTATGAGGAAAGGCTAGAGGTGTTCGAACACTCCGGTGGTCCCGATCAATTTTTATTGGTGTTGAAGGATGGGGACCATATGGTTTACAATGGGTCGCGCGGCAAGCTAGAGGAAAACCCCAAACGCAGCCTTCATGAAGACATCATCAAACTGATCTCGCTTGCTTTTTGGGAAGCATATTTGAAAAAAGATGATACGGCCAAAAATTGGCTCAATCATGCGACAGCTCAATGGTTGGGGACGGAGGGGGATTTCCGCTCAAAAAATATTTTTTAATACGCCCCGAAATGCTGCCAGTGTAAACTTTCTTCCAATAAAAAAGAGCGTCTCATTGACTTGAAACGCTCTTTGAAAAAATTGCTTCAGCTTAAATTAGGCCGCTTCGCTTTTTGGCTCAGTTTGATCATCGGCTGCATCGGTTTTGGCAGCTGCCGGAGCCTTAGCCGATTCGGAGCGACGATCGTCGGCATTATAATCAACGATCACGGCTTTACCGGTTTTTTCCTGGGTTTTCGCCTCCTCAAGTGAGCGCGCAATGTTGAGAATAATTTCAACTTTGACCTCAGGGTGCAGGGAAATTTTCACGGGGAACAACCCAATGGACTTAAACGCGGTGTTCAAATCAATTTGGTTACGCGCTACGGTGATTTTTGCCGATTCGTTCAGGGCATCGGCGATATCGCGGCTCGTGACCGACCCGTAAAGTTGCCCGCCCTCGGAAGCCTGGCGAATAATCACCACTTTCAAACCGTCAATGGATTTGGATGATTTTTCGGCATCCGCGCGGCGTTCGGCGTTTTGTGCCTCCAAAGCTTTGCGTTGTGCTTCGAAATATGCCAAATTTTCCTTGGTTGCGCGCAAAGCCTTACGTTGCGGCAAAAGGAAATTGCGGGCATATCCGGGGCGTACCTTAACCGTGTCACCCATTTTTCCCAATTTCTCGATCCGTTCGAGAAGAATAATTTCAGTTAACATTTTTTTATCCTTTCATTATCTGTGCCGGGTTCATCAACGATGCCGATTATTGATCGGCATTGGCGTTGGAATTGGCAACATGGGAGGGACGATCGCGGTAACCGCCTTCGCGGCCCCCTTCACGACCCCCTTCGCGGCCTTCACGATTATTATAATCACGTCCTTCGCGGGAACCATAGGATTTGCCCTCAAAATTACGGCCTTCGGAGCTGCGTGGGGCATATTCCATTTCGGTGCGAACATACGGCATCAAAGCCATATAACGTGCGCGTTTGATGGCCACGGCCAATTCACGTTGTTTTTTTTGTGAAACGGCGGTGATCCGGCTGGGGGAAATTTTCCCGCGTTCGGAAATATAACGGCCCAACATGCGGATATCTTTCCAATCAATTGATTGGCCGTTTTCACCGCTGAAAGGGCAGGATTTGCGACGTTTAAAGAATGTTTTTTTCTGTTGTTGCGGAGCATCGGACATTATGCGGCCTCATCTTCGGTTTGGGTGTTTTTGTTCAAAATAGCCGATTGGCCTTCGGTTGCGGCCTCAAGTTTAATCGACAAATAGCGCACGACATCCTCGCTATTGCGCATTAAACGCTCCATTTCCAAGAGAGCGGGAGCAGGGGCGTCCATCTCAATCAACGTGTAATAGCCTTTGCGCGCCTTATTAATGCGGTATGCGAAATTGCGCAGTCCCCATTGTTCGGTTTTGAGGATTTTACCACCCATATCGGTGATAATTTTGGAATAGTCTTTGGTGAGTTGCTCAACCTGAGCCACGCCCAGATCTTGCCGTGTAATAAACACGGTTTCATATATTGGCATTGGAATCTCCTTTCGGTTTCTGTATCGGGCCCCATTCACCATGAATGATCCCAACACGAAGCCGGCCCCAGCCAAATGATAATTTTTGGGCCGGCAAGGTTAACGATGCGCTCTTTAAATCACCGAATATACTATTTTGCAAGAATTTTCTTAAAATTTAAAGAATTTTTTTATTTTTCGGAATAAAAACTCGACCATTTTAAATTATAGATAATCTAAAAATGGTTTAAGGGGTGAGTTTATGGCTTGACAAGTGAAATAAAAAAATGAATAAGGGGTGGTCTTTCAAAGACGATATTATCTCCGGAACGGTGGCCGAGAGGCTTAAGGCAACGGTTTGCTAAACCGTCATACGGTTGGAAACTCCGTATCGGGGGTTCGAATCCCCCCCGTTCCGCCAGTTATGGCAAATGCAAGACCTCTTGTGGCCCGCAGAAAATATAGCGTTTCGGCGGGTTTTATTTCACGGGAATCGCTTGAAGGGATTATGGGATATTTTTGAGGGCGTATTTGAGGTAGTCGGTGCTCCAGGCTGCTGTTTTTCTGCGGACTTTGAGGCTGAGTTTATCGTCAATCTGTTTAAAGATATTGAGCGCGGTATGGCGCATAAGGGCCATATTGGCGGGGCCGTGGGCCGTTCTCAGGCGCATCAGGTCATCATGAAACACGACATCCATAACCCAATGCAGGCGATTTTCGATGCCCCAATGCGCGCGCGCCGCGTGCGAAAGCTGGGCGGCACTCAGGGGTGCTGAGCTCAAATAATAGCGGCGAGAGATGCTTTTTTGCCCCTTTTCTTCGACTTGGGCTTCGACCATGCCGATGCAGGCCAGCCCGGGGAAACGCGGCTCTCCCGGGGCTTTGCGCTTTGATTGCAGCCAGTCAATATCGTGGGAAACAAAGGCCCGGCGCACCTCTATCCGCCCGTGATCGGCATCTGTTGTCGTATGAACATCAAGATTTCCCGTGTCTTCAAAAAACAAAATTGCTTCCTCATGCAGCGATTTTCGGTTGCCTTTGAGCGCGAGCAGATAATCCGCGCCTTTGGCGGTGATGGATTGCGCAATCGCGTTTTGGCACCCCATCGCATCAATTGTGACCAACGCGCCTTTGAGCTCCAAACGCTCTAAAAGCCGCGGGATCGCAGTGATCTCATTCTCTTTTTCATCGCAAAATTCTTGCCCCAGGACCAGTCGTTGGCGGCTCGCCCACGCTGAAACCGTGTGCAGCGGCCGATCGTCCGACCCGTGCGCCCGCCGTGAAGTTTTGCCGTCAATGGCAATGATCTCGGGCTCAATGATGTCCGGGGCCTCCCCGCGCAAAGCCGCAACCCACTGCGTAAAGCAATCGCGAAACAGGTCGGACGGCAACGCGTTCATCACGTCATTCAACGTGTCGTGGCTCGGGAT
>JAEUKN010000022.1 GCA_016794305.1 Alphaproteobacteria bacterium | reverse complement strand
CAAGTTCTATAGTTTTTAAAAGTATAATTATATAAGACATTGTTTTTATTGTGGAATTCTTCGCGTTTTCGTATCGTTATGGTTTTAAATAATCCCCCCACCCGGCCTCCCCCCTTCAGGGGGAGGAAGGTAAGTAAGAATTTTACCATGTTGGGGGGTAAACAAAATTCCTTAATATACATCCCCCTGAAGGGGGGAGGCTAGGTGGGGGGTAAGAGTGGGGGGATCTCAACCGGGAGAATGTTAGCCGGCTGAAAAGCCAGCCTATTGCAGACAATTAAAGAAAAAGCATAAAAAATGAAATTTTTAGACGAAGCGAAAATATTTTTAAAAAGCGGGGATGGCGGCGCGGGATGCTGTTCGTTCCACCGTGAAAAATTCATTGAATTTGGCGGACCCGACGGCGGCAACGGCGGCAAGGGCGGCGATATTATCATTGAATGTGTGAAGGATTTGAACACGCTGATTGATTTTCGTTATACCCAACATTTTAAGGCCGAAAAGGGCCATCACGGCATGGGCCGCAACCGCAGCGGATCACATGGCCGGGATTTGATCGTGCGCGTGCCTGTGGGGACCGAAATTCTGGATGAAGACAAAGAAACGATCATCATGGACATGACGGAGGCCGGGCAAAGCAAACGATTTTTAAAGGGTGGTGACGGCGGATTCGGCAATGCACATTATAAAACCGCCACCAATCAGGCTCCGCGCAAATTCACCAGTGGCTGGCCGGGTCAGGAAATTTCGGTGTGGTTGCGGCTCAAACTCATTGCCGATGCCGGGATTGTCGGGCTGCCCAATGCGGGAAAATCAACCTTTTTGGCCGCGACTTCGGCGGCAAAGCCCAAAATTGCCGATTATCCGTTCACTACGCTTCACCCAAATTTGGGCGTGGTAAAGGTTGGGGACTATGATTTTGTTTTGGCCGATATTCCGGGCCTGATTGAGGGAGCCCACGAAGGGCTGGGGCTCGGCACACGGTTTTTGGGGCATGTGGAGCGGACGGCCCTCCTCCTTCATCTCATTGATGCGACCTCCGAAGACCCGCTGGACCATTATCATATTATTCGCAATGAATTGGCGGAATACGGGGCCGGGCTCGCTGAAAAGCATGAAATTATTGCCCTTAATAAAATCGACAGTGTGGATGATGACCGCATCCATGAAATCTGCGCGATGTTTGAATCGGAGATCGGCCAACGACCGTGGTTAATTTCCGGCGTCACCCAGGCAGGCATCCGCCCCCTGCTGTTCCATTTGGCAGACATCATAAAGCAGAATAAAGAGTTAGAAAATGAGTTTAAGAAAGACTTACAACCCATGCGCGGGGAGGACGGCGCGTGAGGTCGCTGCGTTCATTCGAGGATCAAAGCGAATCGTAGTTAAAACCGGTACGGATTTTTCGTGTGATACGCACACGCACAGCCTAAAAACATCACATATTGAAAGTTTTGTTCAACACCTGCCGCAGGCAGTCCGGTGTATTGTGGCATCGGGTGCCGTCTGTGCGGGAAAAAAGTTCATAGATGATCCCGACAATGCCCCTAAATACTCTACCCGTCGCCGAAAGATGGCGCGTCAAGGTCAAGACCGCTTAACCCAAGCCTTTCAGCGGGCGAGTGGCCATCATAGGGTCCGTGAATATCTTTACACGACAGATGATTTACAGGCCGACCGGGTTGAACGTCATTTCAGTCTGTGCAGTGCCGCGAATACTCTTATGCTGGTGAATGCCGAAGAATCCGCCGCCCGTATGAACGAAGACAATCATATTGCTAATAACGATATCTTGGCGGCTGAAACTGCTATAAAAATCGGCGCAAATCTTCTGGTGATTATCAGTAAGCATGCGCTTTATGATCGCAACCCATCTGTACACGGAGCGAAGATGATCAGGGAAATTACGCAGATGACTCCCAAAATTTGGAACGCGGCACTGGGCACGAATTGTCACCATGCGACCGGCGGCATGGCGACAAAGCTGGAGGCCGCAAGGATAGCCGCGCAGCACGGCATTTCCACCATCATCCTTAATGGGAATGACCCCGAATGTATGGAAAAATTATCGCGCGGTTGTTATGATGAGTTTACATTCATTCATGCGCATGCCTTTGATCATTTTACCCCGACGTCCCAAGAGGTGGCAAATGAGAAAGCCCCTGCCCTCGCGGCATAATTTGAGCCCTTGTGAAAATTCAACCAATTGGTATGATGGTGTGAATGTCGTCTGTGTTTCCCCTTTTATCAGCTTGATTTTCCAGAGGTTTTTAGCGATATGACTCAACAATTTGTTACGATTTTGGGATCAACCGGATCAATCGGGACGAGCACGCTCGATTTGATTCGCGCGCATGGTGAAAAGTTTAAAATCCGCGCCTTGATTGCCGGATCGAATGTTGAATTGTTGATTGAACAGGCCCTGGCTTTTAAGCCTGAAATGGTGGCCATACACGATGAAACACGGTTTGACCGATTGCGAGAGGGCCTCAAGGGCAGCGGCGTAGAAATTGTGGCGGGGCGCAGCGGCGTGCTGGAGGCCGCCGCGCTTAACACCGACATCTGTGTGGCGGCCATTGTGGGTTTGGCGGGGCTAGAGCCGCTTATGACCGCCCTGCCCCATTGCCGAAAATTATTAATTGCCAATAAGGAACCCTTGGTGGCTGCCGGACCGATTGTGATGCGCGCCGCCTATCAATGCGACACAAAAATTATCCCGCTTGACAGCGAGCATAACGCCATTTTTCAGGTCTTTGAGGATGACAATCGTGATCAGATTGATAAACTGATCCTGACGGCATCGGGCGGGCCGTTTCGAACCTGGCCGATTGAAAAAATGAATCTGGCTACGCCCGACCAGGCCATCGCCCACCCAAATTGGAGCATGGGCAAAAAAATATCGGTGGATAGCGCGAGCATGGTCAACAAAGCTCTTGAAATCATTGAAGCCAACCAACTTTTTGGCCTCAGCCCCACTCAAATCGAGGTGATCATTCACCCGCAATCCATCATCCATTCGATGGTGGAATATCGCGATGGGTCGGTTCTCGCGCAAATGGGGGCCCCCGATATGCGCACGCCGATTGCCTATGCGCTGGCCTATCCCAACCGCATGGAAACCACGGGAAAAACCATTAACTGGGCCACACTGAAACAGTTGGATTTTGAGGAACCGGATCATATCAAATTTCCCGCCCTGCGCATTGCGTATTCCTGCATTGCCTTGGGCGGCGCAGCCTGTATTGCGCTCAATGCCGCCAACGAAGCCGCCGTTGAACACTATTTAAACGGCAAAATTGCCTTTGGCCGCATTATTCCATGGATTGAAGAAGCCATTAACCTCGCCATCGACCAACCCGCCCCCGCCACGATTCCCGATGTGATTGAGCTGGACCAAATGATTCGTCATCACTTGGTGGCCTAGAATTGTGGCTTAAACTTTTTGCCAGGATTTTTTGCCGAAAATGCTTATGAATAAAAATGAACAAACGCGAGTCATTTTATTTTTTTTACACGGAGTTTTTTGGCTGTGTTCGCTTTTCACTTTTTAACTACAGTGGATACAGAGGGCACAGAGAAGGAGATAATTTTAGTTTAAAAATCAATAAGTTGTCCAGATTTTAAGGTTGTTTTTTCTGAACGCTGCGCGTTCTTTTTTATAAATTTATGAGACTCCGAAGGAACATTTAAAAATTCGTGGATATTCACTTTTATTCGTGAACATTCGTGGCTAAAAAACTATAATCATCTCTATAAAAATTATCCTATGGATTTTCATAGGAAAATTTGTTAAATCTTTGCCACTATACTGTTATATTATTGTGGTATTGTGGGTGTGGATTTATCATTTCCCAATATAATTTCCCGATAATTTTCCAAAGGGTGGGCGAGTAAGCCTGGCCATAGAAGCGTTAACAATAAAATTTATCGAGTGCAAGCGTGGCAGATAAACCAAATACCGGATCTGAAAATGCCATAGGAATGGCTATTTTACTGGGGGTAGCCTTTGCCCTGTTCTTGCTGTTCTGGCATTTCCAGGCCGATAATGTTCGCAATATGATCAGATGGATGCGTGTGGGCGAAATGTATGTTTCATCGCTGTTTCTGGGTGATGATTACGCCATTATGGATGGTGATAAAAAAATCGGTACTTTGGGGGCCATACGAACCGCCGTTATGGATATACCTAAGGAGCGTTTGAATACCCAGATCATGGACGTGGTGGCCATCACTGCCCTTTACCCCATACGCCTCGTTTTTACCGCAATTTTGCTGCTTTTTGCCCTTTGGGCATTGTATTATGGGCCAAAATGCGGATTTAGAACCAAGCTGGACCTTGACCGGCTCATCAAGCGTCAATCCAAAAATTTTGCAATTCTTTCGCCGTTTGTGACCTTTAATCCGGCCAATCAGCCGCCGCGCCCGCCGGGATCACCCGTCCCCGCCGAACTTCCAGCCTTTGCCGAGGCCTTGGGCCCTGAAGAATGGGTGGCGTACAACAATGTTCCGATCCATAATAATAAATTGGATGAAGCCGCAACCGCCCGCGCATTCGCCAAGCAATTGGGCGGCCCGTGGCGCGGACCGCTGAATTTAAGCCCGGAGCGTCAGGTTTTACTCGCGGCAATCTGTTTAAAAGCTGCACGTAAACGGGGTGAATCCGATGATATGCTGGGGCGATTATCCATGTGTTGGAGTTTTGAAAAAGGCCTGCGTCTTGACTCAAAGCTTATTCGTGAAGCCAGAAAGATTTTAAAAAATAGGGACTTAAGCGGCAAAACCTTAACCAAATGCAATCAACATGCCTATGAAAATACCGCTATGCTCCGCGCCTTGTTAACCGCGCGGGAAGAGGGCGGGGTTTTGGCTCCGGCACAGTTTCTATGGTTACGCGGCTATGATCGCAATTTGTGGTATCCGCTCAATAATTTAGGTCGCCAAGCATTCCATATGGAGGCATTGGGGGCTATGTGCCATTATAAGGCTGAAAAAATGGCTCAACGGCCGATTCCGCGACCAAAAATGGAGGATGCGGTGAAGTCGATGACCGAATATTTTGCTTCCGCAAATGCGCGGCCTGTACCACCGTTGGATTATAGCAAGTCAAAGAAAAGTGGAGTTAAAAAAGTAAAAGGAAGCTGAAAACATAATTAAATCAAATGCTTGGGGTGTAAACCGCAAGCACCGGATAAAGAGAATAATTTTTAAGATTAAAAGCAAAGTTCAACTTATTGTGATACAAAGAAATATTGAGTTTTAAGATGGCAATTGAACCCAGCATGTCATACCCACCCTCTCCTAGCCCCTCCCCCAGCGCACGCATGCAAGAGGGTATGCTTATTTTATCCCTGCCCAGTGCGATTGAGCCGGTCTTGTGGAAAATTGACATTGTGCATTATAGAAACTTAACACTGCGCGTGACACGTTCGCAATCAGATAATTCTGAAATTTTTAGCCTTGTCAGCAATATTGACAATGACTTTTCTGATCACGTTGTTGCGAATTTCACAACCAAGGACGCCGCCTTAAAGGCCATGATGATGGCTCAAGACGCTTTGGAGCATATGAGGCCCGCATCGCTCATCCCATCCGAAAAACTTATCTCTGCCCCAAACCCATGGATCAAGTACATTCTGAAACCAATTTCTTTTATTATTTTATCCATATTGATTTTTGTGATATTATTGTACGGTTCCTATGGCGTACTCATGTATTTCAAAGGGGATAAAGCGATGGCACCGCGAACAACAGGTGAGTCTGGTGCTGCGGAAAGCGGACAGTCAATGTCGGCCGAAGATTTTTTAAAGGACCGGTAAAATTAACGCCATCTTTGGCAAAAGTGAATTTGTAATACCCAAGCGTGAGCATCAATGGCACTAAATACCAAATATGAAGTTTCGCATAAGTCGCTCCTGCGGGATGCGCGGCCATTGACCACGCGGTTGGCGGATTGGTTCCAACAACCGTCTCACTCTTTTATGATTTTCTTTATGTTTGGAATGGGGTTTCACTTTTCGCCCGGTTTGATGGAATGGGCGGATGTCGTTGTTTTAATAGGAATTTTATATTTTCTATGGTTGCGCGGACGCGATAAAACTTTGGCATTCAAGATGCCGATCGGCGCAAAAGTCAAGGACAAACACAGCAAGGATAACAAGCCTGAAGGGATATTATATTTAGGAAATACCGACCCGGACCGCGAAGAAGTATGGTTTAGCAATGGTGATGCGCGCACGCACATACTTTATCTGGGGACGACAGGATCGGGGAAAACCGTTGGGCTGCGCGGGATGGCGTGTAACGCGCTCGCTTGGGGGTCGGGTTTCGTGTATATTGACGGTAAGGCGGATACCGATCTGTGGTCGGGTCTCTCGGCAATGGCGCGGCGATTCGGGCGTGATGATGATTTGCTTGTGCTCAACTACATGACCGGAAACTCCGACCGGAAGGCTCCCTCTAATACGATGAACCCGTTTTCGAGCGGTTCGGCCTCTTACCTCACCCAAATGTTGGTCAGTTTGATGCCGGACGCCGAGGGTGATAACGCGATGTGGAAAGAGCGGGCGGTGTCGTTGATTGGCTCGCTGATGCCTGTGCTTACCTGGCGGCGGGATAATCTGGACATTCCGATGAGTGTGGGAATTATTCGCCAAAATTTGACTCTGCAAAGTATCATTAAACTTTCCCGCGATGAGACGATTCCTGAGCATTTCCGCCAGGGTCTGAAGGGATATCTGGATACGCTGCCCGGCTTTGTGGATGCCGCGTTTGACGATGAAGGCCGCGATAAGCCGATGGGCCCCGATCAACCGATGATGGATACCACCACCGCCAAGACTCAGCACGGCTATCTGTCGATGCAGTTTACACGCTCTCTCCAATCCTTGGCCGATGATTACGGCTATATCTTTGATTCCCAAGCGGCGGACGTGGATATGCTTGATGTCGTGCTCAACCGCCGCATGCTGGTGGTGCTCATTCCCGCGCTGGAAAAATCAGCGGATGAGGCTGCGAATTTGGGGAAAATCGTGTCCGCCACCATTAAGGGGATGATGGGGGGCGCGTTGGGATCAACGATTGAGGGCGACACAGCCACGGTGATTGAGAATAAGCCGACCAACTCCGCCACTCCGTTCATGACGATTTTTGACGAGGTCGGGTATTACGCCGCGCAAGGGATGGCGGTCATGGCCGCACAGGCAAGGTCGTTGGGGTTTTCGATGATTTTTTCGGCACAGGATTTACCCGCATTGGAAAAACGGGTGAAGGAAGAGGCCCGTTCCATTGCCGCGAACTGTAACATCAAAATTTTTGGAAAGTTAGAAGATCCTACGCAAACCAAAGAGTTTTTTGAAAAAACCGTGGGATCGTCGTTTACGGCGGAGGTGAGCGGCTTTGCGGCCGAAGCCACCAGTATGTCGCGCACCTATATGGATAATATGCAGGCCGGGATTCAAACGCGCGGTCGGTCCAACTATGATGCAGTCCGCAGCTTTAAAGAAGGTCAGGCCGTTGTGGCCTTTGGGGAGCGCGTGGTCGATGTGAAGTTTTTCTATGCCAATCCCGGACACGCAAAGGCCATGCGCGTCACGCGCTATGTCGCCCTGCCACAGGTGGATGATTCCGTCCTGAAACACACGGCGGCGATTACCAAATTGCGCGATTTTATGGTGCAAAAGGGCTGGACCGCGGCCAAGGCGGACGTGTCATTGCCCCCATCCCCCGAAATCAAAACCCTTGCCACCACCATTGACACGTTGCGTGAAAAACAAACTGCGGCCATTGATTACGGTACCATCGGCATGGTGGCGGTCTATGGCCTATCCCACTCATTGAGCGAGCTGTCAGAACCGCCGCCAGCCCCCCCACAACCCGCAAGCTCCGGAGGAACCATCGTGAGCGAAGTCCCATCCCCCGCCGATGTCAACGAAATTCCCACCGGACTCTCGTGGCATAGTTTTGTTGAACAAGCCGAAGCCAAAGTGTCGCTTGATACTGAAACGCAAGACGTGCTGGAACAAGCCGCCGAAAAAGCCCGCGAATCGATCTTCAAATCCGATCAATCCACCCCTGCCATTCCGATGGAGGATGCACCGGCCGAAGCGGCGGATATCAATGCAGGAAGTGAGACAGGCCAAGATGAGACAGGCCAAGATGAATCAGGTCAGGATAACACAGGCCAGGATGAGAGGGGCTAGTCCGCCCCTAATGAAACAGCGGGATAAATTGTGATATAAATCATTTTATATTTCGCCGAATTGAGCTAGACTTCAGCCATCATC
Source organism: Alphaproteobacteria bacterium (assembly GCA_016794305.1). Classification (GTDB taxonomy): domain Bacteria; phylum Pseudomonadota; class Alphaproteobacteria; order Micavibrionales; family Micavibrionaceae; genus UBA1573. The sequence goes on along the minus strand of JAEUKN010000022.1, from coordinate 17,445 downwards.
AATCTTCGCCAATCTTATAGGGAGTTTTTAAACCATGTCCATTGCCAAAGAAAAAAGCCTTCAGGCCGCGAAAATTTTGCTTGATACGAAATCCGTACTGTTCAACGCAACCAACCCGTTTGTCCTGACATCGGGCCGGATTTCCCCGGTTTATGTGGATATTCGCCGGCTGATTTCCTTCCCCTTTGAGCGTAGCATTTTAATGGATATGGCCGCGGAATTGCTCAAAAATGAAGTGGGCATGGATCATATGGACTTCCTCGCAGGCGGTGAAACTGCCGGAATTCCTTATGCCGCCTATATTAGTGACCGACTGAATAAACCCATGCTCTATGTCCGCAAAAAACCCAAAGGATTTGGCCGTATGGCACAAATTGAAGGCTGCATGGATATACAGCAATCCTCACCACCATCCACAACGACCCCGCACGTGATTCTGATTGAGGATTTGCAAACCGATGGCGGCAGCAAAAAAGTCTTTATTGATGCCCTACGGGCCGCGGGCGCCACGGTGGAGCATTCCTTTGTCATTTTCCACTACGGTATCTTTGCACAATCACTTGAGAACATGAAAAATATGGGCGTTACGCTGCATAATTTGACCGATTGGTGGGCTGTGCTGGAGGTTGCCAAAACTCATCACTATTTTGATGCGCACACGCTCTCTTCGGTGGAATCGTTCCTCAATGACCCGCTGGAATGGGCGGATAAGAACGCGCATCTTAAGCCTCCTGCTTGTTCTACTTCCTCTTCCCCCGCTGCTGCGCCCTCATCTGCACAGATTCAGGCCGCATCGTAATTCACTTTCTTATGGGCGCACGGCTTGCGCGCGCCTAAACCGGTTTAAAATGAAAATTCATTTTTTTGCGAACCAAACCAAGGAGTCTGAGGCTGCACTGTCTATGCTGAGCGCGCGCTATGGGCAATGCGTGCCGGAGCAATCCGATATCGTCGTGGCGATTGGCGGGGACGGCACGTTGCTGGCGGCGTTGCGCGCAACACAATCCACACAGCAGCCGATTTACGGGCTCAATCGCGGATCGATTGGGTTTTTGATGAATGAATTTGACCCGGATCATTTGATGACCCATCTGGAACATGCGGAAAAGGTAACGATTCATCCGCTTGTTATGCAGGCAAAGGATGTAAACGGTCAAGTCCATGAAGCCATTGGATTTAACGAAGTTTCCTTACTGCGCCAAATGCGGCTAGCGGCCAAAATGAGCATTTTGGTTGACGATGTGGTGCGGATGGAGGAGCTCATTTGCGATGGCATGATCGTGGCGACCCCTGCGGGGAGCACAGCCTATAACCTCTCCGCTCACGGGCCGATCATTCCGCTTTCAAGCAATATTTTGGCCCTGACCCCCATCAGTGCCTTTCGCCCGCGCCGCTGGCATGGGGCGTTGCTCCCCTCCGCCAGCCAAATCCGATTCGAAATTATTGAACCCACTCACCGCCCCGTCAGCGCCACAGCCGATGACGTGGAGGTACGCAATATCGCCAGTGTGGATGTTTATGTTTCAAGAGAAATTTCCCGCGTTCTGATGTTCAAAAACGGGCATTCGCTCGATGAACGCATCCTTAAGGAGCAATTCGCGCGGGAATAGCCTTGGGCAAAGTGGGAGATTAAGGCGGAAGATTAAAGCGAGGTATAGACTGTGACGTTATGTATCTTGGCAAGATAAGGTCTTTCATATAAAAGCAGGGCAGACTTTGAGTCCAGAAAAAGTTCTGCGAGGAAATCATGACCCCTGATACCCCTGATACCAGCCCCCATCCTCAGGAACACGGCCACGATCATTCGTCTTCCTCCGCTCACTCCCGCACACATTCGATGTCCCACCATCCGCGCGCGCCATGGTGGCAAGCGTTTGTGCCAAAGCTGTTTACGGTTTTGCAAGAAGGCTATGGGCTTAAAAATTTTCGTGCTGATGCGCTGGCCGGACTCACGGTGGCGATTGTGGCTATTCCGCTTGCGATGGCGCTCGGGATTGCATCGGGGACAACACCCGATAAAGGGCTAGTCACCGCAGTGATTGCGGGATTTATTATCTCTGCGCTCGGCGGGTCGCGCGTGCAAATTGGCGGCCCCACGGGGGCCTTTGTGGTGGTGGTTTATAATATCATCGGCACGCACGGATATAACGGACTTTTGATTGCTACTTTAATGGCCGGGGTGATGCTGCTCATTGCAGCGGCGGCCAAGCTTGGCACCTGGATCAAATATATCCCCCAACCCGTGATTACCGGCTTTACCGCCGGCATTGCCGTGATTATTTTTTCATCCCAAATTCGGGATTTTTTCGGATTGGAGATGGAAAAAGTCCCCGGACCTTTCCTTGAAAAATGGCAAAGTTTTTATGATGCGCGGGATAGCCTCAATCCATATGCTTTGGGGCTCTCAGCCTTATCACTTGGCATTATCATTCTTTTGCGCCGCTTTGCCCCGCAATTGCCCGCTTTTTTGATTGCGGTTGTGGCGGGTTCGCTCCTCACACTCGGGTTTCACCTGCCGGTGGTGACAATTGGCTCAGCCTTCGGGGAATTACCGCATTCGCTGCCGATGCCGCAAATGCCGCAAGATATCACAGTGGCCCACATGATGACATTGTTGCCTTCGGCCTTTACCATTGCGTTTTTGGCGGGGATTGAATCGCTCCTTTCTGCCGTGGTGGCGGACGGGATGATTGATCGGCGCCATCGTTCAAATTGCGAATTAATGGGCCAGGGGGTTGCCAATATTGCCTCGGCTTTCTTCGGCGGATTACCGGCCACGGGGGCCATTGCGCGGACCGTCACCAATATTCGCTCTGGCGGGCGCAGCCCCGTTGCCGGGATGCTGCATGCAGCCTTTATTCTTTTGGCGATGATGTTTTTGGCTCCACTGGCATCCTATATTCCGCTGGCTTCTCTCTCAGCAGTTTTGATGATTGTCGCGTGGAATATGTCGGAACGTGAGAAAATCCGTCATTTGATGCGCGCCCCTTTTGGGGAAAAATTAGTGTTGGTCATTACTTTTGTGCTGACTGTCGCTGTTGATCTAACTTTTGCAATTGAAATCGGAGTGGTTCTGGCGGCGATTATTTTCATGCACCGCATGGCCGAACAGACCAATTTGATTGAGCATGACCCTGAAGATTTGCGTGATGAAGATGACAGTCTGGATCATCATGATGAGGCAAGCTTGCCGCAGGATGTTGTGGCTTATCGCCTTCATGGACCGCTGTTTTTTGGCGTTGGATCACGGTTATTAGATGCGGTGGAACAACTATCCCCCACGCCTAAAATATTTATCCTGCGCCTCAGTCTAGTGCCATTGATGGATTCCAGCGGGGAAAGTGCCTTACGGGCTTTTCTGGATCGGTGTAAGAAGAAAAATATTTTTGTGATTCTTTCCAACGTGCAACCGCAACCGCGTAAAATTTTGAAACGCATGCATATTCTTCCGCCCAAAGATAATGATTATATTTTGGTTGAAAATTTTACCGAAGCTGTCACAGTTGCGAAATCGCGACTATCATCGGTTTAAGGTTTATGGTTTTATCTCACTACCCCTCAAGTTTCAAATCAGCCGGTATCCTCGGAACAGAAAAAGCCGAACTTGTGAGGTTTTTTGGCCTATCCGGGGTCCGGCGATTGCACCATGACCCCGCATCAAGTGCGGGGTTACGAAATATGAGAGGTGGAAAATGATCTCACGTTTCCTCATGCATTTTCGATCCCTCTTGGCTTTGATTTCATTGTCGTCTTTGGTGATGCTAACGGCCTGTGCTGATCTGGGGACCAAGCCCCCTTCACCTTCACCTTCCCCTGCCCCTTCCACGCCTGATCAGCTGCGATTGGAGAGAGTTAGTTTTTCCGACCTGCCGCAATGGCAAGAACTGGGGCAACCCAACCCAAAGAATTTGAACGCGCTGCGGGCCTTTGAAAAATCATGCACCAAAATCATTAAAAAGCCCGCGGACCAAGATTTCGGGCCGCTGCCTGAGATGGGAAAAAATCTTGATTGGCAGAAAATTTGCGCGGAGATTTCACCCGCAGTTACAGCCGATTCCGCCCGTGCGCGACAATTTTTTGAAGATCACTTCACACCCTATCTCATGCTGAATAACTCAGAATCAGAGGGATTATTTACCGGATATTATGAACCGACATTATACGGCTCCCTCACCCGTTCCGCACGGTATAAAATTCCGCTGCGGGCGCGCCCGAAAGATTTAGTGATGGTCAATTTGGGTGAGTTTCGCGAAAACCTCAAGGGCCAGCGCATCGCCGGGCGCGTGGTCGATGGACAACTCAAACCCTATGAAGATCGTGCGGCAATTGAGGATGGAAAACTCCCCGCCGACATGGACCATGCGATCGTGTGGGTAGATGATGCAGCGGCAGCGTTTTTCCTGCAAATTCAGGGATCGGGCATCATCATGTTGGATAATGGTAGTACCATTCGCGTGGGGTATGACGGCCAAAACGGCCATATTTATACGGCAATTGGTAAAGAGTTGGTACAAAAAAATTTGCTTAAAAAAGAGAATGTTTCCATGCAAACCATCCTCGGTTGGCTAGAAAAAAATCCGCAGGAAGGCGCAAAATTAATGCGGACCAATCGGTCATATGTTTTCTTTAAAAAGCTTGATACGGAAGGGCCGGTGGGAGCACAAAATGTTGTTTTGACTCCGGAACACTCGCTCGCTGTTGATCCGGTGTTTGTACCCTATGGTGCGCCGATTTATTTGGATGTAGCACCGGCAGATCCGCAATCCGACAATCATCCAATCCGAAGTATCGTGATTACCCAGGACACAGGCGGGGCCATTGTCGGCCCGGTTCGTGGGGATCTGTTTTGGGGGTACGGCCCACGGGCTGCCCATAATGCAGGGCTTATGAAATCCAAAGGATCAGCTTATATTTTATTGCCGAAATAATTAGAGAGAGTAGCCCAAAAAACAATTTTAAATTGCTACGTTTTTTAGTAGAGTTTTTATTGAAGAATCACTGTGTCCATTGTTTCAAACCTGCTCATGATCTTTGTTGCTAATTTATCATTTGCTCATTTGCCATGGGTATCCCCACAACCTCCCCACATCGGAAAAAACTATGCCGCTTAAGACAAAAAACAAGACGAAAAATCAATTTTCATCGAAAAAACATCTCTTTACTTTGCTCTCCTTTGCTATATGTCTTTACGGCATGTCGGGTGTCAACATCGCGCAGGCTGCCGCTCAGGTAACTGAGGACGATATTAAGCTTAGCATCAGCGGGCATTTCAAAATGTACGCCAATATCGTCGATCAGGATGGTAATGCTCGCGCTGTGGATATCCTACGCGATACGGATGTCACATTTTCCGGGGAAACCGAACTTAATAATGGCCTGAATGTCGGGGTTTTGGTCAATGCCGACGGCGATGCCGGTGATGATTTTGCAGTGGAAGACAGTTTCATATTTATCGCAGGTCCGTGGGGGCGTTTGAGCCTGGGGGCAGAGGATGGACCGGGCATATTGCTTCAGGTGGCGGCCCCTTCAGCCGATGCCAATATTGACGGGCTTGAGACCTTTGTTTCCCCCTTTAACTTGGAGGCAACCAGTTTGGCCGGAACGCATTTGGCCGAAGAAGTATCAAGTTTTGGCCTTGACTATGACAACGATCTGACCGCGGGATTTGATAAAATTACTTACCTCACCCCTGTGTTTGGCGGATTGCAAGTTGGCGTTTCCTATACGCCCGATATTGCGAATTTTGATCCGGCCTCACGCGCCCTGAACGGCAATAGCCCGGAAGATGAGCTTGATCAGTTTGGCGAAGCGTGGGAAGTTGCGGCCATATTTCAACATGATTTTAACCCTTCGCTTCACCTTAATTTGGGATCAGGTTATACGCATGTGGGCGTTGAAAACGATTCATCACTTACCGATATAGATGCCATTGAAGAATGGAACATCGGAACCGATTTTGATTTCAAAAACAGTGCGGGGCGTAACATAGGATTGGGCGCGGTTTACACCCAAAAATCAGGCGGTATAGATGATCGTTATGATTCCCGCACGTTTGTTTTGGGTGCGGATTATATGCCCAATGGCTCCAGCCCCTGGACCTATGGCGTATCGTGGTTGAATAATAACCAAGAAGAGAGTGCGGACCGAGACATTACCAGCAATCGCTACACTCTGGGCTTGCAATATCACTTGCTTGAGGGGGTAAGCTTGCGCGGTGCGGTTTCCCATCTTTCGGCCGATGTTCCCGCTACGATTGGCGATGATTTTGAAGGTACAAGCCTCACCGTCGGCACGCAGATCTTATTTTAAAAAGATATCTGCCTTTAATTGGTTGATTTCAGTTGCGACTTTTGGCTTTGGCATGATGATTGCATATCATTCCATATGATCAAAGCCATAAACCCAGTTTCGGACTATCAATTCTCTCAAAATCCAGTGGGTATTCGGGCCAATCTCTCTGGCCTGAATATATCGGGGACAGGGGAATTTGATAAGTCCGTGGTTTCGGGGGAATCCTCTAAAACTGCAGAAAAAACAAACTTCTCACTCTTGCTGCAAAACGCGGATCGTACCGCCGGATATATGCCGGTCTATCACCCGACAACGCCCGCATCGGCGGCGATGAATGCGTCAATCGAACCCGCCGCCGAACCCGCCGCCGAACCCGCCGCCGAACCCTCCGCGGCGAGTCAGGATGCAACTGCGCCCCCCTCCTCCTCACCTTCCTCCACATCTTCCTCCTCAGCCACTGCGCAAAAAAATCAGTCTGGGTCAGTAAAACCCACTGATCAAATCGGATTCCTTGATTTTTTGGATATTATTAACCCGCTGCAACATATTCCGATCATTGGGAATATCTATCGCTCAGTGACCGGAGATAACATCAAACCTGTGGCAAAAATTATTGGGGATTCTATTTACGGTGGCCCTATCGGTGCCGCCACCGGTATGATCACAACAGTCCTTGCGCAAAGTCATGATGAGAGCAAGCAAGCATAGGAGTTTGTTTACAATCTCTTATTCCATCTATAGATCATCCCAGCCTTGCCCCCACCCCAAGCTGTCTACCCCCTCCTCCATGAGAGACTCGGGCTTGATGGTATCCTACAGCCATACCTGATACGCCAAGTCCAATACCGGCGGCAGCCGTTGAGAAGTGCGCCCCCATCGCCACTGATGTTCCAATGTTCCTGCCGCCCACCATCCCCAGCGGACGCAGTGCCGGCCCACCATATCCTATCCCTATCCCTACCCCACCATCATACCCACCTCCGGCATATCCTCCCGACACGCCCCCGCCGACAGACAGGCCGGCCGAGATTTGCGTGCCGCCGAACAAGTCCCCTATCTTTTGAAATAATTCCGTGAGTGCGGTTTTTATGCCGTCAAAAAAGCCTTCGAGGTTAAACGCCATGTAATCACCTTCTTGTAATGCTATCCATTTCTAATAATACAAAAAATTAGTTAAAATATTATGGAATTGCAAAAGCGGGTTTATAAGTTTTATTTCATTCTTATGTGGATTCAAGTGTTGAGAGCTGTTAAATTTGTCTGAATTAGACTCGCCGCCAATATACGAAAAATTTAAATTTTATGACATTCACCGACACCGATAAGTCCCCCCCCTGCCCTCGCCAAGATGAGCATCGGCCTTCGCTCAACATACTTCTCTGTGCGCCGCGGGGATTTTGTGCGGGGGTTGATCGCGCCATTCAAATTGTTGAAAAATCATTGGAAATTTATGGCGCGCCGGTGTATGTGCGGCATGAAATCGTGCATAATAAATTTGTGGTGGAAAACCTGAAAGCCAAGGGAGCGGTCTTTATTGAAGAGCTAGAGGAAATCCCGCCCCACCACACGGACCGCCCCGTGATTTTTTCGGCCCACGGTGTGCCGAAATCTGTGCCAATTGACGCCCAAACGCGGCGTATGTTTTATATTGATGCGACCTGCCCGCTGGTCACCAAGGTCCATCATGAAGCCATGCGACACTATAAAATGGGGTTGGATATTGTCCTAATCGGCCATGCGGGCCATCCGGAGGTCATTGGCACGATGGGCCAGCTCCCGCCCCACGCTGTGCATTTGGTGGAAACGGTCGCGGATGTGGAAACAATCAATATCTCTGATCCCTCGCGTCTGGCCTTTTGCACCCAAACCACTCTGTCGGTGGATGATACGGCCGATATTGTGGCGGCGCTCAAGGCCAAATTCCCGCACATTATCGGCCCGGGGCGCGAGGATATCTGCTATGCCACCACCAATCGCCAGGAAGCGGTTAAGATGGTGGCGCCAAGGGTAGAGGCCATGCTCATTTTGGGCTCCCCCAATTCCTCCAACTCGAATCGCTTGGTAGAGGTTGCCAAATCCTATGGTTGCCCCAACGCCCTGTTGATTGGTGACCAGTCGCAAATCCCTTGGGATCGGCTGGAGGGCATAAGCTCGTTGGGATTGAGTGCCGGGGCCTCTGCCCCCGAAATCTTGATCAAAAATGTGATCGCGGCGTTAGAGGAAAAATATAGCGTAACAGTAGAGGAAATCACCCTCACCCGCGAACATGTCACATTCAACATTCCGCGCATTTTACGGGATGCACAGGATAACTATGCTCAAGGCCGGGATAAGCAGGCAAAATGACTCTGGACCATGTCCTCACCCCTCTTTTTATCATTTGGGCCATCGGCTTTGCCGCGGCACTCACCTGCACACAAATCAAGAATCGCCGATGGATGATGATCACCAAAACCATCGCTGAAGGATTTAACGGCACATATATTCTGCTTATGGGCGGCATATCCGGCGCGCTCGCTTGCTATATTGCCGGTTTGGGTGGGCTTGTTCAGGCGCTCACCCCTGATAAATATCTCCATGCGACCAAATTACCGCGCATCACGGGTGCGATTTTGCTCTCCATCGCCGCGATTTTTGTGACCTATCATCAACCCTTGGACGCAGTGCCGCTCGCCGCCATCATCTTTTGCCGATTTATGGAACTTCATCATAATCCTGAACGTATCAGGCTGGCCTATTATCTCGCAGGTTTTCCGTGGATGTACTATCTCTTTGAAAAGGAAATTTATTTTTCGCTGTTTTCCGTTGCCTGCATGAATGTCATGTTTTTGGTCGGTCTGATTCGGCACCGCCCAAAACGCCAAGAAGTGATGGATCCTGCTTAATTCAATTTATATCCTTGGAATTCCGCAACCCCGCATTGAATGCGGGGCCTGGAGCATTTTGCGATTAAGTGGGAACCGGTTAATCGTAACAAAATGCGACAAAATAAAAGCATTTTGCGATTAAGTGGGAACCGGTTAAAGGATTGTAAGAACCTGTTCATGATCTTTTGATAAATAAGGCCAGAAAAGCGAGAGCGACCATATTAAGGCTTGAATTAAGTTTACGTTCGCAGTTTTTCCAGAGGCGTCGGCATTTTTCAAGCCAAGAAAAGGAGCGTTCAACGACCCAACGTTTGGGGATCACCTCAAATGTGTGAAGCTCATTGCGTTTGGCAATCTCAACCTCTGCACCTAAAATATCCTTGATACTCGCAGCAAATGGCTCTCCTGTATATCCGCCGTCAGCCAGTACTTTTTCAACCTTTGACAGGTTTTCTTTGTAAACAGTAAGCCCACTCAAGGCACCCACCCGATCTGTCACGTCCGCCGTTGTGATATGGATCATATGGGGCAAACCGTTGGTATCTATTGCGATGTGGCGTTTTATCCCTGATACCTTTTTCCCTGCATCATAGCCTTTCTCTTCGGCTGTATCCGTGTTCTTGACGCTCTGCGCATCGATGATCAAGAAACGTGTCTGCGCATCCCGCCCAAGGCCTCGTCGTACGTCCGCGACCACATTTTTTTAAAGCCTCCTCCAAAAGGCTGAGATTATTGTCTTGTTTTGCGCTCCATTTTTGCCAATAATCATAGCAGGTCCGCCATTTCGGGAAATCAGATGGCAACATCCGCCACTGGCATCCGCTCTTTAAAACATACAGAACGCCATTAAAAACATCATATAAATCAACGCTGATAGGCTTTGTTCTCTTCCGCGCACGGCTCAAAACTGGCAGCACTTTCTCTTCAAATATTTCTCGGCTTATATCACTCGGGTATTTATGTTTCATTTCGTCCTCATCTTTCCAAAGGACTCTCTATGAATCACATTTCTTACTTTATGTGAATCCTAAAAAAGATCATGAACAGGTTCTTAGAGTCAATAATCCAAAGACATGTCCGAAGGGGCGATGAGACCAAACCGGCCACCCAACTAATTGCGGCATAAATATGGACAGCTCCAAAATTGCCTCCCCAGCCATGGCATTAAGAACTGCGCTTAGAACAGCCACTAAAGGTTACTCCGATCGGGATGTGACCGAGACAGCGCAAATTATCATCAAATTTTTGTATAATCTATCGCTTGGCCATTTCTCAAATGTCGTATACCGCAATGTTGGCTTTATTGACGAAAATTCTCGCGCCGAATTGTTCATTGGGTGGGCAAAATCGCCTGCGTATGAAAGCTTCTGTGTCTTTCAAGCCCCACAACTCAAGGATATACTTAAGTTTTGTGAGAAACAAGGCATATTGAAAAATATTGACGATTCGTTGCACGTTCAATTGATCCATGCGGCACTTGCGGAATTAATACGCAAAGGCAAAGTGACGGCACACTCGTCTGATGCTTCCGATTCAAGATATGCGCCTGATGATTCGGCACTGATCAAATTTTGCGAACATGAAGCTCACATGCGTAAAATTCGTAGGGCATTGAAGCATACCTCCGAAGTCAAATGACTTTGTAATGTTGAGTGCAACCCTCATTCATTCACTCCCCCTTGGGGTGGGAGGGAATTGGGGCGGGGTTTTGATGCGGTTGCGCGCGGCGCGGATGAGGATGCACCATTTGCATTTGCCGCTTCATTTGCGGCGCTATTTGCCGCGTCATAACTTACTGATGCATCGGCATTGCGCTGTTTTTCCTCGCTGCGTTTATAGATGTAAATACCGAGCACCGAAAGCCCAATACCCCAGATTGTCCCCAGCTGTGCCATTGCCGCAATCACCGATATGGCCTCGGTCGTGTTAAAGATGATCACATAGGCAAGTGCGAGCATCTGCGCGCCCCACGTCGCCGCAATGATATAGCCGAATGTCGGGCGCATGCGGCGCACATAGGGGTCATTTGACGCCGCCTCGGCGCGCAGGCTTTCATTCACCTGCGTGATCATGCTCGCGTCACGCGATGCATCAAGTTCGCTCATTTTCTCCAGATGACGATTGAGTTCGGCGACATCGGCGCCGCTCATTTGCGGCGTGCCGAATGACGCGCTCAATTGGTCCAGTGCGGCGGATGCGCCCTGCGCCACCGGTGTTTTGACGTTGGATAGCCCCTCGGCCAAGCCTTTAATCAATGCCGGCAATCCGATTTGCGCGATGATGGGTAGTGTCATGTTTATCTCCTAAAACTAATTGATTTTAATGGTTCAGAATATATTTTTTGAGTTTTTGACTTGACAGAAACTTATCCACGTTATAACATAAATAATAACAAGGAACGGGATATGGAACTCAAGGTCACTCAAATTGGAAACTCGTTAGGGGTGATTTTGCCGAAGGAACTTCTGTCAAACCTTCGGCTAGATAAGGGCGACTCGCTGTGGGTGAGCCTGTCCCCCGACGGTTTTAACGTCACTCCCTATGATCCTGAATTTGCAGAACAAATCGATGCGGCCCGCAAAATCATGAAAAAACGCCGCAATGCGTTGCGTGCGCTTGCGAAATGAGTGCAGGATGAGTGCGGTTAAATGGGTTTGCGAGTCTGTGACCCGCGCAATTCATGATGAACAAATTGCCGAACATGGCGGCCTGAGCGGGATTCGGGATGAAGCATTGTTGCAATCGGCCTTGGCCGCGCCGAAAAATCTTTTGCTTTACGAACACGCCGATATAGCCGCATTGGCCGCCTGCTATGCCGTGGGAATAGCCGGAAACCACCCCTTTAACGATGGAAATAAACGCACAGCCTTTGTCGTCGCTGAGTTATTTTTGGCGTTAAACGGTTATGATTTGATGGCCGATGATGCATCCTGCGTCATGATGATGCTTGATGTCGCCGCCGGTCATATGAGTGTGCCACAGCTGGCGGCGTGGTTTCGCCCCCGCATCTGCGCGTCAAATTACGAAAGTTTGTAAAAAATATGCCGGCCGATGGTGGCCACGGGGGTCACGCCGCGCGCCCAGGTTGGAATCTGAGTTGGAATTTGAGCCGAGGTTTGATCCTGCGTCATGCCGCGCGCATGGTAGTGCGTTGCGCCAAACGTGACATCATCCAAAAGCCCCAGAATAGCGCGGGTTGCAATGCGCTTTGCCGCGGCAAAGACTGCGTCATCTTTGGTCACGGTGATGATTTTGCGGCGGTTCGGATCATCGCGATTCCAGCATGAAAATTGATAGGGTTTAAGGCAAACCGAGGCCACATCCCGCCCCCACCAAAACGCGCCCAATCCCGCCGCCTCCCTTGCCTGTGACACCGCAACGCGGTTCATGATGACGCATGCCACCGCTTCCATGCCGCTCTCTCCCTCGCCCCGCGCTTCACCGTATAAAGTGCGCGCCAGAATATCAATGGCGCGATCCCGATCAAATGCGCGACGATCCGCGCCGGGTGCCGACCCGGGTTCTCCCCCTGGCACCGACCTTATAAATTTTGTCATATTGACTCCTATATTTTATTGAAAATTTTTGAAAGTTTATTTATATTTTAGTTATGAATAAAGAATCTAGACATAGAGTGGATCCACTCTTTAAAAAATTAAAAAATCTAACTGGTCTTTTTTCACTTAAGGCCACTCCTTTGGCATTAACTGGCAACTCATTGGTTGTTGAAGACTATGGGATCATTACAAAAGGGTTCTTGAGTGGCGGGTACTGGCCCCACCAAACAGTCATCAAACACATAATATGCGAAGCCCGTTCTCTGAAATTGCACGAAGGACGCATAGGTGATTTTTGTTGCCCCCGACTTCACGATGAGCCTCAATTTTTCACAGATATGCCTGATTGTCCATTTATCGGTCTGATTCAAATGACTAAAATGCCCGGAAAGCCGGTAAACCAATTTTTAGACAGGGGTAACAGTCCAGATCATAAAATATATGCCCAATTAGGAGAGTTGATTGCCACTTTGCATGATTTAGATCCCATATCACGCCAAATCATTTCACCATATGAGAGTGGAAATTATATTATGGTCCCTGCCGGCATGGACGATGAAACCTTAATAAGAAAGATAGACACAGCAAATCGGTGGTTTTCAGAGAATAAGAAACCCACATATGCTCATCTAGATTTGCACTATGAAAATATTTTCTGCAGTAACAATGGTGGCAGACTTGAGGGGTGCATCGACTTTGCCTATGCAGGCCTGCACGACAATCCCTATCTTGATTTTGGTTGCCTCCACCAACCGCAACTCGAAATAGTCGTTCAGAGTTATCAAGCCGTAGGACGAAATGTTGATCATATTGATTTAAGGATAGAGTTTGCCAAGCTATGCCAGCTCGCATGCTATGTTAACTATCTTACAAAACACCCAAATGACCGAGAAGCCTTGCATTCCCAAAAATTGCGATTAGAAGATGGGCTAAATTTGCTTGTTAGCCACTTGGGATAATATCCGCGCCGGGTGCCGACCCGGGTTCTCCCCTTGGCACCGACCTTATAAATTTTGTCATATTGACTCCTATTTGTGATTTGCTAATATTTTATGCGCCCCCTACTCTCCCCGTCGCCCTGAGATTTTCTCGGTTTTGAGGGCGGTGGCATCGAGTTTGGATTCAATCCGGAGCAAATGCGCCGTGAGGCGATTTTCCAAAGTGTGCAAATCGCGTGAGGGCGCATAGTGCCGCGCGATTTCGATTTGATGCGCCGATAATTGACCTTTGAGCGCGTCAATCTCGCCGTCCGTTTCCCGCCGCCCGTGCCAGATCATCCAGAACAGCGCCGACAATGCCGGCAGCTCCACCACCGTGATCCAATTATCAATTTGTGAAAATAATGTTTCATTCATAGTATGACACCTCGTTTTATAATTGTTGAAATTTAGGAATGCGCGCCACATTGTTATGCCTGTTTCCTGCGCCCTGTGTAAAAATGTCACAGGCTTGTGGAAAAGTTTTTTTATTTACTTGAAAGATTTTTTTATTGGGATCATCCTATTGGTAATATAATAATGAAACCAAAGAGTTTTTATGTCTTTGCCGCTCCAGTTTGTGGACCCACCCTCACCATTACTGCCACTGAAGAACTATCCAGAACTGTGCGAAAAAGATACCGATTATCTTCTCAATATTTATGCCTTACATAAAATTTGTATGCATCATTTGAGGAGGAAAGGCCCTCAATCTGCCGGCCCGCTTGAGATTGCACCCCAAGCATTCACATTATTATCTGATGTTTTTTACCGCGCAGCTCATGCGAAATTGGAAAGTCCCGAGGACCCTGCGATTAAGGCGCATTTTGACGCGGCGCATTGGGCATTATTGGATATTGCATATTCCGAACATCTCGGGCCGACCCAGGCAAAAGGCTTATTGATAGAATTTTATCAATCATCAATCGGGGGGAAATTATTTGAAACACTTTGCACTTTGTACAAAGAAGCCAAAGCCATGCTTGCGCAAAATGACCACAACCTCATTGCCCTTCACCAACGCGACACAACGGCTGACGCGCTCAACCGCTTGGCGGGCTTAGGAAAGGGCGAGATTTCCATTCGGGCGACCGCCGTTCTGAGCGGAGCTGACTCCGTTGTTGTTGCAATAGCGCCCGCACCTGCACCTCCCCCTGCCGCCGCGCCGGCCGCCCCAATGCCCCAAGCCGCGTAAGTCTCGCCAATGCCTTATGATACTACGTCAACTAGATTGGATAAAAGATGACCCTTGATCTTGCATTTCAACCGCCTGCTACGGGCTTAGCGGTACCGCCAAGGTCGCCTTCGGCAGTTTATAAGGACTTTATAGCGATTGAGCCCCCCATTGAAAAAATTCATATGTATAATGTATTGCTGGACTTGTTTCAATCCGGGAATACCAAAAATTGCACGGAACAACACCTGAGCAACTCCATAGACGCGCTGTATTATCTGGCTCAGATCGCATCATCCACACACTCTGTTTTCCCAGCATTAGCGCGAGCTTATCTAGAAAAATGCCTCACCACAGGGCGGGACGGTGCCAATCATAAACTGACCAATGGGACATTATCTGATATACGCTTAATGCTCTCGCTCGTGGGCCGCAGGCGCGGCGAGCGGGCCCCAGCAGTCATGATGGCTTAAACTCAAATGTCAAAATTTTGTGCTGAACACATCACATGACCCCAGCAGAACAAATCGACCGCGATGTCGCGTTTATCATCAATTATCATTTGGAAACCCTCAGCTCTGCCCGCCACGCCAATCGTCTTTACGCCTTGCTGTTGGAAGCTTTTGAGTGCGGGAACGCAGCCTCCGCCGATGCCAAAGACCGGAGCATCGCGCTCTATGCTTTGATAAAGCTGATTGAGCTGGCGCACACTCCGGCGGCGGGAGCGTTTCAGGGGCGGGCCGCGCTCTATCTCGCCAATTGCCTGAAAACCGGGCATGACGGCAATCTCCATCCCTTGTCCCCTGATGCAGTGGGTTTATTGAAACCTGAGGAGTTTGCGTTGGTCGAAACCGCCGCATCTTATGTCCAACGCCAAACCCCTACAGCATCGCGCATCATCACATCTGAGGACGTCAGCCTCATGCCCCTGCGGAAACTTTTTGAGTATGCCAGAAACGGGCAAGCCGATCAAAGCCAACGCTTTACGTACCTCTGGGCCATCATAAAGATCTTCGAACGCTCGGCGACCCCTACGGCAAATCCTGACGCAGAAAACCCTGGCGCAGCACATTATGACGCAGAAATATCGGCGCAAGATCGGTCTGATGAGGCCCTGAGCTGCCTCATCTCATTGGCGATGCGCCACGGTCAACCATTCAGATTAGAGATCATGCAATACCTGAATCGCTGTATTCAGTGGCAACGAGATTCTCAAGGTCACGCGCTCTCTCCCACGATCCTGCGCAGCCTCAAACAAGCGTTACAACAAATTGTTATGGATACATATCCGCCGCCACCGCGCGGCGGGGCAAAGCCAATCTCTCCCTAGACATCACAATCATAGGATGGTATTTTAAAGGGCACTTCTAAAAATTATCCGCAGAACAAAATATTTGATGCACTCAATAAAAAGACATATTATCCCGGCGGTTTGTCTGGCTCTTACATTTGTTATTCTTACTTGGTCCGGGATTGCGCCGTATGACCGTGTGACGTGGTATATGGAGGTCGCGCCGGTGATCATCGTCATCCCCGTATTGTGGTTAAGTTATGAACGATTTCCCTTAAGCACCTTGCTCTATCTTTTGATTTTTATCCATGGGGTTGTTTTGATGGTTGGCGGTCATTATAGCTATGCCCGCGTTCCGTTTTTTGACGGGTTGTGGGATGGGCGTAACAACTATGACAAAATCGGCCATTTTGCACAGGGATTCATCCCCGCACTCGCCATCCGCGAATTATTGGTGCGAACATCCCCGCTTCGGTCCGGCAAATGGCTGAATGCAATCATCGTGTTTGCCTGCCTGGGCATCAGTGCTCTCTATGAATTGATTGAATGGGGTGCGGCCATGATGTTGGGTCAGGGAGCCGAAGAGTTTCTGGGCACCCAAGGCGACATATGGGATACGCAAAAGGACATGGCCTTTGCAGGGCTTGGCGCCGTCAGTGCGCTTATCCTTTTATCGCGGCTTCATGACACGATGTTAAAGCCTCGCCGTTAATCCCTGGCATTCCGTAACTCCACCCAAAAAAATTTTCATATTTTTCGTTGACAGCGCAGATGATTTGGGATAGTGATAACATAATATAAAAATGCGCGCGACTTTCACTATGCGCACAAAACTAGAATTAACGGCGGTAGGAGGTTACGTATTCATGACAGCACAGCTATTATTAAGAAATTTTGATTGCGCTGCATTATTGAACACAGCTAACACTGCCCCTGATGTCCTGCTCAACGCCATTACAAATCACAACTCCTCGACCGAATTACGACAACAAGCGCTTCAACAGCTCATCACATATTTTGAGGCCGGCCAAACGACCAACGCCGATGCCTATTATTGCCTCCGCGCACGCGGGGCATTTGAAGCATTATTAATACTTCAGTCGCAACCAACAAGCGATGATATAGATGATATACAGGCTGCTGTGCAAGAGTATTTTGAAAACTCCATAAAACAAAAAGCCATATACCATCGTTGCCTTCGCCCATATGTATATATGGGACTATTGAGCCTGGAACAAAGTATCACCGCTGCCCCCACATATGATTCTGCAAGGGATGCCCTCAATCT
>JAEUKN010000021.1 GCA_016794305.1 Alphaproteobacteria bacterium | reverse complement strand
TTCGCCTACGGTAATTGACAGTGCTGGACACTTAGTAACCTTGCCTTTAGAAGATTTGGGATCACCGTGCTCTCAGATCGGTAGCGGCGGAGGCGGTGGTGATTGCGGCGGAGGCGGCGGAGGCAGTGGTGATTGGGGCGGCGGAGGCGGCGGAGGCAGTGGTGATTGGGGCGGCGGAGGCGGATATGTCACCTCTGATCCAATCTATGACCTCACGGGGCAGCCTACAAATAGGCTATTCTTACGTCGCGATATTTAAAAAAAATAATAAAAACGGTAGCAACTATATTATTTATTCAAACGGTGTTATTAGCCTCAATACTAATCTTCTCCATCCATTCGGCCTTTTGGGCGAGGCCGGCGCCGTCGCCGTAGCGGGGGCGTGAGATGGCATGGCCCATCAGGTCGGCCTGAATCCGTTCCGGGGCTTCGGCCAGAATCAACCGATCTTGAAACGAATGGCGCAGCGAATACAGCGAGTGATCGTTTGAAGGGTACAGATCATGGTCGCGCATGAATTTGTTGAGTGCGTTGGAGAGATTATCGCTCTTGCCCCGATATTGCCGAAACCCATCGGGGAGCTGCCGGAAGGCATATAACGACGCACCGACCAAGGGAATCACCCGCTCGCTGTTTTTGGTTTTGAGGCTCCTGATTTCATTTTTGCGAATGATGATGTGCGGAACGGCGTGATCCAGCACGATATCCTCTTTCATCAATCCCGTAAGCTCCTTCACCCGCGCGCCCGTATTCACCATGGCGTGTAAAAAGAGAAACAACTCCTCCCCCATCCCGGCCATTTTCGCGCGGTTTAACAACGTCCCGGCAATAAATTCCGTCGTGAACGGGTGGCGCTTGCCGGGTTGCTCGCGGACTTTCACACCCTCATACAGCGCTCGGATTTTCATCTCCGGGAAATGCGTTTCACTCACCTTGCACAAAATAACTTTTGATTTGGTAAAATCCTTGTTGGCGGAATTGGGAGAGAGATCATTTTCCTCAATCCGCTCCATCCACCATTGCCGGAACGCAACCAAATCCGACCGTTTGAGCTGATCAATCGGCTTGTCGCCGCACACGGTGATCAGGTTCGCAATGGCTTTTTTGCGGGGATTTTCCCATTTCCTGATTTCAAAGGCGGTTTTACCCCTGACCTCATCCTTGCTCAGGGTCCAATATTCCTCCAAACATTTGGATAATGGCGGATATGAGAACGGTTCCGCCCCCAAAACAGCCTCGGCAGGGGTCTTTTTCTCCTTTTCTGCCGTATCAATGCGATCAATGATATCGTGAATGCGAGCCTCGTGCGCCAGCTCTCCTTCCGGCTGATACCGATAGCCGTATAATTTGGCGATGCGTACCAGCCGATTGAATTTCCCTGTGTTCATCGGGCTGTCGGTCGAGAGCGACTCATCCCATAATTTTTCAATTTCACCCGAAATCTTGTCGGCCTTGATCACGGCCTGATTAAAATCAGCGGTTTTGAGGCTCATCTTGATTTTGTCTTTGCCGACCAGCTCGCGCAGGTGAATCGGCACAACGCGAATATACCAGTATAACCGGCCGTTTTTTTGAACATATCTTGTTTTCATGCTTAATAAATACCTAAAAAATAAGTATATAATCTTTAATCAAGCCGAAAACAAAAGTCAAATTTTTTTGATTATCAGGCTGCAATGCCTTATTTTCTGCGGGATACAAAGGGATGTTATTTGTTATAATTTGGTGCCCTGAAGAAGACTCGAACTTCCACGTCCCGGAGGACACAAGTACCTGAAACTTGCGCGTCTACCAATTCCGCCATCAGGGCAACTATGAGTATAGGTTAGATAGAGCCAGAGACTTAACGGATCATCCATTCATTGTCAATAGGCTGAATACGCATTTCAAATATCAAAATGCTCTAGAACCTGTCCATAATCCACGTTAACCCATTGAAGTATCATAAAAACCCCTCTTAATTATTTTTTAAATTCCCTTGCTTATTATCAATGGGCAGGATGCGGTTTTTTTTGAGATGTTGATTTGTCCTATTCTTATCTCAAATCACCGCACTTATGCGCTTAAAAACGGGGGGAATTTTTGAATGAATTTCATTGACTCAGCGAAATCAGGATTCGTAAATATTGTCAATTTTAGCGGGCGATCCACACGCTCGGAATATGTATTTTGGATATTATTTCAAATCCTGGTGGGGATTGCTTTCGGCGTTGTGGGAGCCATCACGCATAAGGTCAGTTTCTTTTCAGGATTGGTTACAATTATTTTCCTTTTACCGACATTGTCCCTCACGGTGCGCAGATTGCATGATATCGGAAAAAGCGGTTGGTGGTTATTTGGAATATATGTCGTTATGCCGCTGCTCATGCTGATCTCTACGACTTTGCAACCAAAACTCATTTTTTCGGCACTGGGGTTATTATTTGGGGTGTCCTACCTTGTGTTGTTGGGCCTGCTTGTGTTCAAGGGCAGCGATGATGATAACCGATACGGCCCGATGCCATTTTGATCCGCTCAAATTTCCTTTTGCATCAACGTGACCGGGGTATGGATGCAACGGTGCTGTGGGTTCGAAAATAAGGGCTTTTCAAACGCGAAAAAAAATGTATGATACACGCGATTTTAAATCAATGATTCAAATGGCCGGCTTAGCACAGCGGTAGTGCAGCGGTTTTGTAAACCGAAGGTCGCGGGTTCAAATCCTGCAGCCGGCACCATTTTTCCCATTCAAATTGGAATGAATTATATCAATAGGTTAGCTTGATGCCCTTTGAGCTATACTTCCCTAGAGCATTGATTTAACTCAAGAAAACAGATGTAACAACTTCCATTCTCCGTTCTTCGCATGCCGTTATGGATAGAATAGAGAATGATAAAACATATCTCAAAGCTCAGAGAATTGATGCTGATGGTATAATGCATGAGCCATGCGTTGTTTTTTGTCCAGTCACATGTCATTGAAATGATTGATATTGAGCGAAGACGTTTGAACAAATAGCGCCAGAGAAACGGAGAATTTATCAAAAGATATGGATAGGAAAAAATGACAAAAAATCTTTTTATTCTGACAGGGGCAATGGGAAGTGGAAAGTCAACTTTGTCTCAACAACTTGAAACAGACGGACTGCCATAGCTCGTTGAACTATCTGACACCCATGGAATTTTTAGACCGAAAAGGAGGACGCCAAACCAATATGCAACCTTCGCAAGACGCTGTCTGCGCACGACTCTTGACGGTCGCGCAGCCATCCTCTTGCTTAACCCAAACTTTAACCCTATAACCTATGAAAGACTCTACTCAAATTTGGACTAAAGTTTGGGAGCAGGTCAAGACCTATGTCAAATATATACCATGCTAACGACCGCACTATTGTATTTCTGGGGCGCGAGTGCGACAAGAAATACAAGAGTCTGAACAGCTATAACGGTACAAATCGAAAAACTTGAAATTTTAATCTCCTTACGATACACTTATCTGCATCTGGAAATCTAAACCTGCGTTATTTAAAATGAATCCACCCCTGAGGACTGTTAGACTTAATAGTTAACTTTGAGAGAAAACAAAACATAAATGGCAAATGAGTTACAACAGCTAAAAGAAAAGTACGTAAAATCCTCATATGATGAAAATGTTTCAAATAAGGAATTCGCGGGTATTCAAAAACTAGTGTTTAAAAAGGCCATCCACTCCATTAAGATCAATCCTGATAACCCGCCCGCAGATGCGGATTTATTAGTAGGATGGATAGGATTGGAAGATGGAGATCGTTTCAAGATTCCCCCCCAAAATGTGTTGGCTCATTTAGAAAGAGCATGGAAAAATGGATCAAGTGAAGCCGGAATTCTGCTTTATCGCGCGCACAACAAAATGTACCAATACATACCAAACAATATGCGTAGCCTGAGTAGAGGGATTTTAATTCTAGAAAAGATGATCCGTGAACGTAACGACCAATATGCATTGTTTGAATTGGTTGAACACTACCTTCGCCTGATTGAAAGCTACTTTAGTGAAGAAGGAAGTGAGGACCCCCCTGAGGATCATTATCATAAAGCTTATCAATATGCCTCTCTTGCTTTTGAGCAAGGCTACCCTGGGGGGTATCTCCATATGGGGATATTCACATATTATGGATTCATAGGGTTGGTGCCAAAAGATATTTCTTTGGCCTACAAATATTTCTTTCTAGGGCTCAAGAAGTGCAATGAGAATCCGCGGGAAAGGGATGTTTATACCGTCTTAAAATATTGGGTTGGTTATTGTCAAGTTCATGGTTTGGGCGTTTCTATGGATCGCGAATCTGGTCTTAAAATTATCCATGAATCTGCTACGATGGGTAATATAGAGGCAAAAAATTGGTTGGAAGAAAATCGTGAGTTTGTTGATTCTATTGAAAGTAGCAAGTTGAAGGAAAGCGAATATTACATGAACGATCCTGATATCATTAATACTCATGAATTTGACACCCTCTCCGAATACAAGGAGCCAAAGGAAATATTAGGAAAGCTGAAATCGTCCAAACTTGGAAGGGATCCGATGTCATTTTTTCTTACAAACAGTGAAGATGAGCCTGTCAAGCATTAAACCTATCAGTCGCTTAAAAAACAAAAAACATCCCCCTGTTTATCCTCCCGGTGGATTGTTTGCTACGGGAGTGCGGGCTTGCAGGCGGGAATGAATTATTTTGGGCTTTTCCCTCATTTTTGTCCAAATAAGCCACTCTACGGTCATTTATAAGGCTCGTTTTAAAATGCCTCTGACCTGCTCCCAAACTTTAGTCCAGATTTGAGTAGAGTCTTTCATAGGTTATAGGGTTAAAGTTTGGGTTAGGCAAGAGGATGGCTGCGCGACCGTCAAGAGTCGTGCGCAGACAGCGTCTTGCGGTGATGAGATGTTGGTTTGGTATCCTCCTTTTCGGTCTACAAATTCCATGGGTGTCAGGTAGTTCAATGAGCTATGCGGGCGGACATGATTGTAATCGTGCCGCCATTCTTCGATGAGGGCTCGCGCTTCTGCAAGGTTTCTGAACCAGTGCTCATTCAAGCATTCATCGCGGATTTTATCGTTGAGGCTCTCGGTGTAGCCGTTCTGCTGCGGCTTGCCGGGCTGGATGTAATGCCAGTCGATTTTATGTGCGTCCGCCCATGCCAGCACCGCTGCACTGATCAGTTCCGGCCCGTTGTCGGACACAATCACCTTGGGCTTGCCGCGTCTTGCCCCAAATCATTCGTGGCAAACGTGGTAAAAAACAGGCTCTTGAGAGCCTACTCATGACCTCACTCTGAATTCCTCCCCCGCTCCCCTCTCTCGTTCTTCTGTGGATAAAATCGAAAAAAACATTCGAGATTCTTGAGTGCCTCGCAAAGCTATGCGTAAAGTAAATGTATCGCAGCACAAAAAATCATTGAAATAAGTGCAACATTTTTTGAGGCGAGGCGCAGCAAAATTCTGCGCACTGAAGTAGTTTGCAATAAGAATTAAATATAATTTTTGTTTCAAACGAGACCGCATAAAGCGCGGCGGACCTTGTCCGAAAGCCGGCCCCGTATGTGAGGGCCTTCATTAAAAATGAAAATTTTTGATGAAGAAATTATACATGACTCTGGAGGAGAAAATTATGAGCTGGACCAATGATCGAATTGATCTTTTAATGAAGTTATGGGGAGAAGGCAAAACCGCAGCCGAAATCGCCAAATCACTAGGGGGGGTCACCAGAAATGCCGTGATTGGCAAAGCCCACCGGCTCAAACTTTCCGGGCGCATTGCCAATACCCAAGACGAAAGCCCGGTCAAGACGGCTCAAAAATCCTCTAAATCAAAGTCAGACTCAAAATCATCCCAGTCTCGTCAAATTCACAAACATCATGAGAGCGATATCGCCGCGCCCGTCGTTGAAGTTGCATTGTTGGAGGATGATTACTGCGCCGGTGAAGGCATCCAATTGGTTGAGTTAAAAGAGGGTTTGTGTCGCTGGCCAATTGGCGACCCCAAGGAAGCCGGGTTTAAATTCTGTGGGGCCAAGGCTCAAAGCGGAATGATCTATTGCACTCATCACTGCCATGTGGCGTATCAGGCTCCTGCAAAAAGCAAATTGCGGGTTGAGGAATTGGCCAAAATCGATGCGGATATTATTCGCAAAAAAGCATAGCGCGGAAAGCACGGCGCGACTGGATAAAAACTGGATAGACTATGCGCATTTTGTATATTGGGAATGGTCACGGCTTTGACGGTCCGATCAAGTTTTATTTTACCCCACAAAAATTGATCAACGGTATGACCCGTATTGGGCATAATGTCGTTTCAATCAATGACCGCGATGTTGCGCGCCATTCCAATATTTTTCGTTCACAAAAATTTGGCCTCAAGGCCATGAACACACATGTGCTGGAGATGGTGAAAATCTATCGCCCGCATTTGGTGATGCTCGGCCATTGCAAGAACCTCACCAATGAGAGTTTGGCCGAAATGCGCCGCATTGTCCCGGATTTGAAAATTATCTATCGCAATGTGGACCCGCTCCATTCGCCGCAAAATGTGGCGGATATTCACCAACGTGTGGGACATGTTGAGGCTATTTTTATCACCACCGCAGGGGCGGAGCTCAGGCAATTTTCGCACCCCAAAACCCGGGTTTATTTCATGCCCAATCCGGTTGACCCGGCGTTGGAAACTGAGCGCGCCTATAATAACCCGCACGCCGATATTGATTTCCTGTTTCTGGCCAGTGAATTGCGCGACCAGCATGATCACCGCGCCATCACCGCGCGATATTTGGTTGATCATGCGGATGGATTTAAACTTCATATCGGCGGGGCGGGCATTAATCAGGATTTGGTGTTTGGGGCTGAATTTTACGCACTGCTCGGCCGCAGCAAAATGGGGCTGTGCATGAATAAAATTGATAGCTCATACCTCTATGCTTCGGGGCGAATGAGCCAATATATGGGCTCCGGTATGCTGGCCTTTATTCCCGAAGGTCCAAAATTCGAAGATATTTTCGGCGGGGACAGTTTCGTGAGCTTTAAATCCAACGAAGATTTAGTTGATAAAATCCGTTATTATTTAAAAAATGAGGATGAGCGCAAGCGCATCGCCCAAACCGGATGCACCAAAATCCATGATTTTTTCCATGTTGATAAAATTTGCCAATATATGGTGGAACGCAGCTTTGACCTGCCGCTTTCCCAACAATATCATTGGCCGACGGATGTTTTTTAAAAATCGCACAACCTATGTCAAATGTTGGGTGACATATAAATATTCGACACTGACAACCAAAATTTGCTCAGGGTTGTTGTGGGGGATGAAAAACGGATACGTTTGACGGTGCAAGACGAAAAACAAGCCCTTTGGGATCCATCTCTTTCAATAATGGGTCGGTCCCGACCCGAAAGAGAGGTGAAACTTGCGGCCCACCCCCAAACCCCCAATGAGCTGCGGGCCTAGTCTTTCTCATTTCTGCCATCCTGCCTTCTAACTCTTCTATTCTCCGTTCCAATCGCCCTTTCAATAAAAACGAGAAAATGACAGAAGCAAGACATAAAAACATAGAACCAAGTGTGAGATTACAAAAAACCTTCGTCAATGAATAGCGGCCAGTTTCATCTCGGGGCTGATAACCTTCTGCCTTTATGATGGCTTGAGCTTTGCTCAGCATATGGGCCATACGATCAATAGCCTCCTTGTCCAATGCAAATTCCATTGGGTCTTTGAATTCTCTGAGCGTGCTTTTGATGTCATCAATTGCAGGGGATAGACCTCCCGTTACACCCTGTAAGTGTTCTGGGTGGTTCTGTACATCATCTCTAAGTAAGTGTACTATTTGTGATGCTGTCAAAGAGTTATCCACCAATCTGAATTCACCCTGTTTTGTTTCTTCATAAACACTGACTTTATTTCCCGCATTTCCCACGGTTGCACCATCTTTAATTATGATGGTATACTTACGCGGGATTTTCCCTGGGATACCCGCCTGAACCATAAGAGTGTTGCCTGGGGTTATGCCTGGATCAATATCTTTATGAGCCGTATAGACATAATAACTAGCGGTCGCTATTGCACCTACAAAAATCGGGGCAATAATAAATCTCTTGGTAAAATTATCCCACATTTCATCCCTTGGATAAAAATAATCTAGGACACCACTTACCATTGCAAATGCACTGCGCAAACTCTCCAGTTGCCGCAACTTTTTTTTCATTCCTTGGCCAATTATTCTAGCCATACTTCTCTCCCGATTATTCCAACAAAAGTTTACGTAGCATAAAATACAAACTTGGAAAATCTGTGTCAAGTTTTTTTATAATAAAAACACTGCATGTTAACTGTGAGCGTCATATGGTTGTGAGGAATTCGGCACAAAAAAACATAAAAATACTTGCTAAATGTTTTTTTTTTCAGTAGAAGATTGTCATTCATATCTCAGGTCGGGGCGTAGCGCAGTCTGGTAGCGCAACTGCTTTGGGAGCAGTGGGCCGGGGGTTCAAATCCTCTCGCCCCGACCATTTTTCCAATCTTGTCATGATTTTTCTTTTACTGCGGCCAAAACTATGGCCGTTGGTACGAGTTGTCTATAAGATTGAATTTAAGCTCTGGGGATGGTATGAAATGGCTCTATAGAGATTATTTCCTAGAAATCGGACCATCGCATGACCAGCCAACAGACATCGCCGCCTATCCCTTCAGCGGCTCAAAACCTCCCTTCCTCAAGCTCCCCTGCATCAAAGTCTTCGGGTGCGGGAATGAACCGCAGCATTACGCTGGAATTGGTGCGGGTCACAGAGGCGGCTGCGTTAGCGGCATCGACCCAGGTCGGGCGCGGCAATGAAGACGAAGCCGACCGCGCGGCGGTGGATTCGATGCGCCATATGCTCAATGAATTGGATATCAACGGTACGGTGGTGATTGGGGAGGGTGAGCGCGATGAAGCCCCGATGCTGTATATCGGTGAGCAAGTGGGGACCCAAATCGGCACGCATGCGGGGCCGAAGGTGGACATTGCGCTCGACCCGTTGGAGGGGACATCCATCACCGCCAAGGGCGGGCAAAATGCGATGGCGGTGCTGGCGATGGCGGATCAGGGCAGTTTCCTTAATGCGCCCGACGTGTACATGAAAAAACTGGCGGTGGGGCCGAATATTGTGCTGGATCCCGAGGATATCGACGCATCGGCTGCGCATATCTTACAAAAGGTCGCGCGCGCCAAGGGCGGACGGGTGGAGGATCTGATGGTCTGTATCCTTGACCGCGAGCGTCATGCGGACTTGATTGCCGATGTGCGCACCACGGGTGCGCGGATTACCCTCATTCAGGACGGCGACGTATCGGCGGTGATTTCGGCATCTGATCCGCTTTCGGCTATTGATGTGTATATGGGGACAGGTGGCGCGCCGGAGGGGGTCTTGGCGGCTGCGGCGTTGCAATGTATCGGGGGCAGCATGCTGGGGCGGTTGGTATTCCGCAATGATGATGAACGCGCCCGCGCCGATAAGGTCGGCATTCGCGACCTCCGCCGCATCTATACCACGGATGAACTGGCTAAGCCGCAAAATGTGATCTTTGCCGCCACGGGGGTGACGGACGGCACGATGTTGCCGGGCGTGCGCAGATTTCCGGGCGGGGCCATTACCCATTCGCTGGTCATGAGATCGCGCACAGGCACGGTGAGACGGATCGAAGCACACCATAATTTAACCAAGAAAAATATGATTTAGGCTCATGGCCCTGCGCAATTCTCTCCCTCTCTCCGCCGGTGCCGAAGACGTTGATACTCATGGCGTGGGGCCCGATATTATCGGCGCGCGAGCTTCGGTTTCCGGGGCGCGGTGGGTGTTTCCCGCCATTTCCAATGATAAGATTGAGCGCATGATGCGCGATTACGCCCTGCCCGAGATTGTCGCGCGGTTGCTCAGCGCGCGCAACATTGAGCCCGAAGCCGCGCAATCTTTCCTCTATCCCACGCTGGCCAAGGATTTGCCGCACCCCTTTGTACTCAAAGATATGGAGAAGTTCGCTGATTATCTGGCTCATGCCATTATGGACGGCCGCCATATTGCGGCGTTCTGTGATTTTGATGTGGACGGATCAACTTCTGCCGCCTTGCTGCGCAAGTTTTTTCGGGCGCTGGGGCTGGAGTTGCCCATCTATATCCCCGACCGCGCGCGCGAAGGCTATGGCCCCAATGCGAAGGCGATGAAAACCCTTAAGGACCAAGGCGCCGAGATTATCTTGATGGCCGATTGCGGTACAACGGCGTTTGATGTGATTGAGTATGCACGATCAATCGGCCTTGAGGTCAGTATTTTTGATCATCATGAGCAGGGCGAAACGCTGCCCCGTGCCCATTGGGTGATCAACCCCAAACGGCGCGATGATCGCTCGGGGCTTTCTATGCTGGCCGCCGTGGGTGTGACCTTTATGGCCTGTGTAGCGGTGAATTCCTGTTTAAAGGAGTGCGGGTTTTACGAACAAAACAACCTGACCCCGCCGGTGATGAAGGATTTTCTTGATCTGGTGGCGCTCGGGACCGTGTGTGATATGGTGCCGCTCACGGGGGTTAATCGGTTGCTGGTCAAAAGCGGACTTTTGCAAATGGCGCAGACCAAAAATATCGGCCTCAAAGCTTTATGCGAGGTCAGCGGAGTCAAACGCGCCCCCACCGTCATGGATATGGGATTTTCACTAGGTCCGCGCATCAATGCCGGATCGCGCGTGCATAAGGCGGATTTGGGCGCACAGCTTTTGTCCTGTGATGATGCGGAAGATGCCAAAAACATTGCCTGGAGCTTGAACGATTGCAACGCCAAGCGCAAAACCATTCAGGCGGAGATGATGAGCAGCGCATTGAAAATGATCGAAGATCGCGCCCTTCATGATCATCCGCTCATTATGGTGGCAGATGAGGGATGGCATGTCGGGCTCAACGGTTTGGTGGCGGGACAGATCAAGGAACGTTACGCTAAGCCTGCGTGCTGCATTGCCTTTGCACCGGGGATGAGTGGGGCGTTAGAAGGCCGCGGGTCCGGCCGTTCCGTCAAGGGATTTAACATGGCGGCCCTCTTTATGGCGGCCAAAGCCGAAGGGCTGTTGCTCAAGGGTGGCGGACACGCGATGGCGGCGGGATTTACGGTGGAGCCGCATAAAATCCCCGATCTGTATCAATTTTTTATCACTCATGCGGCGGAATTGGCGGGCGCGGAGGAAACAGGGGCGGAGGAATATGCCGACGGTATCGCCACCATTCGCGGACTTAAAACCGACTTTGTGCGGATTTTGGAACAACAGGTTGGCCCCTTTGGCATGGAAAATCCTGAACCGCGCTTTATCCTCGCCCATATTCGCGTGCTGAACGCAGAGCGTATCGGCGAAGATCATATCCGCACCCATATCACGGATATTGAGGGAGGCAGCCGCATGAAAGCCATGGCGTTTCGCGCGCTTGGAACGCCGCTCGGTGATTTGCTGCTGCATCATAATCACCGCCCCGTTCATTTGCTCGGTAGTTTTAAGGTGAATGAATGGAACGGTTTGCAGTCAGTTGAATTTATCATTGCCGACGCACAATGGGCGAATTGAGAATGAGCGAATTGAAAATTGTTGCGATGGTGGTATTCGGGCACAAAAAACCCTTATTTTTCTTGACTCTGCATGCAAAAACGTTACAGAAACGTGGATATATACTTGGAATACTGAACTCCCGGACGTTGTCACCTCGCTCCTTACGTAGAATCCCTACGCTGCGTCGCTCGTTCCTAGCCGGCAATTCAGTATTCCAAGTATAAGCAAATATAGGACACTTATAATATGACCCTCACAAATTGAGACAAAGGATTGAAAAAATGTTTAACATGCAACAAATGATGCAAAAGGCTCAGGCTTTCCAACAAAAGATGCAAGATTTGCAAAATGAGATGAGCAATATCGAAGTTCACGGCCAATCAGGCGGCGGATTGGTGAAGGTCACCATGACTTGCAAGGGATCCTTACGCGCCATTACCATTGACCCGAGCCTGATCAACCCCGCCGAAAAAGAAGTGATGGAAGACTTGATTAAGGCGGCCTGTAATGACGCCCGCGCCAAAGCCGACCAAAAAATGGCCGAAGAAACCCAAAAAGCCATGGGTGATATGGGATTACCCCCCGGCATGATGAATGGCGGCTTGCCGTTTTGATCGGGCCGCATAGTTTTATTCGGTGCCTCTCAACCCTATAAACAAATATATAAAGGTTATCCCCATGGTTCAAACGGCTCCAACTTCCGGCGTTTTATCCCCAAACTTATCCCCCGATTTACCCCCCGACTTATCCAAGGATTTGGCATCGGCGCGGCAAACGCTTGCGCGTGAGGTAGAGGGGCTGGAGGCTCTGGCACAAAGTTTGGATGACTCCTTTTCCCGTGCAATTGAAACCATTCATCGCATGAAGCAAAAAGGGCGCGGACGCTTGATTGTGGCGGGGATCGGCAAAAGCGGCCATATCGCCCGCAAAATTGCCGCCACCTTGGCATCCACCGCCACACCCGCTTATTATATCCATCCGGGTGAAGCCAGCCACGGTGATTTGGGCATGATTACCGAAGATGACGTCATTATTATGCTGTCCTATTCGGGTACCAATGCTGAGCTGACCGATATGATTCTCTATGCGCAACGCTTTCATATTCCGCTGATTGCCATGACCGGCAATGCGCAAAGTCCGCTTGCGGTGCATTCCGATCATTTGCTGCTGTTGCCAAAGGTGGCGGAGGCCTGCCCCAACGGTTTAGCCCCCACCACATCGACCACCCAGATGATGGCGTTGGGAGACTGCATTGCGATTGCGTTGTTAGAGCGAGTAGGCTTGACGGCCGAACAATTTCGGGTTTGGCATCCGGGCGGAAAATTGGGCCAAAAACTCCGCAAGGTCACTGATTTCATGATCAAAAATTCTGACCTGCCCTTGGTGTCCCCAAAAACACTTATGTCGGAAGCCTTAATCGTATTGTCGGAAAAAAATCTCGGATCAGTGATTATTATTGATGACCAGCATCGGCTTCTGGGCATTATTACGGACGGGGATTTGAAACGCCATATGTCCCCCGATTTGTTGCAAAAACCTGTGATGGAGATTATGAACGCGCATCCGCGGATCATCTCTGAAGACATGCTGGGCGTTAAAGCCCTTGATCTAATGATCGGCGATCCGTCAACCCCGCCCATTACATCATTGATTGTAACCACTGCAGAGCAAAAAGTGGTGGGTTTGCTGCGGATTCAAGAATTGCTCCGCGCCGGATTGAGCTGAAATTTTGCACTATCTCCCGAATTCACGGCTTACCCACGCTGGCACTATCAATAATATCTTGCGCACGAAGGGCTTCGGGTGATTTGGGCGGCAATTGCGGCTTGGCACTTTTTGCCAAATTTAATGCTTCCTTTTTATTCCCCTGCATCAGGGCTTCTTCGGCGAGGTAAACCCGTGCCTGGGGTTCCTGACCCAAACGTCCATAGGCAGTGGCAAGCAAGCGTTTAATGCGCGATACGCGCGGTTCATCCTGTTGCGCACGCTTGAGCTGCTTAATCGCCTCTTGCAGCGGGGCAGGGTTTTTTCCCGCACTTTCGATGAGGGCCTGAGCATAGGATAGGCGGATCAGTCCTGAATTCGGTGCCAATTCGCTTGCTTTTTGATAGGGGCCAACGGCCTCCACTGCGCGGCCATAGTCAAAGAGCATCTGGCCCTTAAGCTCCAAAAAATACGGATTTTTAGGCTCCCGCGCAATCAACGCGTCAATCATCGCCAAGGACTCGGCCACATGATTGGTGCGATACGCGGCAATGGCGCGGGCATAATCCGCCGCGATTGAATGGTCTTGCGCGCCGTATTTATAGGGAATTTGTTGGGGGGATGTGAAGGCGAGTAATTTGGCCTTGGAGCGCAGATAATCTTCATTCCACGCGCTCGGCCAAGGTTTGTCGGCCAATCCCGATTGATCGACCTTGTTTTTCAACGCTTCAATCCGTTCACTGGAGAGCGGGTGAGTGCGCACATAAAGCGACTGTTGGTCCCGCGTCAAAAGTTCTTGCGATGATAATTTCTGCAAAAATGATACAAGCCCCGTGGGATTATATCCCGCGCCGGTCATAAAGCGGAAACCGGCCTGATCCGCGCTGGATTCCTGCACGCGGCTGAACGCCATATATTTATTCAGGGCCTGTCCCTGACCAATGCGAATCCCCGCGGCGGCTGCGCTGCTGTCCTTCGTGGCCACCGCCGCGCCTATACCAAGTAATGCGCCAATCATAGTTTCAAACGATGCATTGCGCGCTACATCACCCGTGCGCGTCAAATGCCCGCCCGCAATGTGGCCCAGTTCGTGCGCAATCACCGCGATCAATTCGCCTTCATTTTGGGTTTTTTCAATGAGTCCGGTATTGATGAAAATATTGGCCCCGCCGGCAACGAAGGCATTGACATCACTGCTTTGGACCAAAATGATTTTCACCTGTTCCGGGTTCATGCCCGCGGCGTTGACCACACCCTTGGTCCATGTGGCAATGTTATTTTCAATTTCGGCGTCGCGGATGATGATTTGTGGCGCGCCAGCCCATGCGTGCGACGCGGCGAAGAGGGTAGTGAGCATGATCAAAAGGACCATCACCCCCCCCCGTAGTAAGTGGAAAATTTTGTGAGTCATATTTTTATATTTCCTCCCACTTTTTTATATTTCCTCAAAGCTAAAAAACCTTAAGCACCTTGAGCCGACGAAATCACGGACAGGACCTACCCCCAGAAGCCCATAATCTCTTTGACTTTCTGCACATTGGGGGCGGCGATGGCGCGCGCCTTGGCGGCTCCTGCGTGCAGGATTTGATCAATCTCATCCGGGTTTTGCAAGAGTTCGCGCATGCGCGATGTGATCGGCGCGATTTTTTCAATCGTGAGTTCCGCCAATTTTGGCTTAAAGATGGAGAAATTCTGCCCCGCAAATTCGGCCAAGACTTGCTCCTTACTCGTGCTTGCGAGCGCCGCATAGATGGTGATCAGATTATCGGCTTCGGCCCGTTTTTCCAGATCGGGCAAATTATCGGGTAAAGGTTCCGGATCGGTCTTGGCCCGCTTGATTTTATCCATGATCATATCGGCATCATCGGTCAAATTAATGCGGGAGAGGTCGGATTCCGCCGATTTGCTCATTTTCTTCGTGCCATCGCGCAGGGACATAACCCGCGTGGCCGATCCCATGATCATCGGTTCAGGCAATGTGAAAAAATCCTGCCCATAGCGGTGATTAAAGGTGGAGGCAATGTCGCGGGTGATCTCAAGATGCTGCTTCTGATCTTCCCCCACCGGCACGTGCGTGGCCTGATAAATCAAGATATCGGCGGCCATCAGCACCGGGTAGGCATAGAGCCCCAAGCCCGCTTTTTCGGCATTCTTGCCCGCCTTATCCTTAAATTGCGTCATGCGGTTGAGCTTGCCGATTTGCGTCATGGTCGCAAGCAACCACATAAGTTCCGCATGTAAATCCCCCACCGCGGATTGCGCAAAAATTGCCGATTTATCAGGGTCGATCCCCGCCGCGATATAGGCCGCCGCGATTTCGCGCGTAGCTTTTTTTAGGGTGGCGGGATCATACGGCATGGTGATGGCGTGCATATCCACGACACAATAAAGATTTTGGTTGTCGGGTTCAGAATTTTGCAGGTCAACCCAGTTTTTGAGTGCCCCCAAATAATTGCCCAAATGAAGTTGAGAGGTCGGCTGCATGCCGGAAAGAATGCGTTTCATGTTAACCCTTAAAGATTGTTTGATTGATGGTAATCGTTAGGATTTAAGAAGCTTGATCAAAAGCATCTCAAATCCCAAGCATATTGGTGAGTTGCGGTCATAGTTTGAGGAATTAAACTCTCAAAACGCCGCCGGTTTTTTGAGTCACCATCGCCACAATTTTTTGCGAGATTGCATCAATTTCACCATCCGTAAATGTATGATCCAGGGGTTGGAGTGTGACCTCAAAAGCTAGAGATTTCTTGCCCGGTTCAATCTTATCACCCGTGTAAACATCGAATAACTCTACTGCTTTTATAAGGGTGCGGTCAACCAAAATAATGGCCCGGATCAACGTATCGGCGGCGACATTGCGGTCCACCACGAACGCGAAATCACGCCGAATTGGTTGGAAGGGAGAGAGTTGCACGAGCGGCAGCGAGGGCGGCTTTTTCCGCTCGGGGGGTATGTTTTCAATGAATACTTCGAATCCTGCCATAGCTTCAGTGATTTTCATTTTCTCAAGCAAGCCGGGATGCAATTCCCCAAAATACGCAATCACACGGTCGCCCATTTTAATCGCGCCCGATCGTCCGGGATGGTAGTAGGCGGGGGCTTCCCGGGTAATTTGCGGCACATTTGCCCCGCCCATATTTGGCCCGCCGCAAAATTCAATCAACCTGAGCGCATCAGCCTTGACGTCATACACATCAACCGCGCGCGAATTCTCCGCCCCCGACCAATGGCGCGGGCCGCACGCGGCCGTGCGCACCCCTGTTGCCACGATGGGTTGTTCATTTTGATCCGGCCCCATAAAAACGGGCCCGACTTCGAACAGGGCGGCGCGCGGATAGCCCCGATCGTGATTGCGCGCGGCGGCGGCCATCAAATTCGGCAAAATAGTCGGGCGCATTTGCACCAAATCTTCGCTGATGGGATTAACGAGTTTGAGCCGCTTGGCCTCTCCCTTCGCGTCCGCGCCAAAATCGTGCGCCAAAGATTCGTCCATAAACGACCAAGTGATGCATTCCTGAAGGCCTCTCGACGCCAACACCACTCGCGCGCGGCGGCTGCGGGACCCCAGCGGTGTTTCCACGCGGTGGCGGGCTTTGTCCGATGCCACCACATCGCGCGGCGGAATTAAATCTAGCCCGCGAATGCGCGCGACTTCTTCCATCAAATCCACACTGCCCAAAATATCGGGCCGCCAGCTGGGGGGGGTGACTTCACGCGGGGATTTAAATTCGAAGCCCAAATCTGTCAGAATTTTTCGCTGCGTATCCTCACTCACCTCATCCCCGATCAGGCGGGCATAATGCGCGGGATCAAACGCATAGGAGCGTTTGAGGTCCGCCATATCCTCAAGCCCGCCGGCCTGAATGAGAGTTCCCGCTTCACCACCGCACAAATCCAGAATCATTTGTGTGGCCAATTCCATGGCGGCAAAAGTAAAAACCGGATCAATGCCGCGTTCAAAACGGTAACGCGCATCGCTGGTGATCTGAAGCGTACGGCCCGCGCGCGCAATGATATTGGGATCGAAATAGGCACATTCCAGATAGACGTTGCGCGTTTGCTCGCTACACCCCGTTGTGCGCCCGCCCATAATACCGCCAAGCCCGATCACGCCGCGATCATCGCAAATCGCCACCATGTTATCCGTCAGTTCATAATCCTTATCATTCAGCGCGTCCAAACGTTCGCCTGCACGGCTCATACGGACCGTCAAATCACCCTGCAACAGGTCGGCATCATAGACATGGAGCGGGCGCGCCATCCCCAAACAGAAATAATTGGTGATATCCACCAACGCGGAAATGGGCCGCAACCCGACGGATTTCAGGCGGTTTTGCAACCATTCGGGCGAGGGTCCGTTTTTGACATTTTTAATCAATCGGCCCAAAAATAGGGGACAGGCCGTGCGTTGGTCCGGTGCAAAATCAAGATGCACGCGGGGCTGCGAGTCAAATTTTGGCTCTATAGCAGGGGGTTTAGGTTGCAAAAATTGACCCATTCCGGCCGCGGCCAAATCCCGCGCAATCCCCATCACCCCTGCGCAATCCGGGCGGTTCGGGGTCACATTAATTTCAATCACGGGGTCATTGAGGTGGAAAACTTCGGCCATCGGCGTGCCGATCGGCGTTTCAGCGGGCAAATCAATAATCCCGTTTTGATTTTCGCCCAACCCCATTTCGCGTTCGGACACCATCATGCCGCAGGACTCAATCCCGCGGATTTTGGTTTTTTTCAGCACGACATCAAGCCCCGGAATATAGGTGCCCGCGGGCGCGTAGATCCCTTTTAACCCCGCCCGGGCATTGGGCGCACCACAGACAACCTGAATAACACCGTCCAGAGTTTTCACCTGACAGAGTTTCAGACGATCCGCATCGGGGTGCGGTTCAGCCGAGATAATCTCCGCCACCTTGAACTCCGCCAAGGTTTTGGCGCGGTCGGTGACGTCCTCAACCTCCAACCCGATGGCCGTGAGTTTTTCGGCGATGTCCGTACAACTCGCCTCTGTTTCCAAGTAATCTTTCAACCAGCTTAAGCTGAATTTCATTCTATAAACTCCGACATACTAATTATCTGCACCAACTAATTATCTGCACCTACGCGCATTTCACGGGCGCGGGTCAGGATGGCATTTTCTAATTTTCTGGCTGTATCTGCTGCCACGGCGGCATCACGCCAACCGCCGCCCGATTTCACCTGGCGGAAGACTTTCACCGAAATTGCATCGGCTTTTAACTGGCGGTCCAGTACAAAAACATTCAATTTGGTGCGTTCATTCGGTGTGGCGGGGTCGGCATACCAATCGGTGATAATCGTGCCGCCAAACGGATCGGCCGAGGCCAAGGGCATAAACGACACGGTATCCAGTGCCGCGCGCCATAAATAACCGTTCACCGCCACGCCGTTTTCATCGCTCACGGCTTTTTTCTTGGTGCCAAATAAATCCAGCCCGCCTTCGCCGAAAATGCTTGGCTCCTTATCATAAATATTATTGGCGCCGGTGGCGGTGCGGTCGGCTCCGGTTGGGTATTTGGCTTCCCCGCCTGAACATCCGCTCAGTAAAATCAACGCGGGAATAAGAAACGCCACCAATGCACATAATCTGATCATTTTTATCCATCCTTATGAGTACGACAGGACCCTTTAGTTTCGTTTTGTTCTACAAAATAGACACACTAAACTCATGAGTCCATATAAAAAATTATAACGGAATATTTTCAAAAATCCCCCATCCCCTTCACCTAGCATGGGGAAATTTTTTTCTCAAGACTCTTATGCTGAATTGAGGTGGGTGAACCAAAGGGATCAAAGAAGGGATAAAGAAGAGATATACTTGGAATACTGAATTACTGGTGACGGCCCAAGCGACGCAGCGTAGGGAGGCTACGTCAGGAGCGAAGTGACAACATCCAGAAGTTCAGTATTCCAAGTATAAAAAGCCATTATCCGCATATCTTCCCTACTGATCATCCCCCTATGCTACCCGGCCAGAGGGGTCTGAAGCGGATCACAAAATAACCCGAGGTCACGGCGTTTTTTCCATCGGATGCGTTTTGTGTGGGGAGGGGCAGATTTTTATTTTTGGGGTCCAAAATCTCACTCTCACTCCTCATCAGGGCATAGATGTAACCGTTGGGCGCATAGGCCATGCTGTCAATTCTGCCAATGCGCGGGTCGGTAATATAGGGCGCATAATCGCCATGGCTGTTGATCACACCAATTTCATGTTGCGCAGCGCGGCCAATATAGACGTTTCCCTTCGCATCCACCGCCATGCCGCCGCCCGCTTCCTGCGTGCCCAGCATTTTAATGTTTTTTGAAACTGCGTCATGGGTGAGGGTGACATCCGAAACTTCGGAAATTTCTGCGTACTGGAGCACAGCCCCCTGCCCCACCGCGACATATAAATTATCATTTAAAACATCCAAAATAATGGCGGCCCCATCCGTATGCGGTTGCGAGGCGGGTGGTAGGAGGGGGCGGCGCATCATCGTCCCGTCCTTCAGATTGTAAAAGATAATTGCGGGCGTGTTATTTTGCGCCGCGTCCGCCGATTTAGGGGGTAAGCTATTATCCCCTGTCCCCCCTCTATTCTCTCTATCGCTTATATCCCCCGGGCGGCCGCTATCAAGGATATAGGCCTGGGCTTTTTCCCAATCATAGCCCATATCGCTGAGCAAGGAATTTGATGCAAGATTTTCCGCAGGAATATAAAAACTGCGCAAAATCGCATGGGTGGTGATGTCAAAATCAGTGATGCGTGCGCTGTGATGTTCATCGCCGCCATCAAGCACCATCACGCTGTTTTTCAATGTAGCGCGAATGGCCTTTGGGGCAAAGAAACGTTGAGTCAAGCGATAGGGCGGGTCGCCATCCTTGGCCGGTTCACCATACCATGCCGCATCGGGAAAAGCCTCTAAACTTCCATCTTTCTTTAACGTGTAGATTTTGCGGATATCCTCGGCCTCTCTCAACAACAGGAAAATCTGCCCATCAGAGCTAATGGCAATCTTCTCGCCCGGGTCCTTCAGGCGCGTGACAAATTCAATCCGGCTCATTTGAACCTTATCTTTTTGCGCATCGTTTGCCCCGCCCTTTTGCCCAGCCAACGCTTGGTGCGCGGCGGAACCGAGTATAAAAACCACCAGCATGATGGGCAAAATTGCCGAGAAAATATTTTTAGAAATCCGGCAGGCAGCATCAATAAATTTTCTCACGTTCATATCCTCAAAGCTACATGGATCAGAGGCCATAGCGAGATTATGAACAGGTTCTCAGAATCCGTTTATGAAATCGCCTCTTGCCTTTATTCCATTCCGGCATTAATCTGTCCAGCAAATTAGACCATGTTCGAAAGGAAATCAAACCATGCGTCGTCTTTTTTTATCGCTTTTAACTTTGGGAACTTTGATTATGACTGCTCAGACCTCACAAGTACATGCCGACTCTACTTCGCCGGCGGCTTCTGATCCGCAAAACACACTCTATCTTGATCTGGCATCCGGACGGGTGACGATCCAACTCCTCCCCGATATCGCGCCACAACATGTTGAACGCATCAAAACCCTGACACGCGAAGGATTTTACGACGGGATTATTTTTCACCGCGTGATTGACGGATTTATGGCGCAAACCGGCGATCCTACGGGAACTGGCATGGGGGGGTCAAAACTCCCAAACCTTCCTGCGGAGTTTTCACAAACCAATTTCGGCCGCGGCACCGTGGGCATGGCCCGCAGCCAAAACCCCAATTCCGCCAATTCGCAATTTTTTATTTGCTTTACGGATTGCAGCTTCCTCAACGGGCAATATACCATTTGGGGCCAGGTCACATCGGGCATGGAATTGGTTGACCAAATCAAGCGCGGTGAACCGCCTGCCAACCCGGACAAAATCGTGAAAATGACACTCGCCGCCGAAGCCAAAGCAGCGCAGTAACATTAAGCGGAGTAATGCTATCAGAGCTTAAAGAAATAGTTTATGGTTTCAGCTAAATTCCCTATAGGGATATAGCTGAAATCCGGGAGTTCACGAGATGCGTCTCAGTCACCTTGTCACGAAAACCAAAAAAGCGAGTGGAGAGCAAGACCCAAGCCGTAATGCTGCGCTTTTGACAAAAGCCGGATATATTCAGCGTTTAATGTCAGGGGCTTATAGTTATTTACCACTCGGGCTCAAAGTTTTAAACAATATTGAAACCATTATCCGTGAGGAAATGAACGCTCTGGGGGCGCAGGAAATCTTGATGCCCGCGCTCCAGCCAAGGGAAATTTGGGAAAAAACCGGTCGTTGGGATAAGATTGATGTTCTTTATACCCTGAAGGGTGCAGGCGATGCGGATTTGGCTCTCGGCCCCACCCATGAAGAAGTTGTCACGCCGCTGCTTTCCTCTTTTTTAAAGTCCCACCGCGATCTTCCGGCTGCCGTTTATCAGATCCAGACCAAGTATCGCAATGAAGCACGAGCCAAAGCAGGGCTGCTCCGCGGGCGGGAATTTCGCATGAAGGATCTTTATTCCTTTCACCTCACTCAAGATGATCTTGATGAATTTTATAATCGTACGATTGAAGCGTATCTGAATGTTTATCGCAGGTGCGGGCTTGGGGATATCACTTATTTAACCTATGCCACGGGTGGGGCTTTTTCCAAATATTCACATGAATTTCAGACAATCACCTCATCCGGTGAGGATATAATATATAAGCTCAAATCCACCAATGTTGCAATCAATAAAGAATTGGTGGAGGATATTGACGCATTGCGGGATATTATCCCTGACTTTAATGGGCAGCTTGCGGATTACGTGGATGAATATCGCGCGATTGAAGTGGGGAATATTTTTAAATTGGGGACGAGGTTTTCTGACGCTTTCTCAGCCGATGTGACTCATGCTGATGGTAAAAATTACCCCCTGATTATGGGGTGCTATGGGATTGGTTCAAGCCGTATTATGGGTACGATTGCTGAAGCCCTTAGTGATGATCGGGGGCTGATCTGGCCGGATGAGGTTGCTCCATTCAAGGTGCATTTGGTCTCGCTGTGCCATGAAGAATGGGAGATTGAGCAGGCCAACACCATTTATGAACGACTGATAAAATCTGGGATTTCGGTTTTATATGATGACCGCATGGATGTTCGGGCTGGT
Source organism: Alphaproteobacteria bacterium (assembly GCA_016794305.1). Lineage (GTDB taxonomy): Bacteria > Pseudomonadota > Alphaproteobacteria > Micavibrionales > Micavibrionaceae > UBA1573. The sequence goes on along the minus strand of JAEUKN010000021.1, from coordinate 5,928 downwards.
GAAAAATTTTCCGATGCTGATCTGTTAGGAATGCCGCGCCGCGTTGTGGTGAGTTCCAAAACACTTGAGTCCAATTCCATTGAATTTAAACCGCGCAATGATCCGGGCGCGCTGCTCCTAACGCTTGAGAATTTAGAAAATATTTTACTGGATCCGACATGACCACTTCACCTCTATCAACACAGGCTACAGGGTGCGGCCCTATACTGGATGAGCTGCCTGCTGAATTCGGGCGGGGGGAGGAGTGGAAATATTCCGATATTCGTGCGGCCATAGAGGGGTTGACAGAGTTGGAGCTGAAAAAATCTACCGGGCTTTGGCAGGTTTTACACGCGCCGTTTGGGGGTACGCAGACGCTAACGTCCTCCCCTGCATACGATTCACCCTTGATCATTGACCAAAACGGAGAGAGGCTCAAAATTACCCTGCCTGCGCGGCAATCGGCGCATGTGCAATTGGCTTTTTCTGCACTCCCGCGCGCCTACATTCCTAGTCATGTGGTGATTGAGGTGGGTGAGGGCGCATCGCTCACAATTTTCGAACATCAGGGCGGGCAACCAAATGCGGCTGAAGACGGACCGGGTGCGGGATATTGGAAAAATATCCGTATGGAGATCAATCTGGCTGCGCGCGGGCAATTGACCCTGAATCGGCAGATGAGTGAGGACGCGGGAAGCGTCGGTTTTCATGATACCATTGTGCGTATTCAGCAATCGGCGGAGTTTTATTTCACGCTCACCAATCTTGGTCACGGGTTTTTGCGTCATCAAATGCAGGTGGATTTGTTGGCACCGCACGGCGTGGCCGATCTGGCGGGGATCAATCTATTGGACCGCAAATCGCATGGGGATGTGACCCTGAAAATCAATCATATGGCCCCGCAATGCCGGTCATCGCAATATTTTAAGACGATCCTCCGTGATCAGGCGCACGGGGTTTATCAGGGCAAAATCCATGTGCATCAAAATGCGCAAAAAACCGATGGTTATCAATTATCCAATAATCTGTTGCTCTCACCCTTGGCCGAGATGGATGTCAAGCCGGAATTAGAGATTTATGCCGATGACGTGAAATGTTCGCACGGCACCACCACGGGGGAATTGGATGAAACGCCGATTTTTTATATGAAATCACGGGGCATTGACGAGGACAGCGCGCGTAAATTGCTGCTCTCCGCTTTTATTGAGGATATTTTGCTCAAAATCTCAAACGAAGCCTTGCGGGCGCATATTTTAGATCAAACGGCGCAGTGGTTACACAAGGCTTAGGCCATTTATTTTATAGCCCCCACCCTGTTCATTTATTTGGTCTGGGTGGGTGTGTCTTTCTTTTTAAGTCCCAGCGTATCAATCAACAGAGCCTTAAGTTTAGGCTCGCTCTCATTCATGGATTTTTCCAATTTGAGACATTCTTCACGCTGTGTGATTGGTACCGGCTTAATATTTTCTGCCCCTGCCACGGCGGCGCGATCAAATAATTTAAGGTAAGATCGGACATTGCCGGGGCTGTCGTAGGATTGATAGAGGACCATCTGATCCAATTTTGACCGTGCATCCTTCATGGTGGGGCGCAATTGCGCGCGCCAGCTCATGAGGTCATCATTTAATTGTGATTTGAGGTCAGGATGCTCCCGCCCGCAGGATTTCACGGCACTGGCGATGGCCCCATCCACATCTTCCACGGCGCGAATCGTGCGATAGGTTTGTTCAATCGCACGAAATTGCAGCAATTCATTCGCGTTCATGTTTTTTGTGATCTGATCGGTAAAGGTCTTGAGTTCGACAATCTCCTTTGCCTGCTTTTCCTCATCCGCCGCCCGCACCTGTGCGGGGGTTAGGCACACAAGAACAGCCAAAGTCGCCAGAAAAGCTAAACCTGATTTTTTGGAAGCTTTAGGTGCACGTAAACGAAGCAATGCAGGCAATTGGCTCATGTTCTGTCCTTACCCCTCACTTCTCCATCAACCGATTCCACCAGCCTTTTTTCTTGAGCGGGGTGGTGTCATCCAAAACCTGTTCCAATAATTGTTGATCCGCCGATTTGGGCGGGCTTGCCTGCGCCGCGGCCCCTGTATGATGGGGGCCCGTATCGTTGGATGCCGCCGCCGCTTTTACGGCCGAAGCCGACCCGGATTTTTCCGCAGTTGCGGGCGATGAACCCTGAGGGATAGGGTCAGTGACTTGTGAGACCTGAGATGATGAGCTTTGAGGTGATTGAGCAACTCCGGGCCCAGACTCTGCTACAGACTCTGCCGTCGGTCTTTTGGCACCAAATCGTTTGGCCTTAAAATTATTGGCGGGCGCGGGGTTTTGGCTTTGATTTTGGCTGGGGAGAACCTCTTCCCGCGCCGTCTGCAACTCTTCGGCATGACCATCGTCCGTACCTGCGTTTTCAATATTTTCAAAGCGCGGGCGGCGAGCGGTTTCACGCTCCTCTCCCCCTTCGCGCACGGGGGGGCCGTATTTGCTGCGGCGGACGCGACCATTGCGGCGCGGTTTTTTATCTCCCGCGGCGGTATCTTCGCCCTCAATCGTCGTCATATCGTTCTCTTCGATTTCAGTATGGGAGATTTCGACTTCGCCAGACTCGCCTGCCGCTATCCGCTCTTCAAACTCTTCAGATGAGGCACGTCCAAATCTTTTGGTTGATCTGGAATGACCGTTACGCCCATCATTCGCTTCGTTCACTTCATTGCCTGGGCGTGCATCACGATTTCCATGATAGTCACCGCGTTCACGTCCCCGACCTTCGCGATGTCCTTCTCCACGACCTTCGCGATGCCCATCTCTGCGCCCCTCTCCCCGTCCTTCACGATTGTGATCGCGGCGGTGATTTTGTCTTGCTTCTGATTTTCCTTCAGAGTCCTCGCCCGAATCTCTGCTCGAATCCGATACATCCTGATCATCGTGATCTTCGTCATCATTCACATCATCATCTGTGGGCGCGGCTTTAAAGGATTCGATCTGGTGACCCGTAGGGGCCAGAGTTTCATCCACGCGCACGAATACCGTAAAGCCATAGCGTTTTTCAATGGTGGCCAGCATATCGCGTTTCTGGTTCAGGATATAAAGTGCAATCGCGTTGGGGACTGAGAGGAAAATTTGCGTGGCGCGGCCGTGAATACCCTCTTCCTCCAACGCACGCAGGGCCATAATCGTGGCCGAATCCACGGTGCGAATATTCCCCACACCTTTACAATGCGGGCATTTTTCGAATTGTGCCTCAGTCAAGGATGGGTTGAGCCGCTGCCGCGAAAGTTCCAGCAAGCCGAAGGACGAAATCCGCCCCACCTGAATCCGCGCGCGGTCGGTTGAGAGGGCCTCACGCAATCTCCGCTCTACCTTAGCGTTATTGCGATGCTCTTCCATATCAATAAAGTCAATGACCACCAAGCCGCCCAAATCGCGCAGCCGTAATTGGCGCGCCACTTCGTCTGCGGCCTCAAGGTTGGTTTTAAGCGCGGTTTCCTCAATATGCCGTTCCTTGGTCGCACGGCCGGAGTTGACGTCGATTGATACCAGCGCCTCAGTCGGGTTAATCACCAAATACCCGCCGGATTTAAGCGTCACCACCGGTTCGCCCATTTCCGCAATCTGGTTTTCCACCTGATACCGATGAAAAAGCGGGATTTTGTCTTCTTTATAATGTTTGATTTTCTTGACGCTGTCGGGCATCAATAATTTCATGAAATCTTTGGCTTGCTTATGGCCTTCATTGCCGGAGATTAAAATCTCTTCAATTTCATTGCTGTAAATATCGCGGACCGCGCGTTTGACCAAATCGCCCTCTTCATAAATCATTGCCGGGGCCGAAGATTTTAACGTCAAATCACGGATACTATCCCATAGCCGCATGAGGTAGTCCAAATCGCGCTTAATTTCTTCATGATCGCGTTCCACCCCTGCGGTGCGCAAGATGACCGACATGCCCTGCGGCGTGCCCAATTCGCGCAGAATATGGCGCATGCGTTTGCGTTCGGCAAAGGAAGCGATTTTACGGCTCACCCCGCCGCCACGGGCAGAGTTAGGCATCAACACGCAAAAACGACCAGGCAGAGACAGATAAGTGGTGACGGCGGCACCTTTGTTGCCGCGCTCCTCCTTCTGGACCTGAATCAACATAATCTGGCCGCGTTTGATGACTTCTTGGATTTTATAATTGCGGTGCAAGGTGGGACGATAGGAATGATCGCTATCCACACCTTCGCCCCCGACCAAATCTACCTGACGGTTATTTTGTTGCATGCGGCGATTGCCGCCACGTGTACGGAATCTCCCGCCACGACCACGGCGGAAATGCCCGCCCCGTTCGCGCCGCCGTTCGCGTGCGGCCTCTTCTTGCGCGGTGGCTTGTTCATGGTCAACCTCGGCATTATCCGCATGAAACGCCACCCAAACCGAGCGTTTTTTGACCCCGTTTTCCGAATGGCGATAATGCAGCCGTACGCGCACGACATCTTCGCGGGCTTTGGCGATTTCTTCGATTTTAACGGCCAGATCACGATCAAAAGACAGCGAGTCTTTTTCATCGGTTGCCAAAATTTCAAAAGTTTCCGGATTAATTTCGGTGACGCCGCGATAGATAAAGCGATGTTGGGGAAGGGCTGTAAGCTCCCCGTCTCCGCCGTCTGCCTCTGTCCCCTCTGCATCCGACCCTTCAAGGGAGTCGAGTGAGTCCGGCGAATTGGCCGACTCCATCTCAGCATCTGTGTCTAAATCTTCGTGATCATCGCCTAAATCATCTTGATCTGATGCGGGTATAATATCTTGGGCGATATCTTGGTCCCTAGCTTGGTCCCTGGCTTGGACGGCAACATCCTCCGACGCCCCGGTCGGCCCGTCATTATAAGTGGGCGCGTCATCATAGATGACAGAAGCGGATTGCGCGAGTGCCTTGGACCCGCGCCGACGATTTCGCGGGTGGCGGGATTTGCGTGTTTTTTCCCCGTCTTGTGATTCATCTTGTGCTTGATTTTGGGCATCATTGTCTTGTGAGTCAGCGTATTGTGGGTCAGTGTCTTGTGCCCCCCCCTCTTGCACGTCAACATTATCACCGGTTTCGTCAAAATCGGATAAATCTTCCTCCTGCGATGATCCACCGCGGTGTGAACCGTTTTGGCGTGCCTGTTCGGCTTCATATTCCGCTTCTTCCGCGGCTATCGCGGCTTCTTCGGCGGCGATAGCGGCTTCATATTCTGCCTGTTGCGCAGCCACCAACGCTTCACGGTCGGCTACGGGAATGCGGAAATAATCGGGGTGAATTTCCGAAAACGGTAAAAATCCGTGGCGATTGCCGCCGAAATTGACAAAGGCCGCCTGAAGCGACGGCTCTACCCGCGTGACCTTAGCGAGGAAAATATTCCCCTTTAACTGAACCCGAACATTGCTTTCGTAATCAAATTCAATCAGGCGGTTATTATCCACGACCGCAACGCGGGTTTCCTCAACATGGGTTGAGTCAATTAACATTCTTTTTGCCATAAAATATCTCCAAAAAACTTCCTCTGCGGCCAAAACCGTAGAAATCTTCAGGCGACACTTAAAGACGATGAGGGCACTGGCCGCTCTCAAAAAAATAAAAAACTATAGGAGTCCTGAAGGGGGCCGTATAAACTCTTGCCCAAGATTCGGTCCGCCTGCGTTAAGGGCAGATCGAATATTTTGGCAAATGGGAGCCAAGATCAGGACGTTCCCAATATTGCGCCAGTGCTAGCGAAACCTTTCATGATTCAAACGCGTGCTAAAACTCCGGCGGTCGCATTTTTACTCTAGCGTGATTTTTACCCCAGTACAATCAAAAAATTACAGCGAGATAAAATCACTCTAGACACTGTAGTCACGAGATATTGAGCCAGAGGGCGAGACATCGAATATGGACGGCAGCGAGGAAAGAAGCGCTGTTTTTGGCATATCGCGTGGCAATACCGCG
>JAEUKN010000020.1 GCA_016794305.1 Alphaproteobacteria bacterium | reverse complement strand
CAAACCGACATCATCGCGGGGTTGGGCATGGGGTTAAATCCGCCCATCGGGATGCGGGTCATTGACTCGACCCCTGCGCATATAAACGCATCCCCCGCGCCCATTGCCGCATATCCGGCGGCCATTTGGATGGTGGTCATGGAGGAGCCACAGAATCGGTTGACTGTGGCGCCTGCGATGCTCGGCGGCAGACCCGCGAGCTGCGCCACGATTCGCGCAATGTTAAATCCTTGCTCGGCTTCGGGAAACGCGCAACCCATCAAAATGTCTTCAATATCCGCACCGGTAATTCCGGTTGCAGAGATCAACACATTAACCACCGCGGCAGCCATATCATCAGGCCGTGTTTTCGCCAGTGCGCCCTTATTCGCCGGCGTAAACGGCGAGCGTTTATATCCACAAATTACAACTGAATTTTTCATGTTAAACTCCCGACGAATCATAAGTAAAAAAGCCAGATCAGGCTGCGTGTATTTGTAACAGGCCTTTATATCATATAAAAACTTAATGAGAGTTTGATTTTTTGTGGAAATACGCGAAATAGAGCATTTTGCGATTAAGTGGAGATCGGTTAATCGTAATAAAATGCGACAAAACAAATATTTAGACTATTTTTTCGAGTCTACATAACCGAAAAATGGTCTGAGGCAAGAAAAAATCAGTTGGTCTATAAGCCGGATTCTGTATTCTTTAAAAAAGAATGAGAGCCATTCATCTCGATTTTACGTTACCGCAAAACTCTGGCGACCTACCCGGGCGACCATGCGGAAACGCATGATATGCCGCCCCTATTTGGTCTTGCTTCCGGTGGGGTTTGCCGTACCTGTTCATTACTGAACGAGTGGTGCGCTCTTACCGCACCGTTTCACCCTTACCTCTGCCCGAAGACAGCGGCGGTTTGCTCTCTGTTGCACTTTCCGTCAGGTCGCCCTGCCCGGCCATTAACCGGCACCGTGTTTCCGTGAAGTCCGGACTTTCCTCACTATCTTGAGATAGCGCGACCCTCCGACCAACTGATGCGGCACTATAAAAACTCTGTTCCCCAATGTCAAATATCAATTCGGCTGCCGATTTCCAACACATGCTCACTGGGCAAATTGTAATAATCGGCGGCCGAAGATGAATTACGGCTCATCCATGAAAAAATATACTCACGCCACAGGGCCATACCGGGGTAAGTGGTGGGGATAATCGTCTCCCGCCCCACAATATAGGAGACATCATCAAGCTCAAGATCCAACCCATGGCCCTTTTCATTCGCCAAATCCTTTGGCACATCAATCTTATCCATAAATCCGTAACGTATGGTGACACGGTGAAAATCCTGCCCCAAATTCATAATCTGAAGCCGATCTTTTTCCTGAACATAGGCTTTTTCGTCAATGACGACCTGAAGGAAATAATTGGTTTCATGCAAAACGCGATTATGTTTTAGGTTTTGTAACAGTGAGGACGGGATTCCCTCCGCCAAATTATACATATATATCGCCGTTCCTGCCACGCGCGGGAAATTATCGCAATAATCACGAAAGAAGACATCCACGGGCATGGAGTTACGCCGCATTTGCTGTAACACCAATTGTCGCCCGCGCTTCCATGTCATCAGCAAAATGAAGATAATCAGCCCCAACAGCAGCGGGAACCACCCGCCATGCATGATCTTTGTCGAGGTCGCAAGGAAAAATGACGCATCCACCGCCACCAACACAGTTAATGTGGTCACCGCCACCCATTTTTTCCATTGCCACATTTTAAACATCACGACCCCCAACAAAAGAGAGTCAATAAGCATCGTCCCCGTGACCGCCACGCCATAGGCATGTGCCAAATTACTAGAGGTTTGAAAGGTGAGCACCAGCAAAAACACAAAAAACATCAACATCCAATTGATAAACGGAATATAAATCTGGCCGATTTGATCATCAGATGTATGAATGATCGACATGCGCGGCAAATATCCGAGTCTGATTGCCTGACGCGTCACCGAAAATGCGCCGGAAATCACGGCTTGCGAGGCAATAATCGTGGCGCAGGTTGCCAAAATCACCAACGGCCAATTCATCCAATCGGGCGCCATCAGAAAGAATGGATTCTCCAACCCTTCAGGATTGGAGATCACAAAGGCTCCCTGACCGAAATAATTAATCATCAGGGCCGGAAAAACCAGCGAAACCCACGCAATGCGAATGGGCCCCTTACCAAAATGTCCCATATCGGCATACAGCGCCTCCGCCCCCGTCATCGCCAGCACAACACTCCCCATCGTCAGGAAGGCGTATAATTTATCCTCAACAAAAAAAGAATAGGCATAATAAGGGTTTATAGCTTTGAGAACATAGGGATAATCAATGATATGATAAATCCCCATCCCGGCCAAAACCATAAACCACAAACACATGATGGGACCAAAAAAATTCCCCACCGCCCCGGTGCCAATTTTTTGAACCGAAAATAACGCCGCCAGAATCACGATGGTGATCGGTAAAATATAATGCGAGAGACTAGGGGCCGCGACCTGAAGCCCCTCAACCGCACTCATGACCGAAATGGCGGGGGTGATCATGCTGTCGCCATAAAATAACGCCGCCGCGAAAATCCCCAAAACCGGGACAAGTGCCGCCAGAAATTTCGTATTATGCGAAAACCGACTGGCGAGTGCGTAGAGCGAGAGGCTCCCCCCCTCCCCCTTATTATCCGCGCGCATCATCAGGATCACATATTTAAATGTTACCGTGATCATCACCGACCAAAAAATCAGGGACAATACGCGAAAAATATGATCGGTATCCGCCGCAAATTTCGCCCCCAGAAAGGATTCCTTAAAGGCATAGAGCGGACTGGTCCCGATATCGCCATAGACCACGCCAATCGCCCCTACAATAAGGGGAAACAGGCGATTATCAGTTTGAGGTTGATGGGGCGAATTAGACACTAAACAGACTCAATTTGGAAAAGATCGATAAAATTTCGATTTGATACTATGCACAATATATTAACAAAAAGTCAAACCCCTTAGAACCTGTTCATAATCTCACCTCTGGCGTTGGCTTTTCACGGTATTTCTGCGCTTCCGCTTCTCACGTACCTTTAAGTACGATCCGATGCGGTTCTCGAAAAACCGCAAAAATCCTGTGCCATAGCGAGATTATGATCAGGTTCTTAAAAACCGCAAGCCAAACTGCAAAAATCTCTCAATGATCATTATTATTTGAACCGCGCCATATGCCTCAATTTTATTGGGGAAACCGTGCGATTGCCTCCTCTAAGCTCGCGAGGTATCCACGCCCGCCCAAATGCTGGGCTTTAAGCGCGGCGCAAATGGACGCCAGCATGACCGCTTTTTCAACTTCCCAATTTTGGCTAAGCGCGTAAAGCAAGGCACCGTGATAAATATCTCCGCAGCCGGTTGTATCCTTAATTTGTTCGATTGCGTAGGCCGGTTGATGAAAAAACCGATCCTTGGTTTGAATATAGCTTCCCTGCGCACCTTGTGTGATAATCGCAAGCTCAGCCCCCTGGGCCATCATTGAGTGAGTATAATCACACATATCTTTCCCCGGCCCAAGCCATTTTTCTGCAAAATCATGCGCAACAACCAAGTAGTCCACGAGTGGCAAGAGCTCATCCAACTCTGCCCTATATCTTCCCGCACCGCCATCAAAAGACACCTTAACATCATTTTTTTGTGCAAAGGAACTGAGTTCAAGGCACTCCGGCAAATATCGCCCGTTGATATGCAAAATTTTGGATTTCTTGACCAAATCCCTTTGCTGCGCGGGATCGATTAATTCTGTGGCCGTGGGTTGGGAAAAAACGATAGCCCGGGCTCCGTCCCTCTTGCGCACATGAATAGTTGCCATACCAATTTCATAACCGGGATTGACCTTGATAAATTTTGTCTCAACGCCGTGCTGTTGAAGCTCATTCAAAATAAGTGCGGATCGCCAATCATCTCCGACAGCGGCAATTGCAGCGGTGCGCGCCCCTAATTTTGAAGCGGCAACTAACGCCGTAGCAACCGGACCGCCGCCTTGCAAGACCGAGTTTTTAACCTCATACACGCCTTCATGACCCGGAAATTCATCCACAATGGTGATATAGTCCAGAACCGAAGCCCCCAGCCCACAAATATCATATTGCATGTTACACTCTCTGGATCCGGATCAAATAAAATTTCCTCTATGCTATCAGATTTTCCCCTCTCATAGATATGATCATTTTATTTGAACCGCGCCATATTCAGAAATCTTTTGAGTCCGCAAAAATGATATAAAACTCGCGCTTGCTTAAAAGGTTGAATAGATTACACTTATGGGATTATATTGTCCGCTTTGATGATTTTGATAATTGAGAAAATATTTCCCCCATGAACTCACCTCTTTCCTTACAAAATATACGGCATCAGATTGATCAAATTGATGACGAGATTCACGACCTTTTGATGCGCCGCGCGGATTTGGTGTTGGAGATAGCAGAGGAGAAGAAAAAATCCGGCCTGCCCATCATCCAGCCCGCGCGGGAAATCAAGACATTGCGCCGTTTGATGACGCGCCACCGCGGAGTTTTGCAGAAACAGGCTGTTTTACAAATCTGGCGTGAATTGGTGGGTGCCGTATGTCTTTTACAAAAAGATTTACGCGCCGTGTTATATACGCCGCACCTTCATTCCCATGAAGATGTTGGCGCGCATGATCTTACTTACGACTTTGCCTATAACTTGGCTTATGACCTGGCACACGCCTATCTGGGAACATTGTTTCCGCTTGATAGCCAAAGCGATATTCATAGCCTTATCAGCCAACTGGCGGCGGGGGATTATGAATGTGCTATCCTGCCCTATGATCCGGTTCAGTCACACTCTCCGTCAAATCATTGGTGGCGATATTTTATTGATTTCAAGAAAGCTGCCCCCGAGTCTACCGCTTCCCCTGCAAATTCCGCCATATATATCACCCAAAAACTTCCTATAACCGCTCGCCCCTCTGAAAATCCTCAGGCTTTTCTTCTCACGTCGGGCGGTTTTCATGCTTCCGGCGATGATTATTCAATTTTAGCATGTGAGTCGTTGTCTGCGGCCCCAAACACTTCTGAGCAACCGCCCAAGTCCCCTTCGCTTGCTATGCTCCGTGAAAAGCTAGGATTTAGCGATTTACAATTATTTTCTTTTGATGAACTCTCAATCATCGTGGTACATGAATTTGTTGACAAAGGCGACACGCGCATTCAACAGGCACGCAATCACGGGTTTGAGCTGACTTTGTTGGGCGGATACCCGGCCCCGATAGAGACAGATTAGATCAGAGTGCAGCATTTCAGGTATACTTGGAAGACTGAATTGCCGGTTAGGAACAAGCGACGCAGCGTAGGGAGACTACGCTAGGCGCGAAGTGACAACGTCCGGAGTTCTGTAGTCCAAGTATATAAATTGATTTTTATTAAATTTCTCAATTATTTAGAAGCAATTATTCTTTACTCTTACCCCCCAATATGGCACCTTGATAGGGTGCGCCATCTGGTCGCAGCTATTAAATTAATTATATTTATCTGAAACTTTGGAACAGGTGCGCCATGCCCCACGATATGCCGTTGCTTACGACCATTGCGCTGGGTTTGTCGGTGGCGTTTTTGTGCGGCTTGGCGGCATCGAAATTGCGGCTTTCGCCCATTGTCGGCTACCTTATTGCCGGAATTTTGGTGGGACCGCACACGCCCGGTTATATCGCCGACATTCACATCGCCGAACAATTGGCCGAAATGGGGATTGTCCTTTTGATGTTTGGCGTGGGGCTCCATTTTTCCATTAAGGACCTTATTGAGGTGCGTAAAATCGCCCTTCCCGGGGCGTTGGTTCAAATTAGCGCGGCAACGCTCATGGGGCTTGGTTTGGCGCATTATTTGGGTTGGAGCCTTCAGGCCGGATTGCTCTTCGGGCTCGCTTGTTCGGTGGCGAGTACGGTTGTGTTGCTGCGCGCGCTTGAGGATCACCATCTCCTCCATACCGCAAACGGGCGGATTGCCATAGGTTGGTTGGTGGTTGAGGATTTGGTGACGGTTCTAACCCTCGTGCTATTGCCGACCTTTGCGGTAATCAATTGGGACGAGATTGAAAGCGGTGGCGTGGAATGGCGCGAAATTTCCATGTCACTCTTTACCGCGCTTGCCAAGATCGGAATGTTTGTGGCCTTTATGTTGTTGGTCGCGAGCCGGGTTTTGCCATGGTTATTGAATTTAGTGGCCTCCACCCGATCGCGGGAGCTGTTTACCCTCGCGAGCTTCGCCATAGCCGTAGGGGTGGCTTATGGCGCGGGAAAAATATTTGATGTGTCCTTGGCTCTGGGCGCATTTTTTGCCGGCATGATGTTGCGCGAATCAAATTTGAGTAAGCAAGTCGCCGAACGCGCCCTCCCTTTTCAGGATGCCTTTGCCGTGTTGTTTTTTGTCTCGGTCGGCATGTTGTTTAACCCCAATATTATTTTCAGCAATCCGCTCGGCGTGCTGTTATGCGTGTTGATTATTATGGTGGGAAAATCGGTCGCGGCCTTTGTTATTGTGACCTTATTTCGCTATCCGCTTAAAACCGGGCTGTTGGTTTCGGCGGGACTGTCCCAAATTGGCGAGTTTTCCTTTATTTTGGCCACGTTGGGCGTGAGTTACGGGGTGTTAGAGACGGAGGCACGCGATATTATCTTGGCAGGAGCATTGATTACGATTGCCCTCAATCCCGTGACGTTTTTTGGCTCGCGCCTCATCTATTTGTTCATCAAAAACCATCCGCAACTTCGCCATAGATTTGATTTGAGCGATGATGACCCGCTGGCGCATTTGATTGAACCGCCCAAGGGGATCGGCGCACCCTCCTCAACTGCATCGCGGAAAACAATTCTCCTGGTGGGGGCCAGCGATGTCGCCACCTATATTTGCCATCATCTTGATTTTGATCAAACCAACCTCATTATCATCGAAAGCAATAGGGAGCGCGTAGAATCGCTTCGTGAGCAAGGGTTCCAGGCCATTGCAGGCGATGCAGGGTCGGAGGAAACTTTAAAAGAATCCTCAATTGATCAGGCCGTGGCGATCATTATTGTAATCCCCGATGCGCTGGAAATCGCAAGAATTATAGCCGAAGTGCGCCGCGTGAAGTCCGACATTAAAATTATTGTCAAAGATCGGCGCGAGATGGGTACGCTGGATTTCATCCACAATGAAATTGATTTGCATGTCAAAGCGTCCGAAGAAATCGGCCGCCGCATTGTCGATTATATCAAGAAAATGGATTAGGGCATTTTGCGATTAAGTGGAAGTCTGTTAATCCTAAAAAATGCGATAAAACAAATAGTTAGGCCATTTTTTGAGACTATATAACGAAAAAATGGTCTAGAGATCAGTCAAAGCAAAGCCCGATATTAATAGGCAACGACAATACCGTATTTTGTGGCGATTTCTTTAAGTCCGCCGAGATAAAATTCTCCGGAGCCTTCAAAAAACCAATTCGGGCCGTTACGTTCCAAAAATCCGACAATCATGGCGCTGGCTTTATTATTTTCCTCAAATTCCTGATCCATATGAATGCGCAACAATTCCATATTATTTTCATCATTGGCCAGCCGCAAGAAACAATTGCGCACCGATTTAAAATCATGTCCTTTGGTATCGGCTTCATAAATTGAGATCACAAAGGCGAGTTTTTCGACTTCATAGGGCAGTGCCTCTAGCTCAATCAACGCATTTTCATCATCGCCATCCCCTGCCCCGGTGCGGTTATCACCCATGTGATGGACCGCGCCTTCGATGGTTTTCAGATTGTTGTAAAACACAAAATCTTCATCCATCCGCGTTTGTTGATGTTTGTTGAGCACAAAAATGCTGAGATCAAGGTCCGGGGCGTCACTATCAAACCCGATAATATCCCATCCCACCCCGACCATCACGCGGCGCAAGGTCGGATCAAGGCGCGTCAGGTTGACTTGCTCACCGCGCTTTAATTTGAACGCCCCGGTGACATCGCCGGTCACCGCGAGTTTGGAAGTATCAACAATTTTAATTTCGTCCATTACAAATCCGTTTTCTTGACTGATTACCCATCATTATTTAGATATATTAATTCAATATTCCAGTTTTTACCATGAATTTATCCGCTCGGCCCCCATTTTCAAGCGCATTATAAATCGCCCATACGGCAAATAATGGCCCACTCTTCTTGAGACACCGGCATGACGGACAATCGCGACTGGCGGATCAGCTTGATCTCTTGCAACTTCGGATGAGCCTTAATATCCGAGAGTGTAACAGGTGTTTTGAGCGGCGTTTTATATTTGACATCCACCAGGACGAATTTACCGCTCTCATCCTCCGGGTCCGGGTAATGTTCACGGGCAATTTCCATGATGCCCACAATTTCTTTGCCGACATTGGAATGATAGAAAAATGCCAAATCTCCGCGTTTCATCGCCATCATATTATTGCGTGCCTGATAATTACGCACATCATCCCATGCGGTGATTTTATCCTGTTTCAAGCGGTCCCAGGAATAACAATCAGGTTCCGATTTCATCAACCAATAAGCCACCTGTCACCCCCTATTTTCAATGTGTTTCGGCCCGCGGCGGGCGGGAAAGAATATGATCAAGCGCATGGCCTAGGCTTAAACCCTCATACAGGCAGCGATATACGGTTTCCACAATCGGCATATCAACGCCACGGGTTTTGGCAAAATGATAGGCCGCGCGGGAGGTTGTCACCCCTTCGGCAATGCTGGTGCGGCTGCGTGTAATCTGCGTCAAAGTCTTGCCGCCCGCCAGTTCCAGCCCCAGTGAAAAATTGCGTGATTGCGCGCTGGAGCAGGTCAACATCAAATCCCCCACGCCGCATTGTCCCAACAAAGTTTCGCGCTTACCGCCCATGGTTTCGCTCAATCGTGCAATTTCGGCCAATCCGCGGGTGACAAGCGCGGCCCGCGCACTCTCTCCCAATTCCAACCCGTGGCATAACCCACAGGCAATCGCAATCACGTTTTTAATCGCCCCGCCAATTTGCGCGCCCCAAATATCACGGCTGGCATACAACCTTAAATTCCGCGCGGTTAAGCGCGCAATAACATCATCCGTCACCTCGACTTCACCGGCCAGAGTGGACGCACTCGGCAATCCCCTTGCAATATCGCGCGCGAAATTCGGGCCGCTCAAATACGCAAGGCGAATAGTCGGGCATTCCTCCGCCGCAATCATGAGCGGCAAACTATCCGTCCCAATCTCCATTCCCTTGGCACAAATGACCATCGGCGCGTCTTTGGGTAGAACCGCATGAATTTGTTGTAAATTCGCCCTTAAAAATTGCGTGGGCGTCACATTGAGGATAATATCAAATTTTGCCCCGTCCCCAGTCTCAATAAACTGATTGAGAGGGAGGATATTGATCGTATCATGCAATTGAATATCGGCCAGATAGGTCTGATTAACGCGGGTTTTCTTGATCTCTTCGGCCAATTCGTTGGTACGCACGACCAAAGCAACCCGATGCCCCGCCCCGGCATAACACTGGGCCAATGCCGTCCCCCATGCTCCCGCCCCAATGATTGCAATGTTGGTCACGAAGACTCCTTAATTTGATGGGAGTTGGGCGGGGCTACTCACCCGTAAGTAAGTTTTGCCCGGTTCAGATTCCCATTTTCTGAGCAAGCGGTCCATGGTGCCATCATGCTGAAGTTCCGCAATGGCATTATCAAGAAAATTTTTCATCTCAACTTGATGCGCCTCAACCGCCAGAGAAAAAGCCTGTAATTTTAACGGTTGATCAGGGGCAAATAATTTCAACTTGATAGGATTGTTTTTGTTAAATTCATACAAACCGTTTCGATCCGAAATAAACGCATCAGATTTTTTTGTAATAACATCCATGGCAAAAGAGGATATATCCCCATCCGCGGATAGATATTTAATTTTTGCCTTAGGAAACTTAGCGGCGACAATCCCGCCAATCGCATCGCCATCGGGGGTGGCGAACGTGACGGCCTCATCATTAAAGACCTTTAAATCCTTACCGCTAAACCGCGAATCATCCGCACGAACCATGGGGGATAATCCTGCATAAAACATGGAAGTCGAAAAAGCGACGGCTCTTAATTGCGGAATGTCAGGCCAATTAGGGGTGCAGGCAACATCAAAACGGCCTGCCTGAAGAGATGGTATCCAGTTGGAAAAGTTAGTTTCCTCTGACCATTCAATTTTGAGCCCGCTCCGCTTACCGATTTCATTCATCAAATCAATTGAAAATCCTGATAATTCCTTGGTATTTGGATCACGATACGTAGCGGGAGGAAAAACATAATATCCGCAGCGAAGCACTCCTGAATTCATCACTTGATCAAACACAGATTGATCAGATTTCGCCAAAACCTGATTTTGTTGACCCACCACAAGAACTGCGAGCAAAAGAGCCACAAAGAATATAATATTTCTCATTATCTTGGAACCCCCTGACAAACAAACACGCACTATTGACCCAAAATCTCCGCGATTTGGCGGGTAACCTCTTCGACCGGGGCCATACCGTCCACAGTGCGCAGAATGCCGTGATTTTGATAGTACGGCAAAATGGGCGCGGTTTGACTGCGGTACGCTTCCAACCGTTTTTGCAAGGTCGCGGCATTATCATCGGCCCGGACAGTGGCACTTTCCCTTGCCCGCTTTTCAATGCGTGCGATCAAGGCATCCTCGTCCACCACCAATTGAATGACCGCATTCAAATCTTTTTTCTTGTCATGCAGCATTTTATCCAATGCCTCGGCCTGGGCCACCGTCCTTGGGAAACCGTCCAAAATGAAGCCCCTCACGCAGTCATCCTTATCAATACGGTGGGAGATCATATCAATCATAATATCATCCGACACCAAAGAGCCGGAATCGATAATTTCCTTCACCTTTAGGCCCAGCGGGGTTTTTTCAGTGATTTCAGCCCGTAACATATCACCGGTTGAGAGTTGTTTTAATCCGCGCTCATCCTCTAGAATCTTTGCCTGAGTGCCTTTCCCCGCGCCGGGTGGTCCGATTAAAATGATATTCACGATCTATTTTCTCCCCATTTTCCCTTTGGCCAGACGTGTTTTCTTGATCAACCCTTCATATTGATGCGCCAACATATGCGAATTAATTTGGGCCACCGTATCAATGGTCACGGAGACCACAATCAAAAGCGAAGTCCCGCCAAAATAGAACGGCAAGCCATATTGCGAAATTAAAAATTCCGGCAATAAACAGATGAAGCACAGATAAGCCGCGCCCAAAACCGTAATACGGGTGAGCACATGATCCAAAAACTCCGCCGTGTTTTTTCCCGGCCTGATCCCGGGGATAAAGCCGCCATATTTGCGCAACATTTCCGCGTTTTCATCGGGGTTAAACACAATCGCCGTATAGAAAAAGGCAAAAAACGTGATTAAAGCCGCATAAAGCGCCATATGCACCGGATGCCCGGACGTCATGTAACGCGCGAGATCCGACATAAATCCGCCACTCGCATCAATTCCCGCAAACCCGACAATGGTCATCGGAAGAAATAAGAGAGAGGAGGCAAAAATCGGCGGAATCACGCCCGACATATTGAGTTTCAAAGGCAGATGGTTTTGGCTGGCTTCGGTCATTTGCTGCGCGCCCACCTGGCGTTTTGGATATTGCACCAAAATCCGACGCTGGGCCCGTTCCATGAAAATAATAAACAGGATGGTTCCCACAATCATCACACCGATCATCACAATGCCGATAAAGGAAATCTGGCCTTCTTCACCCAGTGTTAAAGTTTGCAGCAATGCATGGGGTAGGTTCGCGACAATCCCCGCAAAAATAATCAACGAAATCCCGTTACCAATACCGCGCGACGTGATTTGTTCACCGAGCCACATCAGAAACATCGTCCCCCCCACCACGGTAATAATGGTGGATATGCGGAAAAATATGCCCGGATCAATTACCGCAGAGCCGGCAGAGCCCTGAAGATTCTCAAGCCCCACCGCAAGCCCATAGGCCTGAATCGCGGCGAGCAACACGGTCAAATAGCGTGTATATTGATTGATTTTCTGGCGACCCGATTCGCCCTCTTTTTTCAACGCCTCAAGCTTAGGGGAGAGGGCGGTGGCCAACTGCACGATAATAGACGCCGAAATATAGGGCATGATCGAGAGGGCGAACACCGTCATACGCTTAAGCGATCCCCCCGAAAACATGTTGAACATATCGAGCAATCCGCCGCTTTTTTGTTGAAAAATGGCTTCCCATACATGCGGATCAATGCCGGGAATAGGGATATATGTCCCCAACCGGTAAACCAACAGGGCACCAATCACAAATAATATCCGCTTTTTCAGCTCAGTCGCCTTGGCAAATGCGCCCCAGTTAGCGTTTTTTGAGAGTTGCTCAACCGCAGAGACCATATCAAATTCCTTATAAACTATTTTGGCTTTCACAAGGTTTTTATCGGATGAAAATCATTTTGTCCAGAGTGGTTGAATGTTCTTTGCAACAATTCAGAAACAATTTTTTTCACATTTGAAACATAAGTGTGGTTTTCATGTTACAGATTTGAGCTAAGTTAGGTGAATGAGGGCATAAAGACTCGCCTTCAATTTAAAAGGTCAACCACTGCATAAATTGATAGGAGTATCGCAAAATGACTTACGCAATTCAATCAAACGTTCCGCAATATATCACCGGTGTAACCCATCCGCTTATATCCGAGATTTATATGAAAAAAGATTACGCCCATGATCATCAGGAAAATGTTTTGGTGATTAAAACCCATTCTTTGGAGACCGCAGGGCATGGAGCTGATAGCGAAGCCTTCAGCGATATTTTGATTGATTTGCTCAGTGATTTGGAGGATATCAAAACCTATGCCGAAGAGCGCGTGGGCAGCTTTGACCGCGTAGATATCCGCGCGCATTGATTTGGGCCTTTACTGGGGCCTCGAACAGGGGCCTCAGTTCAGACCTCAACTCGGGCATTGATTGTGGCTGTTTTGCTGGTGCTGCGTAACCAGCAAAGCATTTTTCAAGTGATTCTGCCCACTTGACCGCAAGGTGGAAGACATGTAATGGTCATCATTGAAAGACTTATATAAGCTTGCGGCTTATTTTCCAAAACGGAGATCATCATGGACGAAACCGGTCAAAGATTAAGAAATTGCGCAGAAAATTGCATTAATGCCTATGATGCCTGGCAAGGATCACGGCAGAATGTGGCCGCGCGCGAAAGCTTGCAAGAGGCCGTTCATGAGCTTCGTAAAGTCGCGGCAAAGTTAGAAATTGAAGTTGCAATTTCTGAGCGTGAGGAGCTGACCCAACGCCCGATCCCTATTCCACCGCACCGCGCCGCGCGCAGACGTGACCAGAACGGATCGGAATTGCCGGATTTCCTCATGGATGGCCCTCGCTCACCGCGCTCTCAAGGCAATGATTTTTCATCGGATGATGAGGGTGATATGGATGCCCAGTCATCCAATTTCGTACCCTCCGCCGAAGGCAGGTCCGGAGGCCGAACAGGCGGCCAGAATCGTCATATGGGACAACGCCGCGTGGGCCAAAATCGCCGCCCGCAGCAATCACAAAGCCAGACCGAACGCTCCCAAAACCAGCAGGAGCGTCAAGACCGCCAAAATTCGGCATCTATTTCGGACAATAACACTGCGCCAAAGGAACTCACCCTCCAGCCTCCCCGAGAGCGGGAAACGCGCGATACGCCCCCCAACCGCGAAGGCACAATGAGTTTGGGAAATATGAACACGATTGCGTCGAGTAACCTTTCAAATAATCTCTCGAACAATTCGGGGCCAACTCCGGATGCTGCGCAAGCTGCGGAGGCTTCCCCTCCTCCGTCCTACGAAGGCAGATAACAAAAAATTCGGCTAATCCTTACGAAGTTTGCTTGCCATTAATCCCAAAACATGGATTGAGGGAACGATGACCGCACCGGCCATCAAACCCACAATCGAAAATCCCAAATAATGCCCCACCGTACCCAGCGGTATGTGATGCACCATATCGGCAAGCAGTGTAAATTGTTTGGCCAATAATTCACCCGCAATAAAAAGCATAGCACCGGTGCCCAGGACTGACATTGATTTCATGATGTTGGGGGTGGCCCGGATCAAAAATAGCCCCAAATTACGTTTGATGATCAGGCTGCGGGTGGGTTTTTCATGGTCTGCCGAGGTCAGGGAAATAAGGTGAAGCCCCGCATCATCCATTTTAATCAACGCTTTGACCAGTCCGTAAATTAGTTTTGTTACCACAAACCCAATGACAATGAGCGCAATCAATTGCATCACCCATGCGGGCGCCCAGGTAAATTCAGGAACAATATCGGCAATTTCGGCCAATGCGATAAAGGTGATTTCAATTGACATCACCAAATCGGTACGAATGGCCCCTTTGACTAAATTCTTTTCAAATTCTTCTTGATTGCGACACTCGCCGCCCTCCTCCTCATCACAAGAATTCGGCCGATGTTCGGTGTCCACATGGTTTTTATTGAATAATTTGAATTTATGGGCAATCGCATGAAAAACTTTTTCGCTACCTTCATAGGCTAGGTAAGCCCCACCCACAGCCAGAATCGGGGTGAGCAGCCACGGCGCAAAAATATTGACGATCATCGCCAGAGGAATCGCGATGGCCTTATTGATCATGGACCCGCGTTCAATCGCACTAACCAGGGGAATTTCCTTGGCGGGTTCAATGGTAAATTCGGCCATGACCTTGGCATTGACGGGGATATCATCTATGACAACCGCGCTCGCCCCTTTAACCCCCAGACCCGTCATCGTGGCGATATCGTCAAACCCGCTCATGACGATTTTACTGTTGGCCGCGGCCTTGGACATCAAGCTGGCGACGTCATCCAATAATGCTAAAAATCCTGCTGACATAGATTGAATTCCTAAAAAAACGCAAAAAACTATTTCTTTAAATAATCGCGCACTAAAATTTCTGCAATTTGTACGGCGTTGAGTGCCGCACCCTTGCGCAAATTATCCGCTACACACCAGAAATTCAGCCCGTTTTCAACGGTTGGGTCTTCGCGCAGGCGAGAGATAAACACATCATCCTCGCCCTGAATTTCTACTTGGGTGATAAATTCCATCTCCGATTCCAAATCAATCACACTCACACCCGGGGCTTTGGCGAGAATGGCTAACGCCTCTTGCGCGCTGATCTCCCGTTCAAACTCAACATTCACCATTTCCGCATGGCCGATAAAGGCCGGAACCCGCACGCAATTGGCGCAAACCTTAATATGAGGGTCGAGAATTTTTTTCGTCTCAACATCCATTTTCCATTCTTCCTTCGTGCGGCGATCATCCATAAACACGTCAATTTGCGGAATGGTATTAAAGGCAATTTGTTTCTTAAATTTTTGCGGATTGGGCGTGGCATTCATAAAAATAGCGCGGGTTTGGTTGAATAATTCATCCATCGCATCCTTCCCCGCACCCGACACGGATTGATAGGTTGACACCACCACACGCTTGATTTTGGCCGCATCATGCAGCGGTTTGAGTGCCACCACCATTTGAATCGTGGAACAATTCGGGTTGGCGATGATGTTTTTCTTAGTGTATCCCGCAATCGCCTCAGGATTAACCTCCGGCACCACCAACGGCACATCGGGATCCATACGAAAATGCGATGTATTGTCGATCACGACCGCCCCGGCAGCAGCGGCGCGCGGTGCAAATTCCGCAGAAACCGACCCACCGGCAGAAGATAACACGATATCTGTTTGGGAAAAATCAAACTTAGCAAGGTCTTGCAATTTGATATCCTGATCGCCAAACGACACCTCTCCCCCTGCTGACCGCGCGGAGGAAAGCGCATAAACCTCACCCGTGGGAAAGCCGCGCTCTGAGAGGATTTGCAGCATCTCTCGCCCTACATTACCACTCGCCCCCACAACAGCCACATTATATTTCATCAAATTTTCTCCTCAATTATTTCCAACCGATCAGGTTTAATCAATCCGATTAACCCGACCGGGTTTACCCAATCAACGTGCGGCGAAGGACTTCGACATCCTGCGCAAAGCTTGTATCTTCGGCCATTAACTCTTCCACTTTTTTAACCGCATGCATTACGGTTGTATGATCACGCCCGCCAAATTTGCGCCCGATTTCAGGGAGTGACCGCGCGGTCAGTTGTTTGGACAAATACATGGCAACTTGGCGCGGGCGGGCCACATTCCGCGCACGGCGGGCGGACTGCATATCGGCCGGACGGATATTATAATGCTCCGCGACACGTTTTTGAATTTCATCAATGGTCACGCGGCGATCACTGGTGCGCAGCAAATCCTGCAACACCTCTTGGGTCGATTGCAAGGTGATCGCCGATTTCGCAATATCCGCATGCGCCACGATACGGTTGAGTGACCCCTCTAGCTCACGAATGTTGGAGGTGATTTTGAGTGCCAAAAACTCCAAAACCGAATCAGGAACACTAACATTGAGCTGCGCGGCTCTCGCCTTTAAAATCCCCAGCCGCAATTCATAGGTGGAGGTATGAATATCGGCCACCAACCCCCACGACATACGGGAGCGCAGGCGTTCATCCACCCCCTGAAGCTCACCCGGCGCGCGGTCAGAGGCAATGATAATCTGTTTATTCTGATCCACTAACGCATTGAAAGTGTGGAAAAATTCTTCTTGGGTTGAGTCTTTCCCCGCGATAAACTGAATATCATCAATCATCAAGACATCGACGGAGCGCAAAACCTCTTTAAACGCCATTGTATCTTGCGCCCTGATGGACTTGACAAACTGATACATAAATTTTTCAGCCGAGAGATACATGACCACCTTATCAGGCTGTTTTTCCTTCATTTCCCAGGCAATCGCATGCATCAAATGGGTCTTCCCCAACCCCACGCCGCCATATATAAAGAGCGGGTTAAACGGCACATTGCATTCCACCACGCGGCACGCCGCCGCATGCGCCAGCGCATTCGATTTTGCCACCACAAAAGTTTCAAAGGTAAAGCGCGGATCAAGCGGGCTCGCGAGATCAAGCTTAGCCGCCAAATCATTCAAATTGGCCTTGGGCAGCTTTGTGATCGGCTCAATCGCCGCCGATTCGGGAGCGGCCACATGACCATGCACCACCACAATTTCCAAACGCTCAATTGACGAATCCTGCGCACGGCACAATTTTAAAATCTGTTCCGAGTAATGGGAACTGATCCAATCTTTCATAAAACGCGTGGGCACCGACACTTCAAGCGTGCCATGGTAGCAAGCCTGCAAAGCCAAGGGCTTCAGCCAGCTACGGAACACTGCCTCTCCAAATTCTTCGCGCATCAAATCATAGACTTTTCCCCATATCGCCACCATTTCGGGGGTGGGATCATAAGTTTCAGGCGACAAAGCCTGACCGTAAAGATTGATAATGGATGCAGTGTTGCCCGAAGAGTCAGTCATATTGCGGTTTCTCCCACCAATTTAAATGTACAAAAAATAAAAGCCTATCGAAAATCATCGGTCATGCCCGGATTTTGGAATAAGCCACTCCTCATGGACAAACGAATCGTTTATCCACTCCACACACTCAAAAAAATATTTTATTTTTTTATTTTGGACTTTGTTTACGACTGAAATGATCAAAAACCATCTTCAAAATCGAAATAACATCACGCCCCTAAACATTATGCCCCGAAAGTTACACCTTTAAGGCAAAAAACTCCTGCTGCCGTTATCGCAACGGTAGGGAACACGCTTTTAAAAAAGTCAAGAGTAAGGCTTTGCGATTGCTCGCAAATCCATGGATTTAAAAAATGATCAGGAAAGCCCTGACAGAACTACTGAGACAGAACTACTGAGATTTTGCTGCTTTGATACGTGCAGACAAACGCGACAACTTCCGTGAAGCTGTCCCTTTGTGGATAATTCCTTTGGAAACACCTTTTTGCAATTCAGGCTGGCAAACCAAGAAGGCTGCTTCGGCCGCGGCCACATCACCACCGATCAAAGCCAGTTCAACCTTTTTCACAAAGGTCCGGATGCGATTGCGGTTGGCGCTGTTTACTTTTGCGCGTTTTGCATTTTGTCTGGTGCGTTTTTTCGCCGAAACGTGATTGGCCATTCGAAAAACTCTTTCAAAAATTCTATAAAGTTTGTTTGCTAATGGAATAGTTTTAAGCTGACTTATCCCCAGATGTCAAGAAACTTTACCCAAAAAATTTTAAAAAAATACTCTTGCCAAACGACTCATTTTGATCATTGCAGTTGGAGAAATATTTTCAAGCTTTTCATGACACCATAAATTGTTTTTCCACAGCAAAAATTTCATTTTTTTCAAACTCTCTAACGCCCTATAAGTCTTTATCTTCAAGACTCACATGGGGGGCAATCAAAAAATCATGTGGATAAATCCGGCCATTTAAAACCTATACTCGGAAGACTGAATTGCCGGCTAGGAACAAGCAACGCCGCGTAGGGAGACTACGCTAGGCGCGAAGTGACAACGCCCGGGAGTTCAGTATTGCGAGTATATCGTTGTTTTATGGCGCAAAAGAAGCTGGACCGTCCGTTTTGGACGATTCTTTGAACGCAGCAGTGCGGCGAATCGGGATTGTTTTTTTGTGCTTTTTCACATGCGGGACAAGATTTGCCTTCACGGTCATAAACCTGAAAATGCTCTTGAAATCCGCCAATTTCACCGGAAATCCTACGGTAATCGCGCAGCGTACTCCCGCTTTGCGCAATCGCCGCACGAAGGACCGCGCGCACACACTCCATAAGGCTCTTCACCTCATAAAACTCCAAGCTTTTTGCGGGCCTCAACGGGTGAATACCGGCCATATAGAGGGCTTCGTTGGCATAGATATTGCCAATCCCCACCACAATTTTTTGATCCAAAAGCATTTGTTTAATTGATGTTTGTCGTGATTTGAGAGCATCAAAAAATGTGCCCAAACCCCACGCATCGCTCAATGGTTCCGGCCCCAAATGCTTGAAATAATGGCAATTTTCGACGCTTTCCCCTGCATAGTCATCAATCAACCCAAATCGCCGCGCATCGTTAAAAATGATGCGGCTATCCCCGCATTCGATCATCATGTGATCATGTTTGAGCGGTTGAAACGCTTGCCCGTCCTTGGCTTCCACGCGAAATCGGCCACTCATGCCCAGATGAATAATGATGGCCAGGGGTGAAAAAGACTCAACGGTCTCAGCTCCCCCCTCAAGCGCCCAAATCATATATTTTGCGCGCCGTGAGAGCCGAGAAATCTTGCGCCCCTCCATCCTATGCCCCAAATTTTCAGGCACCATCACGCGCAGTTTTTTGGTATAGATTTCGACGCGGTCAATCAACTTGCCCTCAAGATAAGGTTTTAAAGTTTGAAGCGTTGTTTCAACTTCGGGCAATTCGGGCATGATGGTTCACTCCCCTTCCCGGCCCTATCTGGCTTTTGTCCAGTTAAAGTTTTGCGCGGCATGGGGGTTAAAGAGTACGGATACCGGCCCTTCCAGCCGTTTTGATTCTTGCGGTTCAACTTCCCACATCATCGCTCCCTCGCTAAGTTTCAGGCGAATATTGATGTTAATCAGTGAAATCGGCATATAGCCGATATATAAACGCTCAGGATCCACCGGCGTACCCAGGGCCCCGCGTTGAGTGGCCACCATCACATCATTCGCCAGCACCAGATCACCCCGCGAAAAATAGCGCAATCCGGGCGTTTCAGGGAATTGGATCACCCATTCATATTTGTTTTCATTGACCTTAAAATACATCCAATATTGGGGCGTTGAGTTGACCCACACACCCTGCAAGTCTTGGAAACCATAGGAAACCGATTGATCGGGCGCAATGCGCAGAATTTTTTCAGATGATCGTGCCAGATTTTTTTGCGCAATAGCGGCAAGCCCACCCATGAGAAAGGCGATGAGAAGTGCGAAAATCAGCAACCCCCACAATCCCGCGGGAATGCGCGTAAAAATCCTTTGGATAAAATTTTCTTCTGCTCTTTGCCTAGGTTTTCGTCCTGGTCTTTCGATGAAGGATTTTTCTCTATTTTTTTGATCAAATGGCGAGGCGTTCCTGATGGCCATGTCCGGTGCGTTTGCAGACGTAATGTCATCAAGTTCATTTTTATCAGGCCCGATTTCACTAGCTTTTTCAATCTCTTGCACAGACTTTTTAAGCGCACCGATTAAACTTTCCCCTGCGGATTCCTCCCCTCCGCTCCGCGTCCCCCCCAAGCCATTGGGGCTTGAGGGCGGTTCAAATTCATCTCCGGGCGGTTCCGACATATCCTATATTCCCCTTATATGGCTCCCCTTTATGCACCGCTTGCCGAATGCGACCGCTCCATCACTGCCGCAAAGAAACCGTCACTCTGATGGCGGCGCGGGGTTAATCTAAGGTAGGATCCCTCGCAAGGCACTTCAAGCGTCTCGGGCCAAATGCTTTCAAGGTTTTTGAGGATAAATTCAGGGTGCCGAGCCAAAAAACGTTCAATCTGATCTTCATTTTCTTCGGGCAAAAGGGAACAGGTGGCATAAACCAATCGCCCGCCTTGCTTGACCGCGCCCGCAACTTTTTCCAAAATTTCGGCCTGAATAGATGTTAATTCCTCAATGCCGGGGCCATATGTCCGCCAACGCATATCCGGATTGCGCCGCCATGTCCCCGTTCCCGAACAGGGAACATCCACCAACACACAATCAAAACTTTCTTTTTGCCGCCGCAACCATTTGCGATTTTTTTCATCGCTGAGCGGCCGCAGCTCCACAATATCACTAATCCGCGCACGGCGGCACCGATCCTTGGCTTTAGCGAGCCGCGCGGGCTCCAGATCCATCGCCACAATGCGCCCCTTGGGCCGCATATCATCCCCCAGCATGGCGGATGCGAGTGCCAAGGTCTTCCCCCCTGCCCCCGCGCAGTAATCTAAAACCTGCTGTCCCGCACGCGCGCCGCAACACAGGGCAATCAACTGCGACCCCTCATCCTGAATCTCAATCAATCCTTTTTTAAAGGCGCGGGTGAGTGATAAAAACGCTTTCCCTTCAACCTTGAGCCCCCAGGGGCTGTAGCGATTTCGGACGGTTGCGACATGATCCTCCGCCAAGAGGCTTGCGGCCTTATCCACATCGCCAATCGCCAAATTTACGCGCAAATTCAGTTGGGCCGGGGGAATCATGGCCGATAGCTCATAGGGGAAATCATGCCCGAAATAAGCAAGAAGCGAGGGCGCATAGTTGGGCGGACATTCACACAACACCTCAACCGGTGCCGCCGAAAAATCTCTGGGGAGACGTTCCAAAATCTCGCGTTCCTCTTGCACCACAGGGGCCGGCGCATGGCGGCTGCCGTCACATAAAAGGACCGTTTTATCCAACCCTTCATTCATCACAAGTGAGGTCAAAAGCCGTAATCTGGGGGATGGGCTCCCCACGCCCAACTCACCCAAAACCCAATGAATCCGCGCGTGGTGGCGCATGATATCATAGGTTTTTTCCACGATCGCGCTGCGGTCCTTGGAGCCGATATAGCGGCGATTGCGCATATAATCGCCAATGGTTAAATCCATCGGAATGGGTGATTTTTCTATACGCTCTAAAATCTCTAAAACCGATTGAATCCGCGCTGCCGGGGTCATATTTTATCCCTGAATTTTATCTCTGGAAAACTTTAAATTTTGGTTGCGCGGTTGGGACGATTGAGCGGGTCAAACCCGTAATGAGAGAGCCACCGCACATCCGATTCAAAAAATGTCCGCAAATCAGGAATACCGTATTTGAGCATCGCCAGACGCTCGATCCCCATACCAAACGCAAAGCCTTGATATTCCTCAGGATCAAGCCCGCAATTGCGTAAGACATTGGGGTGAACCATGCCGCATCCCAAAATCTCTAACCAACTATCCCCCGCCCCGATTTTCAGCTCTCCGCCCTTGCGTGAACAGCCTATATCCATTTCCGCGCTTGGCTCGGTAAAGGGGAAAAAGCTGGGGCGAAAGCGCACGGGCAGATCATCAACTTCAAAATATTCCCGCACGAACTGGCTCAAACAGCCTTTCAAATGCGCCATGCTCGTGGTTTTATCAATCACCAACCCCTCAATTTGATGGAAGACAGGTGTGTGAGTCATATCCCAATCCGCGCGATACACCCGCCCCATGCACACGATTTTAATCGGCGGTTTATGCGTGGTCATATAGCGAATCTGCACGGTGGAGGTATGAGTGCGCAGCAATTTTTTCTGCGCCTCACCGTCTTTGCGCTCATCATCGGGCAAATAAAACGTATCATGCATTTCGCGCGCAGGATGGCCGATGGGGAAATTGAGTGCGGTAAAATTGTGAAAATCATCCTCAATATCCGGGCCTTCGGCAACCGTGAACCCCATACCGTCAAAAATTGTCAAAAGTTCATCCATGGTTTGCGAAATCGGATGAATGCTGCCCCGCACTTCAGGGCGCGGAGATAGGGTGATATCCACCTCTTCATTGGCTAAACGGTTTTGCAGCTCCTGAGCCCTCAATTGCTGGCTTTGCCGATCAATCAACGCGGAAATTTCATCCTTCAAAAGATTAAGCTCGGCCCCCGCACTGCGCCGCTCTTCATGGCTCAGAGTCCCAAGGTTTTTCATTAAATCCGTGATGCGCCCTTTTTTCCCCAGGGCCGCGACGCGCGCAGCCTCCAACGATGTCATATCCTGCGCTGATGACACCATATCCACCAATTCTAACTTTAACGCCGCCATATCCATCATGGTCTGTTCCCTTTATCTTTTTAACTGTATTTCTGTAATTTTGAATTTGGTTTTCATTACGGCAATGAATTCCCGCTTGCCTTACCCGTTTTTCTAAACCCTTTTCTTTCCACCTTTTCTTGCCGTATTTTCGCAATATTTTCAAGTCTTTCAGGTAGTTTATACAGATTATTTTTAATGACCGCGCCCCCTCCTCTTAACTTTTCTTCAAACAATCCTATGATAGTATGGATTTAGTATAAATATACACGGATTTGCATAGGGTTTGAGCGGATCAGTCTTAGAACCTATTCATGATCTCGCTGCGGCTAAGGATTTTTGCGGTTGCTCAAAAACCGCATCGGATCGTACTTAGATGTACGTGAGAAGCGGAAGCGCAGAAATACCGTGAAAAGCCAACGCCGGAGTAGAGATCATGAACAGGTTCTTAGCAATGTTAAAATTTGATAATTTGTTTGGAACATGATAACATCTATTCCAATATCAAGGGAAAAAAGCATAAAAATATAACCAAGGGACGGACACACAAAATGACATTCGCAATTTTATCTACCCTATTTGTTTCGTTCATAGCTGCTTATTTCTATGCCCCGAAACCCCAACCTATTAGGGTCAAAGCGCGGCGGCGTTAATTTTCTAAGAACCTGTTCATGATCTCGCTACGGCTAAGGATTTTTGCGGTTTTTCGAGAACCGCATCGGATCGTACACCGCATCGGATCGTACATAGATGTACGTGAGAAGCGGAAGCGCAGAAATACCGTGAAAAGCCAACGCCGGAGTAGAGATTATGAACAGGTTCTAACTTTCGCGGACCCTGCATCAAGTACGGGGTTGCGAAATTTGATGGGGTGGCAAGGCAAAAAAACTTTCCAAAATTCTATCTTCTGTCTTGCGTCGTTCGGGTGCAAACGTTACTATTCTTGATTATACTAGGTCATGTGCTGTTTTTCGGCCCTCCCTGACGTTTGCAGGAGTTTTTAAGTGAGTAGCAATCCCTCCCCGCCTAAATTTAAACTTTATAATTCCCTCACCCGACAAAAACAGGAGTTTGAGCCGCTCAACCGTGAGCATGTGCGGCTTTATGCCTGCGGCCCCACGGTTTACAGTTATGCCCATATCGGCAATGCGCGCATGGCCGTGACCTTTGACCAATTGGCGCGGGTTTTGCGCTTTCTTTATCCCCGCGTGACCTACGTATCCAATATCACCGATGTTGATGATAAAATTATGCAGGCTGCCATAGATACGGGGCGGGAAATTGGGCAAATCACCCGCTTTTTTGAAGAGGCCTATAACCAAGATATGGCGATTTTGGGGGTGACGCCCCCTGATATCCAACCCCGCGCGACCGAACATATCCCTGAAATGATCGCCTTGATTCAAAGCCTGATCGCCAAAAATCATGCCTATGAAGTCAACGGACATGTGTTGTTTCATGTCCCATCCTTTGCCGGTTATGGCGGACTTTCGGGCCGTTCACGCGATGACCAGATTGCCGGGGCGCGGGTTGAAGTCGCTCCGTTTAAAAAAGATCCCGCCGATTTTGTGCTCTGGAAACCCTCGACACCAGATCAACCGGGGTGGGAGTCCCCGTGGGGCTATGGTCGGCCCGGTTGGCATATTGAATGCTCGGCGATGGCGGAAACACATTTGGGATTGCCGATTGACATTCACGGCGGCGGAGCAGATTTAAAATTTCCGCATCATGAAAATGAAATCGCACAAAGCTGCTGCGCCCATGATCAAACTGATCTCGCGGCCTTTTCACGCTATTGGATGCATAACGGCTTCCTCACGGTGAATGGCGAAAAAATGTCGAAATCGCTCGGCAATTTTACCCTAACCCATGATGTGATTGCGCGCGGCATTGCGGGTGAGACAATCCGCCACGCGTTTTTATCGGCCCATTACCGGCAACCGTTGGATTGGTCAGAGGAAACTTTGGCACGATCGCAAAAAGCATTGGATAAATTTTATCGTGTGGTCGCAGATTTAACGGATAAAGAGCATCTGGAAATCATAGACACCGCGCCACCAACAGAGTTTTTAGAGGCCCTGTGCGATGACCTCAACACGCCCAAGGCCTATGCCGTTTTGAATGCATTGGCCAAAAAGGCAACAGTTGAGAAAACCGCCGCAGCCCTGTCGGATTTTGTGGCATCGGCACGCTTTATGGGCTTTTTGACGCAATCCCCCGCACAATGGTTTGCACAAAAGCCTACAGGAAGTCACAATACATCACCAGAACTGGACGCATCGGAGATTGAGGCGTTGTTGAGTGAACGTACGGCAGCCCGCGCCGCGAAAGACTTTGCAAGGTCGGATGAAATCCGGGATGAGCTTCTCTCCCACGGTATCACCATTATTGACACACCGCAGGGGCCGGAGTGGCGAAAATCTCATTAGACCATTTTTCGGTTATGTAGACTCAAAAAATGGTCTAACTATTTGTTTTGTCGCATTTTGTAACGATTAACCGGCTTCCACTTAATCGCAAAATGCTCTAATTAATCGTTTCTGTTGGAGGAACCGGGCCCTTTTCAAGGACAGTGTCCTGAGTGATCGGCACGTATTTCGGGGTAAGAATCCCACCCGAAATGATCATTTTCAGCCCATCATCAACCGACATATTGAGCCTGATCACATCTTCCCTTGGCACGAACGCTAAAAATCCCGATGTCGGGTTGGGCGTGGTGGGAATAAAAACATTCACAACTTCTTGATCCGTTAATGCCTGAACTTCACCTTCGGTTTTTCCGGTTAAAAAGCCCATCATATAGACACCTTTGCGCGGGTATTCCACCATCACCACATCGCGAAAAGCCTGTGCTTGTTGCCCCATAATCATATCGGTAACTTGTTTCAGAGCGCCATAGACCGTACGCACCAAGGGCAGCCGTTCCATCACATAATGGAAGAAATTAAATAGCATGCGTCCGACAAAATTACGGGTCAGTCCCCCTACGACAATAAAAAATATCAGCGCAGCAACAACCCCCAACCCGGGAATATCCTTATTGTCAGTCAGGCGAAAGGGGATGATATCGCCCACTTTTTCATCAATCCACGCCAGAACGCCCCAAACAATGTAAAGCGAGAGCCCCACGGGGGCCGTAACCATTAATCCGGTCAGGAAATATCCACGCAAAACAGAAGATATTTTAGTTTCCTTGGCATGTTTCGCTTCATGTTTGGATTCAGAAAAATTATTAATATTCTTATTGGTATTCTCGGACATTTTTTATCGGCCTTTTAAAAATCTGTGTCTTATCCTTAAAGCTTATACGGTAATTTTAATGAACATGAAACAGCTTCATTTTAAAAATCTCATAAATTTCATGGTGTTTGCGCGATAAACATGAGATTATACCACGCGATTCTACAGGATTCTCATGGATATTTACCTGCCCGTTGCTGAAATGACCGTCTCGCTCGAAGTGATTGTGACCTTGGGCGCGAGCGTGGGGTTTTTATCGACATTATTCGGGGTAGGCGGCGGGTTTTTGGCCACTCCGTTTTTGATTTTTCTGGGTGTTCCTGCCTCTTTTGCTGTGGGAACCCAGGCCGTTCAGCTTATTTCCACCTCGCTGGCCGCGACCATTCATCAGGCGCGCAAGGGCCAAGTGGATTTCAAAATGGGATCGGCGATGCTGTGCGGCAGTTTGGTTGGGACACTCTGCGGAATCCTGATTTTCCGCCTGTTACAATATACCGGTCACATTGATGTGACGATTAACATTCTCTATATTTTATTGCTCGGCAGTGTGGGCGGATTAATGGCGTTTGAAAGCGTAAAATCCGTTCTTCATCGCCGCGTCACGGTGGAGGCCGCCCGCTCAAAATTCTGGTCGCATGTAACGAATGGCTTGCCCTATGTCGTATATTTTCCAAAATCAGGATTGAGCATGAGCCTTATGGCCCCGATTTTTATCGGATTTCTGGGTGGGCTGATGGTCTCAATCATGGGGATTGGCGGCGGGTTTGTGATGGTGCCGGCCATGATTTATATTCTGGGGATGCCCGGAAATTTGGTCAACGGAACATCAATGTTTCAAATTTTGATCACCACCACGCTTTCGGCATTTTTGCATATTTTAAGCAATAATACGGTGGATTTATTATTGGCATTTTTATTGATGTTGGGAAGTTTGCTGGGGGCCCAGATCGGGGTAAAAGTTACAAAATATGTGAAGGGGGCCTGGGCGCGGCTGAGCCTTGCTTTATTGCTACTTTCCGTCTGCGGAATGCTGTGGCAAAGCCTGTTCATTGAGCCCAAAGAACATTTTAAAATTGAGGTCGCGCGATGAGAAACATGCTCCTCACGCTGAGCCTGTATTTGGGTATTTATTTGGGCGTTACTCTGGCAATCTGTGTTGTGGACGTGGTCAGTCTCTCGGCGATGGCCGCGCCCTCATCTCCTCACCAAACAGGCCCGCAAGCAGGACAGCAAGCCGAGCAAGCGATTATCTTTGACGTAGCCCCCAAAAATATCAATATTTCTGCTGATTTTGAAGGTGCCGTGGTCACGGTGTTTGGCACGATTTTGCCGCAAAAAGGGGAGGGAAAAACCACACACGGCCCGGATACGCCCAACAACCCCTATACGGCGCAACTGGCAATTAGCGTACGCGGGCCGCAAAGCCGCGTGATTATCCGGGAGCGCAGTTCAGTTGCGGGCATGTGGTTACCGCATGATTGGATGGCGTTTAAAGATATTCCGCTTTACTATGATTATGCCCTCTCCAGTGCGCTGCAACCCCAGGCAAATGCTGAGTTTTTACGGCAAAATCATATCGGGTTGAACGGGCTCGAACTCGGTGCCGATGACGCGGATGACGCCGAGGATGCAATCAGATTTCACAAATTTGAAAACTCCCTTATGCGCTTGGCGCAAAAAGGCGGCATGTTTCCCTATGGCGGGCGTGAGATTAGTTTCCTTGGAAATGGCCTATTCCGTGCGGATTTTACCTTGCCCAATACCATTCCTTCGGGCGATTATCAGGTGAGGGTTTCGCTGTTTCAGGATCGCAGTTTGATGGCGGAGCGAAGCGAAATTTTTGCCGTCCGCCAGACTGGGTTTCTCGCGGCCATTAATGAGGCCGCCCACCGCCATGTCATGCTATATGCCGCCGCGGGATTCGCCATAGCTGTTTTGATGGGGTTGCTGTCGGCTTACCTATCGCGCCACCGCAGATAAAGCAGATAACATCCCGGACAATGGAGGCTTGATTGCAATCTCCAAGAAAAAACCCTCGGCTGTTTGCTCCCCAGTATAATTCAAACGATTCCGTATCCCCGGAGCAGAAAAAGTCGAATTTATAAGACTTTTTCGCCCATCCGGGGTCCCGCAATTACATCAAGACCCCGCATCAAGTGCGGGGTTACGAAATTTAGAGAATTTTGCGATTAAGTGGAAGCCGTTTGATCGCAATAAAAATGCGACAAAACAAATAGTTAGACAATTTTTTTCGATTCTACGTAACCCAAAAATGGTCTAAAGGCTGGTGACATCGGCCAAAGAAAATTTTTCCAATTTTTTCAACTGTTAGCTTTGGTTTTGTGGCGGTCTCTGCTATAACAATCTGATAATGAGTTATGCATACATGAATAACTCTCGCTGATATGCGCGGCCAATACAACCCGCGAATTTAACTTTTTAAATATAATGGAACGGAAATGTCCGAACAAACCGCTGCCCCCAAAAGTTTCCCCCGTATCTCGCTTTCGGATGAGATGAAAAAATCCTATCTCGATTATGCGATGAGCGTGATTGTATCCCGCGCGTTGCCGGATGTGCGTGACGGGCTCAAACCCGTTCACCGCCGCATTTTGTATGCGATGCAAGAGGGCGGATACCATTCCGATAAATCCTATAAAAAATCGGCGCGGATTGTCGGGGATGTGATGGGTAAATACCACCCGCACGGCGACTCGGCGATTTATGAATCCCTTGTCCGCATGGCCCAGGATTTCTCAATGCGCTTGCCGTTGATTGACGGTCAGGGGAACTTTGGATCCATGGACGGCGACCCGGCGGCGGCGATGAGGTACACGGAGGCCAGACTTTCCAAGGCCGCTGACTCCCTCCTCCAAGATATCGACAAAGACACGGTGGATTTCCGCCCGAACTATGACGAATCGGTCTATGAACCTGTTGTCCTGCCAACGCGCGTGCCAAACTTGCTGGTCAATGGCGCGGGCGGGATTGCGGTCGGGATGGCCACCAATATTCCGCCGCATAATCTGGGCGAAGTCATTGACGGGTGCCTTGCCTTTATCCTCAATCCGGAGATTACGGACGAAGAATTAATGGGCTATATCCCCGGGCCGGATTTTCCGACGGGCGGCCAGATTTTGGGCCGTTCCGGCATTTACGGGGCCTATACCACCGGGCGCGGGTCGATGCCTGTACGCTCCAAAACCTCAATTGAAACCATCCGCGATAAACGCGAAGCCATCATCGTTCATGAAATCCCCTATCAGGTGAATAAGGGCCAGTTGCTGGAGCGATTGGGCGAAGTGGGACGGGAGAAAATCGTCGAGGGAATCTCAGAAATTCGCGATGAATCGGATCGTGACGGCGTGCGCATTGTCATCGAACTTAAACGCGATGCGAATGCGGATGTTGTGCTCAATCAACTCTTTAAATTCACCGCGCTGCAGTCCTCTTTTGCCTGTAATATGCTCGCACTCCACCATGGCCGACCGCAAACTATGGTGTTGCGTCAAATCATAGGCGCGTTTGTAAGATTCCGTGAAGAGGTCATCACCCGCCGCACAATTTATGAATTGAACAAAGCCCGCGACCGCGCCCATATTTTGGCGGGACTTGCCGTGGCGGTCGCCAATATTGATGAAATTATCGCCCTGATCCGCAACGCCAATGACCCGCAAACGGCGCGCGAACGGTTGCTCGCCAAACGCTGGCCCACGCATGATGTGGCGCCGCTCATCGCCCTCATTGATGACCCT
>JAEUKN010000001.1:116595-170466 GCA_016794305.1 Alphaproteobacteria bacterium | reverse complement strand
AAAATTCGCCACATCAAATTTCCACACGCCTAAAGCACCGCCAACTTGCGCTGCGTTTGAACCATATATCGCCCCTCCCGATCCACCAACAGTGGCGGAAATCTGACCCAACGTCACGTCATCAATCGCACGTCCACCTTCAGTGACTACCAAGCCAATCAAGTTGTCAGAGCCCGCAGGAGATCGTTTCACCAGAACGCACATGGATTGACCATAGGCATTCTGCGCCGTAAAATTATTCGGCAGATAGCCGCCAATGTCATTGAATGTGACCACACGAACCGTGTTTCCGGGCGTAGCTGTCAGGAGGGTAGAATAATTATCCTTAATATATTCATCAGCTGCATCACCAAATGTCTTTAACTGCAGAGCAACAACACTCGCCTTGGCATCATCCCCCTGCCGATTAATCATCTGGGCAACGCCGATTAAAATCATGGCAAATAATGCGACGGACAAAAGCAGCTCTAATAGAGAAAATCCTGATGATGTTTGTTTCATAGTCCACCCATATTTGAATAAAATTTTACCTAATATTCATATGTTATATCAAATACATTAATAATGCATTATTTTTATCTCTCCGTGACTGATTTTTTTAAATTTGCGCCGAAGCCTCCTCCAAATTTTCCGCGCACTTGAAAAATTCGACGATTTTTTGTATCTAAGCTTCATGACTCAGAAAAACGCACTGCCCCCAAGAATTGGCATCTATCCCGGTACGTTTGACCCGATTACCAAGGGACATCTGCATATTATTCAGCGTGCAAGCCGTATGGTCGATCATTTAATTGTGGCCATTGCCGAAAATGAACGCAAAAAACCGCTTTTTTCAACCGCGCAAAGGCTTGAAATGGTGCGCGCCGACATTGAAAATATGCATGAAAAATTTTGCCCCATTGAGGTCGAATCATTCGAAGATTTATTGATTAACTATGCCCATTCCAAGGGCGCCAGCTTCCTGTTCCGTGGGCTTCGCGCGGTTTCGGATTTCGAATTTGAATTTCAAATGACGGGGATGAATGCAAAACTCGCCCCGGACATTGAAACAATTTTCCTCATGGCATCGGATAAATGGCAATTTATCTCATCATCCTTTATTAAAGAGATTGCATCGCTGGGCGGGAATGTGGCGGATTTCGTCACTCCGCAGGTTTTTGAAAAACTTTTGAAAAAATTTGAAATCAATGCTTGACGAATGCGATTTCTTTCCGTATTTTGGCGCGACTTTCAACCGCCACCTCCTGTCTCTCCCGCGGTTGAGAGTTCCGACCGCGTAGCTCAGCCGGTAGAGCAACTGACTTTTAATCAGTAGGTCGTGGGTTCGAATCCCACCGCGGTCACCAGTTTTTAGGGGTTTTGGAGGTTTTTGATTTCCCACTCCTTCTATTGAACGGCTTTTATACTATTACCGGCTAGAGCATTTTGCGATTAAGTGGAAGCCGGTTAATCGCAACAAAATGCGAAAAAACAAACACATAGACCATTTTTTTGAGTCTACCTAAACCAAAAATTGTCTAGGAACAAGCGACCCAGCGTAGGGAGTTTTGCGTCAGGAGCGAAGTGACAAAATCCGAGAGTTCAGTATTCCAAGTCAAGCATAGCAAGGACTTTTTAATCCTATTCAATATCCTGCACATTCGCCTGTGTCCCGCCCAAACGTTGGGCGAGGGAGGCATGCATAAAATCGTCCAGATCGCCGTCCAACACCACCTGGGAGTCCGTTCGCTCCACCCCCGTGCGCAAATCCTTGATCATTTGATAGGGTTGCAAGACATAGGAGCGAATCTGGTGCCCCCAGCTATTATCCGTTTTCGAATCATATTGCGAATCGCTCAAGGCTTCACGTTTTTTCAATTCCTGTTCATACATGCGTGCCCGCAACATTTCCATCGCCGCCGCGCGGTTTTGGTGTTGGGATCGTTGCATTTGGCACGCCACCACAATGCCGGTGGGCAGGTGCGTGATTCGCACCGCACTATCGGTCCGGTTAACGTGCTGGCCGCCTGCGCCGCTCGCGCGGAATGTGTCAACTTTCAGGTCTTTATCCAGCACCTCAATTTCAATCGTGTCATCCACAACCGGCGAAACCGAAACCGATGCAAAACTTGTGTGGCGGCGCGCATTGGCATCAAAGGGCGATATCCGCACCAAACGATGCACGCCGTTTTCATGTTTCAACCACCCATAGGCCTGGGGGCCGTCAATTTTAATC
Source organism: Alphaproteobacteria bacterium (assembly GCA_016794305.1). Classification (GTDB taxonomy): domain Bacteria; phylum Pseudomonadota; class Alphaproteobacteria; order Micavibrionales; family Micavibrionaceae; genus UBA1573. The sequence continues at coordinate 168,251 of JAEUKN010000001.1, read as the reverse complement.
GTGGTGGATTTGATGCCCGCGCCGTCGCCTTCGGTTTCATCCAGATAAGAGACTTTATAGCCGTGAGATTCGGCCCATCTGACATACATGCGCAGCAACATGCTGGCCCAGTCACAGGCCTCCGTTCCGCCTGCACCGGCATTGACCTCCAGATAGGCGCTATTCTCATCCGCCTCACCTGATAACAGGCTTTGGAGTTGTAATTTTTTGGAAATTGTATGAAGGGAATGGAGGTTGGACACGGTTTCATCCACCATCGATTGATCATTTTCGCCTTCGGCCAATTCAATCAATTCGCATGTGTCGTGGAGGTCGGTCTCTAATGATTTGACCTCATTCAACCGGGCTTCAAGCCGATTTTTTTCCTTGAGTAGAGTTTGCGCCTTGGCCGGATCATTCCACAATTGCGGATCGGCGGTCAAAGCATTGAGTTCGTCAAGCCGCGACCAGGAAACATCCCAGTCAAAGATGCCTCCGTAATAGCTGAAGGGCATACTCAATCTCAGTCACAATCGATTGAATTTCGGCGCGCATTATGCTGCCTCTTGTTGGTCATCGTCACTGCTATATTGTTCATCGGTGAAGTTGATGAAACCGCTGATCAGCGTATCACGATTGGCGTCCGTCATTTCACAACTGTAAAGATTGTGATAAATCGCAGGCATATTTTCATTCCAAATCGCCCCGGATTGAATGGCATTTGCGCGGCAATCTTCGGGTCCGCTCACCATAAATCCTTTGATCATCTCTAACTGCGCCATGAGATTGAGCGCATCGCCCGCGCACAAAATCGGCTTATACCCGATCATAAACCCGTTAATAAAGCGTTTGGTGTGCGCCGTAGTTTTGAGTTTGTCATGGCTGCGATGGCCGCTTACGATAACCAATAAATCATAATCCGCCGCCAAAGCATCACAAAGCGGTTTGCCCACAGGATGATTGAGCCCCCAGCCATTGCCGCGCCATCCGTTCACGAGTGAGTTTTCCACACTAACAAGATGCGGCTTTGCTCCGGCTTCGAGTAAGGCCCGTTGCACACTCGTCATTTCAATTTCATTAAAGCCGTTGGCGACCAGAATCGCCGCGTTCATACCTGTTAGCGGTTTTTGCATACTTCACTCTCCATTATGATTTTAGGGTATATTGCACTAAAAAAATTTTTCTTTTAAAAATTTTATCATCTTTTGTTTTTGGCGATCAGGTTGTTTGGCTTGATGAATCAGCTTTCTCTCCTGATGCCGGTGCCGCTCGAATGTTTGGTTTTATGCCGGTTGAGCTTGTACGGTGTGATCCTGTATGGGCTAACCTAAGCGCGGGGCGGAAAACCATTCCGCCACATAGCCTTAAAATGAGCGTAGGCGACTATGCCCTATTCCGCACCCATAAGTCAAGAAAACATTTTGCCGCAGTTTGGAATTTTCACCATACCCTATCCCCTATCAAAACCACCCCCAAGAAAGCTTATGATGGTGTTTTTCCCATCTCGCGGCCACGGTTGCGCGCAGCTTCGAGTGTTTGGCGCAGCAAGGGGGCAAGGCCCGTATTCTCATCCATCAGGACTTTTAATGCGGCCTCGGTCGTGCCGCCCGGGCTCGTGACATTTTTGCGCAGTTGGGCGGCGTCTTCGGATGCTTGGGCGGCCAGATGCGCCGACCCGAAGATTGTTTCACGGGCAAGAGTGAGGGAGAGGGCGCGATCAAGCCCCAGTGACTCACCCGCTTCCGCCAGGGCTTCAATAAAATAGAACAGATAGGCCGGGCCGGACCCTGAGAGTGCCGTCACGGCATCCATGAAAGTTTCATCCTCAATCCACGCGAACCTGCCCACGGATTGAAACAATGTGCCGATAAAGTCTTTTTGCGCGCCGGTGACATAGTCATTGGCAACCGCCACACTCATGCCATGCCCGATGGCGGCGGGCGTATTGGGCATGACCCGCACAATGCCGCGCATATCGCTTTGCCCGGTTGAGGTGGCGTGAGAGAGAGCTTCTAAATTTTTGAGTGTTTTGCCCGCCGCAATCGAAATCAAAACTCCGTGAGGGTTGAGCCGCGCATGGGCACGCGCCGCGACATCATGAATTTGATCGGGCTTCACCGCCAAAACACAGAGATCAAATTGTTCATGAATATCGCCTAAATCGTGATAGTGAGCCCCAGAATTATGCGGGTCGCACAGGGTGATTTTGAGCGCAGGATGATGGCGTTTCCACCCCTCATACAGGGCCGAGCCCATCTTGCCGCATCCCACCAATAATAAATTTTGTGCACCGTATTTTGTCATGTGTTTGTTAGAACCTGCCTATGATTTTTTTCCGCTCAGATTAATGTATACTCGGAATACTGAACTTCTGGGCGTTGTCAACAAGCTCCTGACGTAGTCTCCCTACGCGGCGTCGCTTGTTCCTAGCCAGAAATTCAGTATTCCAAGTATAATTTTGTGCTCTTGGGTCGCTTGCTTTTTAAACACGAAGTTTTGCCACCAATGCACACGAATAAATTCTCTGCTTAAAGTCAGCTTTTTAAAAAAACTACAGAGATAAACAGAGCGCACAGAGAAAATATTCCAAGAAAAAATATTTCATCCTCGTAATTTTTTTACACCCCCACCCCCCATCCCCCTGAAAGGAAGAAGAGGAAATAGGATAATAAAAATTAAATTTTTATTTTTAATTTCAATTAGTTACCAAGAAGTTGCCCTTTCGTATATCAAAGAAAGCGGAACGCGCAGCGTTCAAAATATATTGGAAAATAAACCTCGCTATACTTGGAAGACTGAATTGCTGGCTAGGAATGTGCGACGAAGCATAGGTACACTACGCTAGGCTCAAAATGACAACGTCCAGGAGTTCAGTAGTTCAAGTATAATAACTGACTTTGACGACTATTTTCTCTGTGCGCTCTGTTTATCTCTGTAGTTTTTTAAAACGAGCCGATCACAAACGCGAAAATTTATTCGTGAGACTTAAAGCAAATAACCGCAGGACTCCGCTGCTCCTTCATTCCGTGTGAAAAATCTTTTGCACCTCCTTGTAACGCTCTTCGTGACTGCAAAACTTCGCGTAAAAACTTTGCGGCTAGGACATCCCCGCAACCGGCATCAGGGCCAGAGCCAATTGCTCCTCATCATGGGTTTTTTCCGATGCCAACACCATAAAGGCGGGATAATGCGCATCGCATTCATCAATGGTGAGGGTGAGCAAATCTTCGAGGATATTCGTCATCTCGCGCCCGGTTTGAATATGGCGCAACAAATGCACTGCGCGATAGGTCGGGATCATCGTCTCCCCCGCCAGCACAAACCTCCCGGCCCAAATTTGGCCGTTCATTTCATTGATCAGACAACATGCCTCTTGATAGGCCGCGTCATGAATGCGCAGATGATATTCCACGCCAATCTGAAGCGCCGCCATATCATCTTCCCACAAAAACAGAATGTTATAGCTGCCATATTGGCCGCGCAGATCCATGAAAATTTCATTACGGTTTAACCGCGCATAATGCCATTCCTGACGGCCCAGAATATCCTCCACCCCATCCAATGGATGATCGTCAAAGCGGAGTTTTTTACGAGCGGACACGGTCCCGGTCATGGTGAATTATACCTTGCCAGTGGGGGATTTATCCAGTGATTTGCCCAAGGATTTACTGGCGGGTTTTCCTGCGGACTTAGGCACGGATTTTGCGGCAGATTTTGGAGCTGTCTTTTTCGCCTTTGGCTCTACCGCTGCTTTGCTTGTCTTAGCCGGACTTGTCTTGGCCGGTTCAGCCGACTTCGCGGCTTTCTTGGGTTTAGAATCTTTAGCTGCCCTAGAGGCCGGTGATTTCAAGGGTGCCGTGTCAATCCCCAAGGCTTTTTCAATCACACTGAGACGATCCTTGATGGTCTCTTGTTCCAGCCGATATTGGGACATAAGGCCAAGCAAACGATTGAGATCATTCGGAGCATTTTCGTTGTGCGCATCGGACTCACCGCTTGCGCCATTGTCCCCACCGCCAAAACCAGCAAACGGGGCGAACGGAAAGCCGGCGAATTTGCCGCTCATCTGATCTTTTAATTGATCTTTTAATCCGCTGCCGATTTGCTTGCCGATCCCTGTCATGATGTTGGCGGCACCGCTCGCCATACGGGTTAAATCATCGAATAATTTATTATCTATTGTCATGGTCAAAACCTTCTGTCTTTTTAAAAAAAGAAACTCCATATTGCTAGCACCAAACCCATAGACCTTGCAAGAGTACCCAAAAGCGATTATCACAGAAATATGAATTTTTGTTTGTATGGAGAAAAAACATGATCATCGTCACCGGCGGCACAGGCTTTATCGGGTCAAACTTGGTAGCGGGATTAGAGGCACAAACCAACGCCCGAATCGTTGTCTGCGATACGTTTGGCATTGAGGATAAATGGAAAAATATTGCCAAACGTAAGTTGCATAATATCGTCCCGCCCGCACGTTTGTTTGAATATTTGAATGATCACGCGGATGAAATTGAGATGGTGTATCATATCGGCGCGATCTCTTCGACCACCGAACGTGATGTGGATTTGATCATCGAAACCAATTTTGTGCTCAGTCGCACCTTGTGGAATTGGTGCGCGCGTAACGGCATACGGTTTGTTTATGCGTCCTCCGCCGCAACTTATGGTGACGGAGAATTGGGATTTGAGGATAACGACACGCCTGAATTTCTCTCTCACCTACGTCCGCTCAACCCCTATGGATGGTCGAAACATTTGGTGGACCGGTATGTGGCTGGAATCGTGCATGGCGAAGAAAAAGGCACCATCCCGCCGCAATGGGCCGGGTTGAAATTTTTCAACGTCTATGGCCCCAATGAATATCATAAGGGCGATCAAATGAGTGTGGTGTGCAAGCTTTATCCTCAAGTGGCTGCCGGAGCCGCGGCACGATTATTCAAGTCGGGCAAGGTCGGGTATGAAGATGGCGGACAGTTGCGCGATTTTGTCTATGTGAAGGATTGTGTGGATGTGATGATCTGGCTTTATCAGAACCCGCAAACCAGCGGCCTTTTTAACGTGGGAAGCGGTCAGGCGCGCAGCTTTAAGGACCTCGCCCGCGCGACCTTCGCCGCCACCAAAATGCCTGAAAAAATTCACTATGTGGATATGCCCGAAGGGCTCAAAGACCGCTATCAATATTACACTCAGGCCAATATGAAAAAATTGCGCCAGGCAGGATACACCGCCGCCTTCACCACGCTTGAGGCCGGCATCGCCGATTATATCGCCACCTATCTCTCTCAAGATGATCAATATTGTTAAGAACCTGTTCGTGATCTTTTGAAGAGAAGTACGAGAAAGGCCAGAGCGACCATTATTTGGTAACTGGCCTTAACAGGGCTTTAGAAGAATTACGGTGGACTTAATCTTATTTGCGATAAGCCTTGACCTTTACCTGGCAGACTTCCCTAAATCCTATAGCACCGCCTTGGCGTCCAATTCCAGATTGCTTATAACCGCCAAAAGGATTTTGTGGCCTATAGTAATTGGTAAATCCATCTTCAACCGATCCAGCTTTTATATCTGAAAAAGCAAGTTCAAGGATTTTTTCATCATCACTGTAAACAACAGCACTCAAACCATAGTCCGTATCATTCGCAAGTTGCAAAGCTTCATCATAATTTTTAAAAGACACAATTGGTAAAGCTGGACCAAAAACTTCTTCCTTCCAAACCCTCATGTCAGGAGTAATATTTGTTAGGATTGTTGGTTGATAATATGCACCACTCAATGCTGACGGGCGTTTTCCTCCGCAAACAATTTTTGCACCTTTGTTCACGGCATCTTTAATTTGATCCTCTAGTTTTATAACCTGTCGTTCAGCCACAAGGGGGCCAAGTTGAGTATTGCGATCTAACGGATCACCGATCTTAACTGTCGCAGCATATGCAGATAATTTTCGCACACATTCATCAAACAAACTTTCGTGAACTATTAATCGCTTAAGACCATCACAAAATTGGGCTGTATTCAAAAATCTTTTCCAAAAAATTGATTGGATTAATTCATCCGTAAGCTTTGTATCCTCAAATACAATCCCTGGGCTAGACCCACCGAGCTCAAGGCATACAGGAATTAATTTTTTAGCAGCCGCTTCATAAATTTTCTGTCCAGTACTCGAACTTCCAGTGAATGAAATTAAATCAAAATCCTGTTCGCACATCAAGGAGCCAACAACACCATCACCATAAACAAAATTTAAAACTCCCTCGGGCAAAGCTTTTGATTCCCTAGTAATTTCTTCAAGAAACTTTGAAAACAAAGGAACTTCTTCGGAATACTTCATCACAACGGTGTTTCCTGCTAATAAAGCAGGGATAACACTGGTTGCAAAATTCCCGAAAGGAAAATTCCATGCAACAATACAAGCCATGACCCCAAACGGCTCAAGAATCTGCTTATTAACTTCTTGATCGTCTTCGAATAGTATTGTTGGTTTTAGAAATTTAGGCGCATTCTCCAAGTTCCAAGATATTTTTTCGAACCCACCATATACAACGCCTCGGGATAGATCCAAAGGCATGCCCATCTCACGAGATGTTCTTTCAATAAACTCTTCTCTGTTGGCTTTTAAGGTTTCTAGCAATTGTCCAACAAGCTCACACCTCTTATCAACTCCCAAAGATTGCCATTTAATTTGAGCGTGCCTTGCTTTTTCAACGATGGATATCAAATCTTTATGTGACGTAACATTCACAGAGCCCAGTATTTCATATCCGTGAGAGGGATTCGTTGATTGAATCTGGGGGCATTCCAAAATCTTAACGGGCGATAAACTCATGAAATTGCTCCTGAAAAACCATTGTCATGAATTTACTTATTTTTACAAAAACTGTCAAGATTGCTAGAATTTGAATCCTGCCCATGGTTCTTAAACACCAAAGGGAGATAGAACAGCGCAATGAAGATGCTTAAAACCGCAAAAATCCTTAGCCGCAGCGAGATCATGAATAGGTTTTAAGAGCTGTTTGTGATTCATCTGATGCTAAAAAATATCGCTGAAATTTTGCCGTAGTATATCATCGACATCTTTCATCCCGGCCTTAACGCCTAAATCGGCTAATGAAGTCACGCCGAAATCCTTAAGTCCGCAGGGGATAATGCCGTTAAAATGGTCCAAATCCGGATCAATGTTGATGGCAAATCCGTGGTAACTCACCCAATGTCGGATGCGCACACCAATGGCGGCAATTTTATACTCGCTTGCTCCATTATTTGCTCCATGATTGGCCCTGTTTTGAACGGGCGGCTTTGTTACCCAAATTCCCACGCGCCCGGTGCGACGCTCGCCCTCTATGCCGAACTCCGCCAATGTGCGAATAACCCATTCCTCCAATTGCCAAACGAAGAGCTTGATATCCGGGGTTTTTTGGCGTTTTTTAAGGTCCATCATCACATAAACCACACGTTGCCCCGGACCGTGATAGGTATATTGTCCGCCGCGTCCGGTTTCATAAACGGGAAAGCGCGGATGAATGAGGTCTTGCGGCTTGGCACTACTGCCCGCGGTGTAAAGCGGGGGATGCTCCACCAACCATATGCGATCATCCGCCTCTTGGTGATGAATCGCCGCAACGTGCTGTTCCATAACGGTCACAGCGACGGGGTAGGACAGAAGCCCACGATGAGTCAACCATTCCATTTTTTAATATTTAAATCTTTCGCTAGGATATCACATACAGCTAATGATTTAACCAAGCAATAAAATATGCTAAAGCAGCTAAAAGAAAGGGAGCCAACCACAGCATAATTTCTTGGAGTTTTTTCATCTTAGATTTCGGCTTCTTAATTATTCTATAAAACTCAATTCCTAAAATAGTTAAGACACCAAGAACAGTGAATTCCCCTACAAAAATTATTAACATCGTAAATGCCCCCAGCCCTCCGCCATCAGGCATTCCTGATTGTGAGTACAAAAACAGCTTTACTATAATAGCTTCAATGATCAATAAAACGATTATTCGTAAAAAAGAATTTTTTATAAATACAGATATTACAAATAATATCGTCATAAGAATTAAGAAAAAAAAGAAAATCATATTAAAAAGACCTATCATACTTATGTTCCTTTTCTAATATTTGAATATGTGTAAACAAAATTTATCGTACGATCTGTATATCTTTTCTTGTCAGCTTACCATGAATCTGACACTATAGCTCAAGTCTTTTTATCAGATTCCCCGCAATATAACAGTTTTTTATGCTTGAAAGATCGCCTTATACCATTAAGGCTTTTTGTTTGGGTGATAAGTCCCTATCGGAGTGCATAGTTCATGGCAAAATTGGATCGCTCTTTGTTGAAAAATTGGCGCAAAAGCTGGCTAAAATCCTGCGCTGTTTTTGGGGCCGCGCTCACCCTCAGTTTGCCCCTGAGTTTCGCTTTGAGCGGCTGTGACGATAAGGACTCAAGCCAGTCGGATCAAACCATATCCAAACCCACAGACGATCATTCCGTGGCGGTCCCCGCCCCCTCAGCGGGAACGGAGGATCGTAATGTCTCATTTTTGCAATTATTGGGCGGGGCGCCTGTGCCGCCCATGCGAACCAGTGCGGGTGATTATTTGGCGGGTCAGCATGCCCAGATGATCTATGATTGGAATAAAGCAAGCGAATTGTTCGAAGGCTTGTTGGTCAATAACCCCGATGATCAGGAATTACAAAAACGGGTCATGGGGTTGGCTTTGGGCGGCGGAAATTTTGACCGCGCGGTGAATATGGCACGCATTGTCGCCAATAAAGCCCCGAAAGAAGCCCTGGCGCAAATTATACTCTCACTCAATGATTTTAAAAACGGCCATTATGAGCAGGCACGCAAAAATATGGCCGCCCTCCCCAAAGACGGGTTGGGAACCATCCAACCGCTGGTAATCGCGTGGTGCGACGCGGCGATGGGAAAACTGAATCTGGAGGGGTTAAAGGACTCGCCCACTTTTCTCTATCAATCGGTGATGATTGCCGATTATATGAATGATAAAACCGCCATTCACAACCTGGCGATACGCTATGATTTCACCAAAATCCCCACCCCGATTTCCGCATTGGAAAATATTGCCGATATCTTTGTCCGGTACGGCGAATATAAACGCGCGCGCGAGATTTACGAAGCCCTGAAACAGGTGATGCCCGCGCGGATGATGGAGTTGGGCGTGAAGATAGAATCTCTGGCGGAGGCTGAAAAATCCGCCGACAAGAATCAAGATAAAAGCCCGACCAAGAACCAAGTCAAGAACCAGGCCAAAAGCCAACCATTGGCACAATCCATGATGAAGGTTACACCGCAAATCGGATTGGCCGAGGCCCTGCGCGATACCGGTGGGCTGCTGGCCAATGAATTTGTTGAAACAGCGATTTTATTTACGCAACTTTCACGGTTGCTGGACCCTAAAAACCCCGATGCGCTTCAACTTTTGGCGCAATTTTCGACACGGGCGGAACGGTACCGGGATGCGATTAACTACCTCAGTATGATTAATCCCGATAATCTGGATTTGGATGAAATGGCGCGCAATCGGCGGCAAATTGCGGCCCTGCTGGAGATGGACGGGCAAAAGGACGAAGCCGTAAGGGTGCTGGAAGATCTGGTCGCGAGCCAGAAAAACGTGGATGCCCAGATTCAAATCGGTGATTTATACCGTGCGGATAAACATTTTGATGACGCGCTCAAGGCCTATAATAAGGCCGAAGACTTGCTGGGCGGTAAGGTCAGCGAAAAAAATTGGGAATTATTATTTGCGCGCGGCATGACCTATGAACAGCTTTCAAAAATGGATGCGGCGGAAAAGGATTTGCTCGGGGCATTGGCGTTTGAACCGGATCAACCCTATGTGCTTAACTATCTTGGCTATAGCTGGCTCACCCGCGGAGTGAATTTAGATAAGGCCGCGGATATGATCGAAAAGGCCGCGCGCTTAAAACCCGATGACGGGGCGATTGCCGATTCGCTCGGCTGGGTTTACTTCAAAACCGGCAAATATGATCAGGCCGTGAAACAGTTGGAGCAAGCGGTTGAGCTTCAACCCTATGAGGCCGAAATCAACGATCATTTGGGCGATGCCTATTGGAAAGTGGGACGTAAAAAAGAAGCCAGATATCAATGGCTTCGTGCCGCCAATTTGGAAAAAGATGCCGATAAAGCCAAAAACATCCTCGAAAAGCAAGAAAACGGGCTGAAGGAGTAATGTGATTGGAAATAAAGTGGTGGGCAATACTGGGCTCGAACCAGCGACCTCTACCATGTCAAGATAGCGCTCTAACCAACTGAGCTAATTGCCCGATCAACCAATTTTATCAATGATTGAAACTGGTGGAGTTTGTAGCCCGAAAGCGGATCAAAAGCAATAGTTTTTATTCACCTTCGTTTGAAATTTCCGCGCCCGAATCTGCTTTGCTCTTATCTGCTTTGCCCTCATCCGCTTTGGCGGCGTTCAATAATTGATCGACCTGCTTGACGAGATCATTGAGGTGAAAAGGTTTGGAAAGGATATTGGCGGCGTTATCCTGTGCCGTGACACGGTCCATAGCCACCGCCGAAAATCCGGTGATAAACAGGATTTTAATGTCGGGGTGGGCCCGCGCGGTTTTTTGTGACAATTCTATGCCGTCCATACCCGGCATGACAATATCCGCCAGCAAAAGATCAACCGTATCGCCAATGGCTTCGACGGCATAAAACGCCGCCAAACCGTCGGCACATGCGGTCACGTGATGCCCGGCCTTTTCCAACGCCAACGTTAAAAATTGGCGCATGGAATGGTCATCTTCAGCGAGTAAAATATGGGCCATGTTCGGCGTGTCATCTTGGGTCAAAAATTTGTGGATCTGCGCAAATTGCCAGATTTGCGCTAAAAAAGAAAGAAATTATCGCATTGGACCATGATTTTTTTGTGCCCAGACAATTTTTCGGTTATGTAGACTCAAAAAAATGGCCTAAGCATTTGTTTTGTTGCATTTTGTTGCGATTGACCGGCTTCAACTTAATCGCAAAATGCTCCAGCTGTGCTCCCAAGCACAGCAAATCCCAAAATTATTTGGGCACATGAAATGAAAAATGGTATAGGGTCAGGATGAAATGTTCACATGATTTGTGGGAAGATTTTTTTTAATAAATTTTGCTGGAATACCACCCCATATTTCATCATCACCGATGATCGTTCCTTTCGTTACCACGGCCGACGCAGCTACAATGCTATTATTTCCTATTTTTACATCCTGAAAGATAATAGAAAGAGCCCCAATTGTACAGTTATCGCCAATGATAATAGGTTGATGGGAGAGTTTTTCGCCCTCAATTTGATGTGGCACCAATAAACTGCCCTGTCCCAAAATACAATTTGATCCAATTTTTACAAAGATCGGATCATGAATAATTCCGCCGGTGAAACTATTATCTCCCATTTTTGCCCCGAGACACAAGTATAGCAGCTTTAGCAAGGGGAAAGGTAGAAAGCCACTGCGCATTAAAGGATAAAAGCACATTATAAAAAATAGTATATATACGTGATAAACGGTCTCATCCTTAGAATCACGCTCAATATCTCCTTTTTTAAGTGGGAATAAATGTAAGAACGCTCTGAAAATTGCAATTGTAAATATGTAAAAAATTAATATTGACAAAATGAATATGAATAATGGCTTGTATCCGTAATTACCATCAAAGACAAGGGCAGCGATAGTGCCTGAGGAATAAACGGCAGCCGCAGCACTGAAAATAATAAGACACGAAAATATCAAAATTTGAAAATTTTTAATTTTACCCATCCGGAACCCTTTTTGCTTGAGTGGCTGTCTCCATAATATAGAAAAAATTATAACTTCCGTTAATACATTGCATTTTTTACAAAAAATTTTATACTGTCTACTTGATGCCAGTTAGCAAAGAATTGTAGATTGTTTATCCAGCGTACATTCTTCTAAGAACCTGTTCATGATCTCTACTCCGGCGTTGGCTTTTTACGGTATTTCTGCGCTTCCGCTTCTCACGTACATCTATGTACGATCCGATGCGGTTCTCGAAAAACCGCAAAAATCCTTAGCCGCAGCGAGATTCTGAACAGGTTCTAAGAATAATATATTATTAATAATACAGCCCCGCGCGATAATATTTCGTAAAATGAATACTTATTTACCATACCGAATAGAAAAAGGTGATTACTTTTTGAACGGATCGGTTATTGAGCAAAATTTTAATTTTATGGAAAGGGCTGAATTTTTTAAAAATGTTGCAGTTAAAAACGATATTTACCCAGATTATTCGATGATATATAGATTCGAAAATCCGGTAGATCGACCTGTCTATGCGATATTAGGGCATAAAAAAATTAAGCTTTATAGTGGTGTGACATTTTATGCCGCACCGGGATGTTTTATAAAATGGGTGTACCCGAAGGGACTATCTATATGGAAGGCTTATGTCTACGCGCATACAGACGTCAAAAATATTTCTAAAGAATGCGCCTTGTTACCTGGCTTTGACAGTTTGGTTTTAGAAAGCTCTGATGAATATATTGATATTTTGTCGGATAAGAAACTGATAACGCTTCCATTTTATCATAAAAAAGATGTGACAAGAGTTTTGGGAGAGTATCTTTTAGACAATTTTTATGAAGAAACAGACATATTAGAGGTTTATAAGCGGTTGGGTATCCCAAGTTCAACAGCGGCCTACTTGTTTGGTAATATATTTGGAGTCAGCCCAATATCTTTTCGTAATAAATTGCGTGTTTTTGAAGCATTAAAGCTCATTTCTTTGGGTGGCGGGGTACAAGATGCTTGTAAAAAAGTAGGGTTTGCAAGCTATACCTCATTTTACAGACAATTTGTTTCTACTTTGAATGCCGCACCCAGTGATTTTTTAAGATACCCCCATCATTCAGATGCGGCGTAAAGTGAATGTCTCAGGGATTTGAATTCTGCCCCTGATTCTTAAGCACGAAAGGAAGGTAGAACAGCGCGATGAAAATGCTTAAAACCGAGAAAATCATCAATGCTGTCTTGATGCCATAGCAGTCAGCCAAAAGTCCAACCAAAGGCGAAAACACCGCGATGGCAATATTACTCAAAAACGAAAAAACTGATCCAATTGTTGACCGATGATGGGCAGAGGCGCGACTCTGGATCACACTCTGCTCAGCCACTTGGCCCCAAGCCCAAAAAACTTGTGTCAAATATAGTATGAAAGGTGAGAAAATTTTAGATGTCCCAAAGGCAAGGAGGGATAAAACCCCCGAACACGAACTTGCGATGATCAAGCTTTTGAACGGAGAGAATTTAGACACCAGAACCCCAGAAACCCAAAAACTTAAAGTGCCGAGTGCATTTTGTCCCAACCGATATAAAGGTAATGCCCAGGCAGGCCAAAGCGTGGAAATAAATTTCGGCATAATATCATGTGCCGCCATCCCAAGCCCGTTGATAAGCGAAGAGATAATTCCCATCGTACGCAAATCCTGATGATGCCATATATATTTGAAAGATTGCGCAAAATGCGCGAAGGGCGATCTATGCTTGTAATGGTCACCCGCAGGAATGGCAATCGGTTCCACCACCATATAGGCAACCGCAATATTTAGCCCAATCGGAATTAACGTCAGAGTGTATAACAGATGATATGGGGCCCCAAACCATATTAAGCCGAAAGCTATAATGCCGGATATAACCAACCCCAGCTGTCCCATGGAGTTTGTTTTTCCTAAAATATGCCCAATCCGGTGTGTTTGTTTTAGGGAGCGCGCGGTTTCATAAAGCAACGCATAATTGTTACCCGAAAACAAAGCATTGCCGAGCCCCCTGAAACATCCGCCCAAATAAAGCAAAAGATAGGCATACTCCCACGATAAAGTCCCGGCCAACCAAAAGGAAAATACTGCTGCAAAATCAAATACACATCCCAGAATGAGAGTTTTCCGCCGTCCCCATGTATCCGATAAAATCCCCGTGGGAATTTCAAAAAGAAACGCGGCAATCGCGGCACAGGAAAAAACCATCATTGCCTGAGCATAAGATCCGGTAATATGAGCATAATACAAGACAGAAATTGAAAAATAGAGGATGAACCCGCCCAAAAATTCATTCAACCCCATAAGCCAAAAATTACGACGCAGCAGCCGTCTCCCCGCCGCAGTATGCTCAAAAATATGTAATCGTTCGAATTTCATGAATGTTCATATCATCTGATTAATAATCAATCAAATCATTTGAAATTCGCCAGATATGCAAAAAAAGCCTCATAAGTTCGTCTTTTTCTGTTCCGGCGTTACTGCTCATTTAAAATCTGATGGGTGGTAAGCATAACATTTTAATTTACGTCAAAATTTATCTTATGGTAACAAATCCTATCTTAGAGCCTATTTTCCTAACACAAACAACGCCTATATGAATGCTATATATACCAGATTTTAATACTTTTAACCGATGGTTAAAGAGCGGGTTTGGGCAGAATTTTGATATGGTGTCAGCGACTCCGCAGCATAGTATTTTTGCAATTCTGAAAGACGAAATCACCAATGGCTTATCAGATAGCCTATATTTTCAGGAATCATATTTTCACAAGGCTCGGGATTCACAAGTGTTTGCGAGTGTGGCTGTTCTATGCGGTTTTCTACACCTTGCTCATTGCGACCTCTTTATGCTGTCTTTCGTTATCCGCGCGAGCCCAGGAGAGCGATTTTGGTGCCTCTGACGCCGTCATCCTGAATGATTTAAGCCCCAAAATTTCCTTTGATGGAAAGCTCTATGTGATCGAAGAAGGCGAACAGCCCTATACCAACGATGACATCGCCAAAATCATTACCGGTAATGAATTGGGCAAATATCGCTGGCACGAACCATATTACAATATGGGAACGTCCGGCAAGACCATCTGGATCGTTATCCCGATTTCCAGCATTAGCAATTACACGGATTGGAAACTCTCGTTTGGCTCACCTTGGGAGGGGCGGTACGGGCTGTTGAAAAATTTCTCGCTCTATGATCTCAATACCCAAAAATATATTTTTAATGCGTCAAATTATGAAGAAAAAGGGTCGTTGGTTCCGGCACGTTTCAGTATTGTTGCCCATGAACGTATGACGACCTATCTGCTCGCTAAGATGGAAAGTGCAGCAGGAGTTTTAACCATTATCAAGCCGGGCTTGATTAATCCACGCAACGAAACGCCTTTTACATTATGGACCGGTTGGGTCATGAACTGCCTTACGCTGCTGGGATTTTTGTTTTTTCTGGTACAGTTTCGTTTCCACTTACGGCTTTCCGATTTAATGCTTGCCTTATTGTGGCTATCCTGTTTTGTTAATCACCTTTATGTCTCATCCTATCTCTATAATCCGAATGTCAATTCGGATGTGTTTATTCACCTCACCTGGCTGTTCCATGCCTATTTACTCCTGATGGCCTTGGCCTTTAGCCCGCAGGTTAAAACACAGTTTCCGCTTTCATTAATTATTGGATCATCTGCCTTATTTTTAATTTCCAACTTGGCCGGACTCATCATGCTGCACATGGTGCCGGTCATTGCGACCTTCCTGATTTACGGTCCTTTTGGCGTTGCATGTTTATTTGCCGCCATTATGACCTGGCCCTATATTTTTGACGGCTTCCGCAGGGATTTGCTCAGCATTGCCATGACCTCCAGTTTTCTGGCGTTATTTGCGTTGTGGAATTGCGCACTCTGCTTAGACCTCCTCCCCGGTTCCGAGAGTATGTTGAGCGGAGGTGAGTTATTCCTCAGTGCCGCTATTTTGTCTTCTATTTTGCTCTATCCTGCACGCAGCAGCAGCAAATCCGACCAATCAAAAAATCTGGTGATTAAAAATACCATTTATGACGAAGAATTTGACAAGGTGATCTCCACCCCTTTGCATGAAGCCAAGGAGCTTTCCGAACATAAACGCTTGATCATGATCTTGGAAAAAGAGCGTGAAAGCATGGCGGAAATGCAGGTGCAGGCAGCCCACCAAACCGAAGAAATGCGCCGGTCCAAAGAAGCCGCGGATGAGGCCAATCGCGCAAAATCTGCATTTCTTGCCATTGTGAGCCATGAAATCCGTACCCCCATGACCGGCATTATGGGGATGTTGCGATTATTACAAGACACTCCCATTACCAAAGAACAACGTGAATATATCTTCACCATGAAGGATTCAGGCGATGCGATGCTGGCTCTGCTCAACGACATCTTAGACTATGAGAAGATTGAAAGCGGCAAGATGGAGCTGGAGATTATCAACTGTGATCTGCGACGTTTGGCGCGCAGTATTCACACGTTGATGAACGGTCACGCCGCCACCAAGGGCATTGATCTGGTGTTGGAGATGGACCCAACTGTGCCAACCTGGGTGCGTTGTGACCCAACAAGATTGCGCCAGGTGATCCTCAACTTACTGAACAACGCCATCAAATTTACCAGCAATGGTAAGGTTTACCTCAAAATCCTCAATCTCTCAAACGAAGAGCTATTGGCGCAAAACATCTATCAACTTTACTTCGCGGTTCAGGACTCAGGGATTGGAATAACCCCCGAAGCCCAACGGCGATTATTTATGCCATTCTCGCAAGCCAATAGCAGTATCAGCCGAAAATATGGCGGGACAGGGCTGGGTCTCGCTATCTGTAAACGCCTGATTGAAACCATGGGCGGGGGCATCAGCATCAGCAGTAAAGAGGGCGAAGGCAGCACCTTCTTCTTTACCCTGAACTTGCCGATGGGTGAGGAAACTCATGATGAGCAAGGCGGCAGCGCAGCCATATCGCAAGAAACCGTCAGCTATCAACGGCCACTCAACATTCTGGTGGTGGATGATAATGGGATCAACCAAAAGGTTATTGTCGGATTCCTCAACAAACACCGCGTTTCAAGCCTGACCGCCAGTAACGGTGAAGAAGCCCTTAATCTTGTCGCCCAAAATAATTTTGATCTGATTTTGATGGATATCGAGCTTCCGGATATGAGCGGGGTGGAGGTTACCGAAAAAATCCGCGCCCTGCCCCTCTCTCACAAATCCCAGATTCCTATCGCGGCCCTAACCGGTAATATTGGATCGCAAGATTTGCGCAATTATCAGGATGTGGGGATGAATGACTTTGCGCCCAAACCCATCACCATGGAAAAAATCTCGGAATTATTACTCAAGGCCGATGGGCAAATTGAGTTTCCGTGGAATAAAAATTTAATCGCGGATTTAACAGGCTCACCCGCGGAGGAACCCAGTGCGGCAGAGCTGGAATGGGATGCGATGATTGCCTCTCAGGACGCACTCGCATCTGAAACTTCGCTATCAAACGAAGGTATAGATGACCAAGTAATGGCTGAAAACGACACTTTTCCGGCGGAAGAAGATAAAATCCTGCGGGATGACGCAATCACAAATTTTGACTTTGGTGATTTGGGCGACGAAGATGAAGATTCCTTCGCACTGGCAGTCAAGCAATTTGAAGAGCAAGAAAAACGCGCCGGAATTGTTCAAGATCAAACCCTTCCCTTGACCCACGAGCCACTAGATTTATACGGTCTGGACGAGGCGATGCTAAAATCCTTAATCCTCAACCTTCCATTTGAAACCGTACAAGAATTACTGAACGGATTCCATGAAAAGGCAGAAGAACTGATCGCAGCCATAGGAAAAGCATTTCTTTCACAAAATGCCATTGAACTTCGTGCCCGCGCCCATGAGTTTAAAGGTATGGCCGCGAATTTCGGGTTTATTGAAGTCCAGCGGCTCTGCACCGCCATCGAAAATGCCGCCAAAGAAAATAATCTTGACGCGGCCAAAGAAGCCACTGATTATCTAGGGGAGCGTTACTCAATCGCCCGCCAAAGTTTAAATAGCTGGATTCAGACCCAAAATCAGGCTAAGTAAGAATAAGGGCTACACAGCAGCCCTCACGCCGTCCAATCAAGGCTAAAAGTTCTGGCTTTGCAGGAAAATGGCAATGTAAAATCTTAATGGATGGGCACTATGTCGGTTTTGGAATATTTGATACCCCTCGCCTTATTTTTGGGTCTGTGCGGATTGATCTTTTTTATCTGGACCATTCGCAGTGGCCAATACGAAGATTTAGAAGGTGCCGCGCATCGTATCTTGATTGATGAGGATGGGTCAAAACCGCTTGAGAATGATCACCACGTCCAATCGAAATAGCTCATTAATCCTCCCTTTGGGCGGATATCTTGCGGAAATAATCCTGAATATCTGCGGCCAACCAATCAATATCCCCCACTATTTTGCGCATAAATTGTCCGTCCTGATCAAGAATGACCGTTTCGGGCAATTTATAGGTTTGAAAAATTCCGGCTGTCACGGCGCTACGTTGATCCTTGGCGATGATGACATTGGGCAGCTTGGTGAGAGCCCCAATCTCTTGAGGTTGCCGCGCGATAAAATCCTGAATATTTTTGCGCCCGATATCACTTGAGAGCAAGACCACCACCATATCCGGATGCGCCTTGGCCAGTTTCAGAAGTTTGGGAAACTCCACCACACACGGCGCGCACCATGTCGCCCAGAAATTCATGAGTACAATTTTCCCTTTAAAATCATCCAAATGATAGGCTTTGCCATCCAAACTATTCAGGGCAAAGTTGGGAATATCTGTGATTTTTCCCATGGCCTTCGGGGTCTCTTTGGTCTCAGTTAGCGCGGTTTGGGAAATTTCGCCTTTCAGGGCCATTTTTTTGTCGATGGGTGCGCGATCATAATAATAATTCATGACACGATCAGCCACGAACACAAACACCAAAACTGAGAGGAAAATCAATAAATTACGTTTCATGAGCCATATCAATATGGATGGAAAAATTTCGAAAGGAGGACATTGCCCCAACTATACTCTCCCAACTATACAGTAAAGCGTGACAAAATCATCAAAAATCATTAAATAAAGATCATGGCAAAAATTTATAAACTTGAACCGCATTATGATGAGGATGCCCGCAGCGAAAGCGGGCAAACAGACTATACGGGACGCAACAGCAAGATTGACGATCCTGCCGATTTGCGCGACCTTCTTGAGCGCGGCCATATTGATGATTTGCAAAAATGCGCGGATGATCTGCGCGATGAATTGATCCAATCCGTTTCCAAAACCGGCGGCCATTTGGGCGCAAGTTTGGGCGTGGTTGAGCTTACGGTGGCACTCCACGCCGTCTTTAATACTCCGCATGACCGCCTGATTTGGGATGTGGGGCATCAGGCGTACCCGCATAAAATGCTCACCCATCGCCGCGACCGCATTCATACAATCCGCCAAAAAGATGGTCTTTCGGGCTTTACCAAACGGTCGGAAAGCGAATTTGATCCGTTCGGCGCGGGGCATAGTTCAACCTCGATCTCCGCCGCGCTCGGCATGGCCGTGGCCCGCGATTTGAAGGGGGAAGACCGCAATATTATAGCCGTGATCGGTGATGGGTCGATCTCTGCCGGGATGGCCTATGAAGCCATGAATAATGCGGGGGATTTGAAATCGCGATTGATTGTGATTTTAAATGATAATGAGATGTCAATCTCCCCGCCTGTCGGGGCGATGAGCCGGTATCTGAGCCGCCTAGTTTCGAGCAAAAAATATCTCGGTGTGCGCGAAATTGCCAGGCAAATTGGCGAACATCTGCCCAAACCCTTACGCGATGTCGCCCGAAAAGCCGAGGAAACCGCGCGCGCCGCCATCGGCAGCGGTACGTTATTTGAGGAAATGGGATTTTATTATATCGGCCCGATTGACGGCCATCATATGGGATTGCTGGTCGATATGCTGCGCAACATAAAATCTGCCGACCTTGACGGCCCAATTTTGCTGCATGTCATCACGCAAAAAGGCAAGGGCTATGCCCCGGCTGAATCCGCGCCCGACAAGATGCACGGCGTGGTGAAATTTGATGTGCATTCCGGCACGCAGACCAAAAACACCCCCGCCGCCCCGACCTATACCAAGGTTTTTGCGCAATCCTTGATAACAGAGGCCGAAAAAGACCCGCGTATCGTGGCGATTACCGCCGCGATGTTGAGTGGTACAGGACTTGATCAATTCGCCAAAATCTTTCCCAAACGGTGCTTTGATGTGGGGATCGCCGAACAACATGCGGTGACCTTTGCGGCCGGGCTGGCCTGCGAAGGGCTCAAGCCGTTTGTGGCAATATATTCCACATTTTTACAACGCGGTTATGATCAATTGATTCATGATGTCTGCATCCAAAACCTGCCCGTGCGCTTTGCGATTGATCGTGCGGGGTTGGTGGGTGCCGACGGGGCGACCCATGCGGGGGCTTTTGATCTAGCTTATTTGTGTTGTTTGCCGCATATAGTGGTAATGGCCCCGAGTGATGAAAACGAACTCAAATCCATGGTGGCTACGGCTACGGCCTATGATGATGGGCCCATTGCCTTGCGTTTTCCGCGCGGTGAAGGGGTGGGGTGCGCTATAGATGCTCAGCCAACCATTTTGCCAATCGGCCAAGGTCGGATCGTTCAAAAGGGCCAAGATATCGCCATCTTATCAATTGGAACCATGCTTGGGGAATGTCTTCATGCTGCGGATTTGCTGCAGCATGAAGATATCCGCGTTACGGTGGCCGATGCACGATTTGCGAAACCGCTTGATTCCTCTCTCATTAAAAACTTGGCGCAAACTCATAAAATTTTAATCACGGTAGAAGAAGGATCGCGCGGCGGATTTGGCGCATCCGTGCTGCAATTCTTGGCCCAAGACGGATTGCTGGATTTTGGTTTAAAAGTTCGCACACTCTGCCTTCCGGATGTCTTCCAATCACATGATACTCAGGCAGCTCAATTGGTCGAAGCCGGATTACATGCAAACTCAATCGTTGATATGATTAAGAAACTCACATAGTCTCATCATTCTCTTACCACCTAAATTTGGGTGGGAACATACCGGATAACGCCGCAAAAATTTGGAAAGATACGCACCAAAGGATAAAGGAATAATTTCATGACCAAGGATGTTACAACAGATTCTGCAACGGACTTTGATTTTTTATCCCTCCCCGATGTGCTGGTCACAAAGGTTAGGGCGGCGGATGCGTTAGAGTCAAAAATGATCCCGATTTATGTGGTGGAATGCTCGCAATTTAAAAAATCCACATCGAAATTTGC
This sequence comes from Alphaproteobacteria bacterium, assembly GCA_016794305.1. GTDB lineage: Bacteria > Pseudomonadota > Alphaproteobacteria > Micavibrionales > Micavibrionaceae > UBA1573. The sequence continues at coordinate 147,129 of JAEUKN010000001.1, read as the reverse complement.
CGATCACGTGCGTGCGCAAATTGAGCAACAAAAATGGACCGCCAAGGATAAAAGCTTTATAAAAATCATCGGGCAGGATGGCTTGCTTGAGATGATTTTGCTAGGCTATGAGCAAAAAATCGGCCTTTATACCATCTGTGCCGCGGCCGAATCCCTTATCAACATTCATAAAATTTTTGAAATTAAAACCACTGGTTTATCAGACAAGGACCACCGTCATCTGGTTTGCGGATGGCTTTTATCCTGTTACCGTTTCACACATTTCAAAAAAGATGATCGGACCCTCCCACGGTTAAAAATCTCGCAAAAAATAGATTTTTCCTGTGCCATAGCCTATGCCCGCGCGGCCTATTTGGTGCGCAATCTGATCAACCTCCCCCCCAACGCTCTGGGGCCGCAGACACTGGCGCAATGCGCGGCTAAACTGGCGCAAAATTTTGATGCAAGTTGCACCATTATCTCCGGCGAAGATTTGCTGCATCATAATCTCCCATTAATTTATGCTGTGGGTCAGGGAAGTCCACGCCCACCGGCCTTGGCTGAGATCACATGGGGCAGTCCCGACCACCCGCATGTAACCTTGGTCGGCAAGGGGATTTGTTTTGACACGGGTGGGCTCAACATCAAGACCGGCGATTCCATGTTGCTGATGAAAAAGGATATGGGCGGGGCGGCCATGGCGATGGCCACCGCCCTGATTTTAATGAGTCTGGAGGCCCCCATTTACCTCCGTGTGCTCATACCTTGCGCCGAAAATTCCGTTTCCGGTGCATCCTATCGCCCCAGTGATATTTTAACCGCGCGGAACGGCAAAACCATTGAAATCGGCAACACGGATGCCGAAGGTCGCTTGGTGGTGGCTGATGCTTTGGCTTATGCGTGCGAGGATACCCCGGAACTCCTCATTGATTTCACCACGCTCACCGGTGCCTCATATTACGGTGTCGGCTATGATATGGGTTCGCTCTTTTCCAACAATGACACAACAGCCAATGACATTAAAAAATTGTCGCTCGATCTTGATGACCCACTCTGGCATATGCCGCTGTGGCAGGGATATAAAAAGGATATTGCATCTCCCATTGCCGACCTGAATAACACCGGCGGCGGCAACCCGGCGGGTGCGATTACGGCGGCGTTATTTCTGCAGCATTTCGTCACCCCGCAAACCGATTGGGTGCATATTGATGAACGTGCCTGGCAGAGTGCGGCGCAACCCGGACGGTCCGTCGGCGGGCGCGAGATGGGCGTGCGCGCCATATCGTCCTATATCTTGAAAAAATATAAGTTCAAAGATGATTGATAGAAATGATTGATAAAGTTGACTGACGATGCCTGCTCCCGCGCTTAAAAACCCTGTGCTTGAAAAAATTGACCCTGCTGACTTGCCCGAACCGGAGGGCGCGGCGATACCCCTTGAGTCTCCCGCAGCCCCCGCAGCCACCGCGGATGAGTTTGCGGCACAGGGCCATACGCCGATGATGGCGCAGTATCTGAGTGTGAAGGCCGCGCACCCGGATTGCCTCGTATTTTACCGCATGGGTGATTTCTATGAACTATTCGGCGATGATGCTTTGATCGCATCCAAAATTCTCGATATCACCCTCACCAAACGCGGAAAAACTCAGGGCGATGACATTGCCATGTGTGGCGTGCCGTTTCATGCGTGCGATCCCTATGTCGCCAAACTGATCCGCGCAGGCCACAAAATCGCGATTTGTGAACAAACGGAAACGCCCGAAGAAGCCAAGAAACGCGGTGGTTACAAAGCCCTCGTCACCCGCGAAGTCATCCGCATCGTTACACCCGGCACCTTGACTGAGGATCATTTGCTCGCGGCGAAATCTCACCAATATCTTGTAGCTTTGGCGCATAAAACCCTGCGCAGCAATGGCGATGTGATCGCAGCAAGAGTGGATATTTCAACGGGGGAGTTTGAATTTGAACATTCCTCCCTTGCGCAACTCCCTTCGCTGATGCTGCGCTGGTCCCCCACCGAAATTCTGGTTCCTCATGATTTTTTTGATGTCACCCCCATCGGTGATTTAAAAAATAATTTATCGGATCTTGCGGCCCTCACACCTCTTCCATCGCCATCATTTTTTGCCGCAAAAAATCTTGATCTTTTGCATGATCGTTTCCCCGTATTGCGCGGTGAATCGGGCGAAAAAGCCGCGGCGCATGTCGTGTGCGCGGCGCTTTTGGGGTATATTTTTGATACGCAAAAGGGCGCCATGCCTCACCTGCGTCCGCCCATTGCCCTTGAAAATGGCGCGAGCATGGAAATTGATGCCTCCACCCTTCGCTCCCTCGAAATTGTGCGCACCCAAAGCGGCGAACGGTCCGGCGCACTGCTTGACATGATTGATGAAACCCTCACCGCGTCTGGGGCGCGGCTCCTGCATAAACGCCTCACCGCACCGAGTTGTGATAGCGCGGAAATTAACCAACGGCTTGATGAAGTCGCAATTTTCCTGGAAGATTTCCTCTGCTGTACGGATTTGCGGCAATGGCTCAAACACATTCCCGATATTGAACGCGCGCTGGCCCGGATCAGCCTGCAACGTGCGGGGCCGCGTGATCTGACGGCGATATGTGATGCGCTGACCCATACTTCCGTCCTGCGGGCGAAAATGTTGGAAAAAAATTGGTCCGCTACGGCACTTCGCGGGATGATTGAGGGGCTCAAAATCTCTGAAAATCTAGAGTCCTTGCGTGAGGAGTTAAACCAAGCCCTCTCCCCTTCGCCGCCACTTCTGGCCCGTGACGGCGGCTTTATCAGGGAGGGATTTTCCGCTGAACTTGATCATTTTCGCACGCTCAAAAGCTCGACGCGCCAACTCATTGCCGCGCTCCAACATGACTACGCCCATGATTGCGGCATTGATACCCTCAAAATCAGCCACAACAATATTCTCGGCTATTTTATTGAGGTGCCGGCCAAACGCGCCGATAAATTATTGATGAATGGGCGAATACAGGACGCGCAGCAAAGTGATTTCAAACATCATTATATCCACCGTCAAACCATGGCCAATGCGGTGCGTTTTACCACGGCGGAACTGGTCAATCTGGAACGTGATATTAACGATGCCGCCGAAAAATCACTGGCGTTAGAGCAAGCAATTTTCACCCAATTTTGCGCAAATGTGATGACTCACGCGGATGAATTGAGCATCATCGCGCACTCGCTCGGTATGCTCGATGTCGCGGCGGCCAATGCCGCCATTGCGCATGATCGTCATTATGTGCGGCCCGAAATCACAAACGGGCCGGATTTTCACATTGAAAACGGCCGCCATCCGGTGGTGGAAATTTTCCTGAAAAAAAATCATCAAAATTTTATCGGGAATGACTGTCGGTTGGAAACTACCGAAAAACTCTGGCTGCTCACCGGTCCCAATATGGCGGGGAAATCCACCTTTTTACGCCAGAATGCCTTAATCGCGATGTTGGCGCAGGCAGGGTTTTACGTGCCCGCCGATGCTGCCCGTATCGGGGTGGTGGACAAGATTTTCTCCCGCGTGGGGGCATCCGATGATCTGGCGCGCGGCCAATCCACCTTTATGATGGAAATGGTTGAAACCGCAGCAATTTTAAAAAATGCCACGGCGAAATCATTGGTGATTTTGGATGAAATCGGGCGCGGAACGGCAACCTATGACGGGCTTTCCATTGCCTGGGCGGCGTTAGAATTTCTGCATCATCAGATTGGTTGTCGCGGGTTGTTCGCCACGCATTACCATGAACTCACGCATCTTCAATCGCAACTTGATCATCTGGCGTGCCACACGATGCAGGTGCGCGAATGGAAAGATGACGTGATTTTTATGCATAAGGTGATCGCGGGAACGGCCGACCGATCCTATGGGCTTCATGTGGCGCGGCTTGCGGGATTGCCTGAAAAACTCCTCACCCGCGCGGCGCAGATTTTGGGCATGCTGGAGGATCATAAATCGCAAACCGGATTGACTGATTTGCCATTATTTTCGCATCTTCCCCATTTGCCCGGGAGTGCGCAAAATTCACAATCGCAGGCACATGCCCCCTCATCCCGCGCACTCCAAACTCCTGCGACCGTGCAATCATTGGAAAAATCTGAGCCGGACCATACGCTCGAAAACACGCCCGAAAAAACCTTGGCAAAAACCTTGGCCGCTCTCAACCCCGACACAATCACCCCCCGCGAAGCGTTAGAGATGATCTATCGCCTCAAAGGGATGGTGAGTGAATAATCACTTTCCACTCCTTTAAACGACCGCATGTCCGCCCGGTCCGTTCGTTCCGCCCGGAGCAGCTCCAGGTAGCCTGCGATGATCGGGACCGACAGAAGGGACGTCTCCGCGATATCCCCCTGGGCTGACACTTCCCGTACCGGCATCAACAACCACCGGGGATCTGCTACCTGCCGGCGCAACATGTGCGGACATGCGCTGACCGCCCCGTTCTGCCCCCGGGCCTCCGGCCATACTAAAGATTGTTCCTCCGCTACTAAATAATGAGTTTATAAATTCCCCTAATTTATTGAACAGACCCATGAGCGTGTCTTTTAATTTGCCTAAGTTTTCTGAGCTAAAAAATTCCCCTATTTTACCAAACGCTCCTTGTAATCCAGCACCAAAATTAGAAAAGTCAAATCCAGTTGTTGTGCTTCTCCCTGCGCCGTTTTGTTGACCAGCAGGAGAGGAAGATGATCGAGGGGCCACACTTATTAAAAATTTTGCATAATTTGGATCCGCCAATTTATTAGGATCGCTTAATAAATCCACAAATTGCACTTTAACAGTAGTTTTAAAATATCCCAGCTTATTAACATCCATTTCTCCTAACCCATCCACTGCTGTTACAAGTTGCGGATTATCTTTTAAATTTTTATATATTCTCTCTTGTAAGCCACCTTTACCAGTACCCTTTCTAACGGTCTCTACGAATCCATCAATGGTTGCTTGATCAATGCCAAACTCTTTTGCTTTAGCCGCCAGTTTTGCCACAGCTTCCATTACTAAATTTTCTTGCCCTCCACCACCTGCGGCGGATTGAGGAGCCCCCGTCCCATGGCTTCCTCCTCCGCCAGAAGCACCTGCGGACTGCCCGCCGGCCGCATGTCCCCCAGCTGGCGGCGGTGCAGTAGGTGGAGGTGCCTGTTGACCACCGGCGGGGGCTGTGGAACTCGCAGTCCTCCCTGCGGCAGGCGCGGGAGCTGCCGCAGGCGGCGAAGCACCTGGATTAGGCTGTGATACTCCCGCAGCAGGAGCAGGAGCGGGAGCCGGGGGAACTTCTTGTCCAACAGCATTTATAACGGCGATGAGAGCTTGCGTATTCTTAGGGTCTCCCATTGCCTGCCTTAACTGGTCCGCAACGCCTTCTTTCCCGAGATTATTATCAAGATTATCTAAAAACTGTGGGTCGCTTTTCCATTTTGCAACCAAAGCATCAGCAACGGCCGGGTTAATGAGATTGCCTTTTTCTAAGCTATTAAGAAATTTTTGAATATTCGGATGCGCTTTTATTTGCTCTTCTAGCTCTATTGAGGATTTTTGAGAATTTCCCGAACCTGGATGAATATTATGCCATCTATCAAGGGCTGCTCTCAAACGTATTTCATTTGAATCTGTAACTTTACCTGCCATTTTAATCCCTCACTATTATATTACGTTATCTCTTATCACATCCCCACATCGCGCACGATTACTTTAGCGGGGTAGAATGAGCCAACCTGTTCGCCATTTTCCATGTAAATCAGCATAATTTGCTTGGATTGGCTCAAACACGGGCGGAAAGGTTTATGGATTTTCATGCCGAGCCCCATAATCTCACCGCTATAGGACACAAAAGTTAATAACGACAGATCCACATCATATTCCACCCAATCGACAAAAATCGGCAGCGGCTGATCGTATAGGACCATGGCTTGGCCCTCTTCATTAACCAAAAGCTCGGCACTCCGATCGCCGCTCACGACACTGGGCAGCACGAGCGCATCCGGCGGGATCATATAGGTCTTGCCATCCACGACAATCGGGCGGGTTTTAGGTGTGTCGGCAGCTAAGTTTTTTTCCATTGGTCACTTTGTTCCTGTCATCAGCCCTTGTACTCTGCCATGTCCCTCGCCATGCCTCCAGAGGATCTAGGCGATTTCATAATCATATTATCTCATTATAATGAAAAAAAAGCTATTTTTATATAAAAAAATGCATCTGCGTGATTTTTTGATATGGTGATGCCGTCAAATTCCCTTGAATAGCCATTAAAAAACTATGGACAAACGCTGCTTAAGGCGATAAAAAAGCCGCTTAAGATCAAAACCAAAACGGATGCGGGTGTGGCGAAATGGCAGACGCGCCAGATTTAGGTTCTGGTGTCTTCGGACGTGGGGGTTCAAGTCCCTTCACCCGCACCACCGATTTGGATTGATCAGGTTAACCAATTCTAACGTTGTTGAAAGTGAATGGAAATGCAAATATCTGTGCTGAAGGAAGATGGTCTCAATCGTGAGCTGGAAGTGGTGATTCCCGCCGCAACCATTCAGAAAAAAATGGATGCGGAATTGGTTAATTACAGCAAAAATATTCGGATGGACGGGTTTCGTAAGGGCAAAGTGCCGCTGGCCTTGGTTAAAAAACAACATGGTATGGCCATTTTGGGCGAGGTGATTGATAAGGCTTTGCAAGAGAGCATCTCGCAAGTCATGCAACAACATAATTTCCGTGCCGCGAATCAGCCGCAAATTGAATTGGGTGACTCCGCCACACTCGATGAAACCAAGGATTTGTCCTATAAAATGAAGCTTGAGATTTTGCCGAATGTGGAGCCGATGGATCTCAGCACAGTTTCGATTGAAAAACCGATCGCAACCCCCGATGAAAAGGCCATTGAGTACATGATCGAGCGCGCCGGCGAATATCAACGCGATACTGAAGTGGTGAGTGAGGATCGCGGCGCACAAACAGGTGATATTTGCGTGATTGATTTCCACGGCCAAACCAAGGACGGCGTTGAAATGCCGGGGATGAGCGGCGATGACATGCATGTTGAAATCGGCAAAGGCCGTATGATTCCGGGATTTGAAGAACAATTAATCGGCCACAAAGTCGGCGAACATGTGCATATTGATGTAACATTCCCGGAAGAGTATCACGCCAAGGAATTGGCCGGGAAAGGTGCCCTATTCCATGCGGATATTAAGGAGCTTCGTCAGCCTTCAGAATCTCTAACCGGAGAGGCTCTGGCCGAAAAAATGGGCTTTGAGACTTATGAAGCAATGCAAAACTCGGCAAGAGAGAGCGTGCAAAAAGAATATAATGAACTCAGCTATTTGCGCATGAAACGTGTTCTGTTTGATATTTTGAATGAAAAACATCAATTTGACTTGCCCGCCAGCATGGTTGAGGCCGAATACCAAACCATTACCAAACAAATGGAAGAAGAGAAAAAGCGTGAAGGGGCTGAAATATCGGATGCGGATCGTGAAGAGCTCCGCCCCATTGCGCAGCGTCGCGTACGTCTTGGACTGATTTTGGCGGAAATCGGACGGCGCAACAATATCGAAGTGACCAGAAATGAATTGGTGCGCGAAGTTTACAATCGCTTCGGCCATTTCACGGGCGGCGATATGAATCAAATTTTCAACATGTTGCAGAAAAACCAGAAACTGGTTGATATGATTCGCGCGCCACTCTATGAGGAAAAAGTCGTGCGCTATATTCTCTCTCAGCTCAAAACTGAAGAAAAAGCTGTCACAATTGAAGAGCTTACCAAATTGGTGGACGAGGAAGATCAAGAGTAAAAATGGGAGATTTTGGCTACGCCAAAATTCTCGTAATGATCCCGGAAAAATTGTTCGCAAGATCAGAATGGCCGATTTTTTCGGCCATTTTTTTGGCCGCCAGTCGATAAGAAGGCTGCGCCAACATCCGATCAATCAATCCATTTAACTCACGCGACCGAACACGATCACCGCGAATCATCTCACAGGCTCCGGTAGAGCTCAAATGTTCACAACATAGATACTGATCCAGTATGTGCGGAATGCCGATGGCGGGGATTCCGGCCTCTAACGCCAAATAGCTGCTGATGCCGCCATTTCCCACGAAAAGGTCGCAGTGCTGCATGGCGTCTTTCATCGGTAAATAATCGGCAAACACAATGTTGGGCGATAATGAGTCGCGAATATTATTCTTGGCGGTGATGATAATCAGTGTCTCGCGCCGATGTTCCAAAGCCTTGACCAGATGATTAAAACTTTTAGGCGAACCCGAGGACCCGACAGAGATTAAAATTTTGGGACGATCCTGAGGCAGTTTCCCCCACCAATCCGGCAAATCCCCGCGCAACGCCCAATTCAAAGGACCCAAATGGAACTCACGCGTTGCTCCATCGGGCTGTGGACTTGCCCGAAAGCCAAACACATCATCATAAATGATATAATCACCTTCGGTATAAACATGGGCGATATCATTGCCTAACGGAGCCAAGCCGTGGCACGCCCTGAAATCATTAAACAGGCGGCAATATTTCTGAAACGCCATAGGCGCAAACACATCGAACAAAGCCTGTGCCAGTGGAATTGGAAACAGGCTGGTTAACGGAAAAAGGTCAGGTACAATATATTTCTTATGTGTCTCCGGCTTCCAATACACGCTGGCAATATTTACATACGGGACATGGGCCAATCGCGCACTCACCCCAAGCGAGAGCCGGAAATCACTGATAATCAGGTCAGGTTTATAATCTGCAAGAATCTGCGCCTCTTCCCGCACATAGGCGTCCAATTCCGCATCGGTGTAGGGAAGCTGGCCTTTCGACACACGATTGAGGAAAACCTCACCGGGGATCGAGGTCAAATCAAATATTCGTGAAAAAATCGGCGGGATGAGTTTTGAAACTTTGGGTGAAACCGCAATCGCCAGTTCATAGCCACTCTCTTTGAGCAAATCAGCCAAAACAAAGCATCGCCCCGGATGCGAAAGCGTAATATATTCGGCAAAAAATAGGATTTTTTTAGGCATAAACTTCCAAACTATGCAGCTTTACCAACAGAAGGTTTCTTGAATTCAACGGGGGAGCCCCCAAGAGTAGATACAAATTGTCTATAAAAACTAGTGTAATCGTCAAATCCCACGTCTTTACAAACATCGGCAATCATATACCCCTCCGCCATAAGTTTCAATGACTCAAAGATCAGAGACATTCATTTTATGCTAGACCATTTTTCGGTTACATAGACTTAAAAAAACGTCCTAACTACTTGTTTTGTTGAATTTTTTGCGATTAACCGGCTTCCGCTGAATTGCAAAATGCTCTAATTCGCTGCGGAAGATGGAGGACTAGCGGGGGTGCCGCTAGTTGGGGCTGCGGATGAGGATGAGCTCGTTGATTTTGCGGATGAGCTCGCACTCACGGTGCGTGAAAGCGAGGAGAGAGAGCGATCAAACAGCAACCGCACGCGGTCCTTTCCATTCATAAATTCAATGCCCGTATCGGTGATTTGCGGCATCCATTCGACCCCGCCCAATACTACGCTTTGGGCATTGCTAATCACCCGCGACCCGCCGGGACCGTTGATAATGGCCTTATTGGAGGAGTGAGAGGTAATCACAAACCCCTCCAACGCCTGTTTTTTATCGAGCGGTTTAATCTCAGGGATGCCGAGATCGGAGAGCATCACCGCCTGAGTATCCTTATTCACCGCCATATCGGCCTTACCACGCACCGGTACCACCAGCACGCCGCGCGCCCCGTCATGACGAATGCGTATATCCTCAATCAATTCACCCGCCCGCACCGGCGACCATTGCACCGTGAGGGGGCAGGCTTCGATCGGTTGTAATTCCGTATTACTCATGCACCCGGTATGCGCAATGCTTAAGCCCTTATCCGAACTGGCGAGGCTAATGTCTTTCAGGTGAATGGGCGCATCCCCGACATTGACCAATGACATGGTCATTGAGGCTTCGTTGGTGATATCGCCGAAATCCATTTCCTCTTGCGACGACACTAAAAGCCCAGCGCCGGGGACGGCCTCAGGGAACATTTTGGCCTTTTCGACATCGGGCGGGTCGTAGGAACCTTTTAAATTCACGCTCGCGACCTTGGTCGGGCCGTCATGCTGGACAATCAGCACCCCGTCAGATTGCCCCTTCGACGCCGGTGCCCACGTAATGGTGGCGATACAGGCTTCCCCCACTTTCAGTTCCTTACAATCGGTTGAAAGCGTATAGCCGGATTGGTCCGATGCCTCTACCCCCACCTTGGAAATATTGATCGGCACCGAGGTCACATTGCGAAAGATCACCGATTTCACCAAGGGGCGATTGGATTCCAGCGTCCCGAAATCCAATTCAGTCGGGATGGCCTCCACATCACTCACCAACAAATCCTTATCCTCACTTTGCTCCACCGTTCCGGTGAGTGAGGCCGTAACAATGCGCGACCGACCGTCATGGCGCAATAACATCTCCACCCGCCAATTGCCGGTTTTGAGCCCCTTCACCAACACCACCACGGCGCATTCGGCCCCCGAAGCCAAGGCAGTTTTACCGCCGCATTCATTCAGGCCGACTTCGGCATTGACCGTGGAGGATGGATATAAATTAACCGGCCCGACCATAACATCCTTAGCGGACTCATTACGAAATTTCACCACGATTTGGGAGGACGATCCGACAGTGATCTCCCCTGCCTTTACCTCTGACTCCACCGCTTTTAGTCCGTCTCCCGCAGCCGCACCCCCTCCGCGGGCGACAGGATCACCCAGCGCATTGGCAAAAACAGGCTGATCAGGGCTTAATAAAAGCCCAAAACTCATCGTGCCGATTATGGCACCGATCATAAAAGAGGAAGAGATAAATCTTAAAAACCTGTTCATGATCCTCACCTCATTATTCTCTATCGCGCGGGGAGTTCATCCGGCATCGAAATTTCAATGGCTGGATGATCATTGGGATAAATATGGAGCGGCGGCGCTATGTCCATTGCTTGCCTCTGAGCTTCATATCCCGCTTGATAGCCCCCCTGATATCCGCTTTGCGCATTTTGCGTATAGTTTGAGGCATAATTGGGCGCATCATAGATAGGGATTGGGATGGGGATGGACTTGGGCGGGTTTGGCTGCCCCGAGCTTAGGGCAGTATTTACGACACTATTGGCGGGGGTAATAACAGTTGGGGGCATTAAAGAGTCAGAGCGCGCAGCCCCCTGCGCCGTAGTCCCCCCACTCTTTTGACCGGCATTTGCTCTGGCTTCCTCTATCGCCCTTGTGACGGTGCCAGCCTGACTATTGTAACGGAGGTCATAATTTTGGGCGCGAGCGATTTGCGGCGGTGCCGTAGGGGTGGTTGGTGTCGCAGGCGCCGTATAGGTCGTGGTATAGGTTTTTTGTCCATATTGACTGAGCGGCGCAATCTCCACCATCGGCGGGGTGTTCGGCACCTGTGAAACCGGGGGTGCCCATCCGGCTGAAGGATTCAAACCATCCTCCAACGCCGCTTGTGGTGCCGTAGATGGCGATGAGTGCTGATATTGTCCTCCATACTGGCCACCATATTGATTTTGATAAGTCGGGCCAGCCACGGGAGTCTGCACACCGCCCGGCGTAAACACCACCACGCGCGGACGCAGTAAGAACACCAGTTCAGAATTCGAGCTTTTAGCCGAACGTGAAAACGGCAAGCTAGGTTGACTAATGCCCACTCCCTCTTTATCCAGATTATCGGTTTCGCGCACCAAGCCGGCAATCAAGAGTAAGTCACCGGGGCGAATGCGAACCTGGGTCGAAAGCTCACGTTCCGTGGTTTGCGGCAATTGCACTACCGCATCGGGATTTTCGTCAAACGTGTCAATGCGGCGCACTTGTTGCAGCAAAATATCAATATTGCCATACACAGTCGAATTATCCCAATTCGAGCCGATATTGAGCGTAAAACCGCTATCGACCGAATCAGTCGTTGTGGATACAGTCGTAGTGCCGCCATCTGTCACAGTACGGGAGAGTGAAGCCACATAATTGCGTGTATCGGCCACCCGCAATTTGGCGGTCGAGCCAGAGAGAACCGTAATTTGCGGCTGTGAGACGGTTTTGACCGCACCATAGGCGGAAATAAATTGCAATACATCGCCTACATCAAAATCCACTGCACCCGTTGTTGGTAAACCAATACTGATGGGTGTGCCGACATTGGTATCAGCCGCACCGGAAATATTAATGCCATAGTTAAAGCCATTGTCACTATCCAGCAATTGCCACCTAATTCCCGTGGTATTTCCTGAATCCAGCGACACCTCCCAGATGTAGGTTTCAAACACCACCAGCGCCGTACTGGACCGCAGACGCTGAAAATACCGTTCTGCCAATTCCGCCGTTCGTTGACTTGCGCGATAAACAATTGTGCGCGTACTGGGGTCAGTGATCGGGGCGCTGCCGGTAATACTGCCGATCGCGTTGGAAATATTGGTGAGCAAACCCGCCATGCTATCGGCGGCAACAATCGGGGGAATGGAAACGGTAAAAACCTGAGAATCTTTTACCACCAAAATCCCGTTTTGATAGGAACAATACATATTCCCCAGTGCGCAAATTTCATGCACCACCGTATCGAGCGGCCCGCGCAGATTGGTCATGGTGATGGTTTTGCTCAAACTTTCATCCGATTCGAACGCCACGGGAATATTTGTCCCATCGAGCACCAGTTGCAACGCACCGCCCAAAGTTTCCCCGCGCAGTTCAAACGGGCCGACAATTTTGGCGGGCAGCGGCTCGCTCGCTTCCGTTTGCGGCATCAGCACATCATCACCAAGCGGGAGGTAAATCACCGAATCGCCATTTTCATTCAGCCCCTTGCGCCGTTCTTCTGCGGCCTTGGGTGACGGAATGGACACATTGCGGGATTTCGGCGTCACCGTATCGGCGCACCCGCTGAGCAAAAAGACCGCAGCCGCACTGAGCAAAGCTGTGCGTTTCGCCCAGCCGACCCGGCTGCGATTTTTTTCTCTGCCTACAAAATTTCCACTTGCAAAGGCAGTGTATATGTCTGCGTTTTTCAACATTCCCCAGATCCCCCGCGAATTCCTATAATTTGCACCCCAAATTGTGCGCCCCATATTACGATGATTTGCGCAATTTTTCCATGGCACGATCCACCATTTTGAGCAAACGGTCTTTGTGAACCGGTTTCATCAAAACCGCGCTCACATTCCACTTACTCGCCTCATTCAATAAATCCGGATTTTGGTCGCCCGTGACCATAATCAGCGGAATATCGGCGTTACGTCCGCGAATGGCCTTAATAAACTCAAACCCGTCCATCGGTGCCATACGCACATCCAGAACCACCAGAGAGATTTGAGCATTCAATTGCTCCAGCCCCGATGCGCCGTCCACGGCCTCTACCACTTCATATCCGGCTTCATTCAAATATCTGACCAACTGCATACGCACAAAGTCGTTATCTTCGACCACCAGGATTTTTTTCTGTTCCGTTTTGTGTTGTTCAGACATATCCGCCAAACTTTTCAGGGCTTATTTCAAAAGAAAATTTCTAAATGCTTGAGGGCAGTTTATATGAAAGTCAAGAGGGACGCAATCGTGCGGCCGCGACTTATCCCGCATTTATTTTGCGGCAATCACCCGCGCACCCCGAAGCGGCTCCCGGACTCATAGCGCCGCAATCCAATATGAAAAAATGAGACGGCAATGAACGCATAGGCTACGGCCCCGATCACCGCATAGACTAAGAGGATAAGGTGATGGGTCATCACATAGTCCACTGAAACTCGCGCCATTAAGCTGACAGGAACAAAGGTCAGTGCGATAAATTGGAGCGCCCCGGTAAAAATCGGCGCAGGACGGTTAGCAAGAAGGTTGAAATTAAAATACATCTCATCCGCCGACCCATAAAATTGCTTGATCCAAAAACCGATTGTCGCAAAAAACAATACGCTCGAGGCAAAGATCACACATCCGATGATGATCAATAACGGCAAAAACAGCAAGGAAGACCCATAATGGATATGGCAGAAAATAAGGAGTCCCAGACCCAGAATAATTTCACCCAATCCCGAGTTTTTGGGGCTGCTCAGGGCGGCGGAAATGAGAACAGGACGCGGCAAAGTTAAATAAGCATCAAATTCGCCATGGTCAATTTGTTCGGGAATGGTCCTCAGTCCAAAGGCTATCAACGATACCGTACCTAAACTGACAATACATAATCCATAGGTAAACAGGGCATGTTGCATGGTCCACCCCATAATATCGGGCGAAAGCGAGAAAATAATATACCATACCGGGAAGTAAGCGCAGTGATTAACCAAAGCAAGGCAAGCGCGCACAATCAACGCACTGCGTTGCGCCGCGAGCGATTTGAACGACATACATAATAATGCCCAAAAATATCGTAACTCAGCCGCCATTGATTTCAACCTTTTTCAAACATGTGCGGTAAAGGCGGCTCAGCCCCCAAGCGGCCAGACCAATCCAAAGCAATTGCAGAGCTGCATATTCTATCACGAGAGCGTCAGAATATTGCAGAATAAGGGAAACTCCGTTGCCGGTCAGCGAAGCAAACGGCAAAAACTTCAAAAGATCAGGATAAAAAATCGCGGGGTAGAGCGTCATCGGTATATACACGCCGCCCAGTGAGAAGAATAATTTTTGATAAGCATAATAAACCACTATGGCATCGTTCGACCAAAAAGTTAAGAGTCCGCAAAACATTTGGAATAATAAGTGGAGGGCAGCCCCCACCAATACAAACCCCATCACGGGGAATAAAACCCATCCGCCCAGTGTTGGAAATCCGCCATATAAAAAATAGAGATAGGGCAAGCCCACCAGCGTATAAATCACGAAATTTGCCAGCATCGCGCCCATGCCTTCGGCAAATCGCATCCATAAATAGGGCATGGGACGATTGAGAAAATAGGCCACATTGCCTGAGCGCACATCATCCTCAATCACCACAAAAATGCGGGGCGATATAAATATGTTTAATTCTGCCAGTCCGATATACCAACTAAGGTCAATGATAGGGAGCGAGTCATGGACATGGCCGCTCGCCATAATCAATTCCCACAACCGCGCCATGAGCCATGCCCATATCATAAAGAGTAACAATCGGGAGCTGATTCGGCTGGTATTCCGAAGATGATCCGCAAAGGCCACGCGTGCAAAATGAAAATATTTTATCATCGGCGATCACATTCTATGACACATCTTATAACAAGGCGGTATCCTGCGGTGAAGGGGAACCAGAGGCGCCTGTCGGGCGCACAGCTTTATTTTGGGCGTAGATTGAGGTGATAATATCCTCCATCGGCGGATCCTCAATCGTGATATCGGTGAGCGAGGTCTGAGTCATCACATGTTGCAACACTGTTTCCACCAAAATTTGCGATGTATCAATTTTTAATTTGAGGAAATATGGCTGGGTTTCCATCACCTCGACCGCACGCCCGTTCACCCCCTCCGCGCCCGCTATGGCTGCATTTCTCATTGAAAAATCAATATGTTCGGCCTTCATGGTCAGGGCCATCACCTTTTGGCGGATAAAGCCTGAACGTAGCTCCTTCACCGGGCGGTCCGTCACCAAATGGCCGTGGTCAATCACAATTACCCGGTCGCAAACCCGCTCCATATCTCCCGTGTCGTGAGAGGTCAGGAGAACCGTAGTGCCGTCTTGCTCGGATGTTTGTTTGATCAAATCGCGGATCACACCTTTTGACACCACATCAAGCCCCACGGTCGGTTCATCCAAAAACAAAATGCGTGGACGATGAAGCAAACTCGCGATGATCTCGCACCTCATGCGCTCACCGAGCGAGAGCTGGCGCACCGGTTTTTCGATGATTTCTTCGGCGGCAAAGGCACCGGTCAGATAGCGCATGCGCGCCGCAAAATCCGCCCGCGACATTTCATAGGCATAAGAGAGTAATTCAAACGTATCCCGCGCCGGCAGATGATACCAGAGTTGCGACCGTTGCCCAAACACCGTGCCAATGCGATAGGCCATTTTGCGGCGATCAATCCACGGCACAAAACCGTCAATTTGCACATGGCCGTCATCGGGAAATAAAATGCCCGATAAAATCTTAATGGTGGTGGATTTTCCCGCCCCGTTCGGCCCAACAAAGGCCACACGCTCCCCCTGATTGAGGTGAAAGGATATCCCGTCCACCGCCTGTAATTGACGGTATTCGGGCGTAAACAGTGTTTTCAAAAACCCTGATTTTTTCTTGACCTTGAATGATTTATTGAGATTTTCAACAATAACCGAGCGTTCCATGACCATCTATACCCACGCAGGAACCGACGATCAAGGAAATTTTTAGTGCCTTCCGCCCATAAGGGATGAAAGGTCGGAGCCATTGAGGGTGGCTTTGCCATTTTCATCGGTGATGAAATGATAACGGCGAACATCCGGATGTGCCGGGTCGGCCTGGCCCATCATTTGCATCATGGTGATGCCGCCCAATGCCTGTTGCACCTGAGGATATGTGGCCGCCAATTTATTCATTTCAGCCAACACCTTATCCAGTCCGGTTACTGTGAAATCCTGATCAGTTTTAATCGGAATGGGGCCGCTGATAAACTGGCTCATGCCTTTGCCATCCACTTTATACATGCCATTTTCGACCACTAATTGATTGGTAATTTTAGCTCCGGAACTCACCAACAGGGCCTTAAATTGTTCCTGATCAGCCGGTGATAATCTATGTGACGGGACCTCCGCCCCATTGGCCAAGGCTGCCTGGGTTTGCGTTTGATGCAACACTTGCTCAGGAATTATTTTCAGGAAATCACTATAGGGAAAATTCTCAAGCCCGACATTAAACGTGAATTTTTGCGGCAAAAACGCCTGCAATTCTTTGGGTATATCTTGGGAAGCGGGATCAATGCCGTCAATTTTGACTCCTGCAACCCCAACCCTCAAGTCAATCTTGTTTTTATTATGACCCTGCGAGGAGACCCCGCCACCCAATGTAAGCTCGCCAATTTCAACTGATGAAGGATTTGGTGAAGGGTTTGCCGATGTTTCACCGGTTGCTTGCGCTGCTCCGGCCGTATCAACGGGGCTTTTGGCTTTTTCTTTAAGCACAATATTTTTAAATTTCATATCCCCCTGAGCTTCGCCCATATCCCCTTCAAAAATCGTGACTAATATTTCAAGATATTCTTTTACAGCCTGCGGATCCGCCGGCTCAGCATTAAGTTTTTTCCATTGTCCGGACTTTTTAAACTCCTCGACCTTGGCTTGAAGATCTAAAATTTTTGCCATATCCAAATTTTTGCTGACACTGCTGATATCCGCCTGCGCAATTTTTACCGACACAGCATTATTCGTTCCGGCGGAAAAGTCCTGAAAGGAGAAATGCGTTTCCCCGTTGAGTTTCCCCTTCGGCCCATCAGTTTTCAAGCTGCGCATGCCGGTGATTTTTTTCAAGCTGGCCAAGGTTTGGTTATCGGCCTTAAGGGCGAAATCTTCAAAGCTTTGATCATAAAATGTCGCGAATTTTAATTTATCGTTCCAAATGACATTGGTTTTTTGAGTTCCAATCGTCAATGTCCCAAGGGCCTTGCCATCAGATTTAAAAGTCATGGTCGGAGGAAGAGAATAAGAAATTTTATAATCTTCACCATTTTCATCTGGAATGACGTTTATGGCAATTTTACCTATATCCAGAACAGAATGCGTATCAAGTTGAAGGTAGTAATAGGGCGTGACCACTTCATAATAATAATCCTTCGGCGTGACCGACAGGTCCCCAACGGATTTCAGTTCCTGCCGCCCTGTAAAATATATATTGATGCCGGATTCAATATTTTTATACATGGTTTTAAGAGACTCGGCACCGGCAGCATCAATCGCCGCAAAGGATGGAGGTGCGAATGTTAAAATGGCCAAGCATGAAACCGACAAAGCCGATTGACGTATAATTTTTTTCATAGATGTTGTCCCCGAATATGAAACCCAAATAATCATGATAATCTTGCAAATACAATACTCTTGCAAATATTCAGCAGCATAGCACATCGACCATGAAGAAATAATTAATGCGGCAATATGGTGCGTGCTATCCACAACATATTGAATTATACTCACCAAATTGCACATGAATAAATATAAAACTTACTATAGGGACGTGAAGATTATGGATTTAAAATCAACCATTTTGAGTTATGATCGGCCCGTCCCGCGTTACACGAGCTACCCCGCCGCGCCGATTTTTCAACCTCAATTTTCAGGCGATGAGGTGATGGCGTGGGGGGAGTCTTTGGCTCCCGGCTCCAATCTCTCGCTCTATCTTCATATCCCGTTTTGCCCGAAACTCTGTCATTATTGCGGCTGTTTTACGCATATTACAGGGCGTTACGCACCGGTTGAGGACTATGTCCATTTGCTCAAACGTGAGATCGCGCAGACCGGCGCGCGACTGGGTAAAAAACGGCCGGAAAAAAATCACATTGTCCGCCATATTCATTTTGGCGGCGGCTCCCCCACTATGCTCACGCCGCAGGATTTTACATTGCTGATGACCGCGCTGCGTGAGGCTTTCGCGATTGATGAGGCCGCCGAAATCGCGGTCGAAGTTGACCCGCGCCATATGAATCCGGTTCTGGCGCAAAGCTACGCCGCGTGCGGAGTTAACCGCATTTCCCTAGGGGTTCAGGATTTTGATGACCGCGTCATGGAAAGCGTTAATCGCGTCCAACCGTTTGAGGTGGTGTATAAAGCGGTTGAGCAATTACGCGATCACGGCATCACGGATTTTAATCTGGATTTTATCTATGGCCTGCCCTATCAAACGGTGCGCAGCATGACACGTTCAATGGATTATGCGCTCCTCCTCAAGCCCAATCGTTTCGCGCTCTACGGCTATGCGCATGTGCCGTGGAAAAAGAAAAATATGCGCCTTATTCCGGATGATGCCCTGCCCAATAACGCGCAACGATATGATTTATTTGTGGCGGCGGCGGAGTTGCTGGAGTCTGCTTCCTACCACCCCGTCGGCATTGATCATTTCGTCAAAACAGCGGATGACATGTTCACGGCGCAACAGGGCGGAACATTGCGGCGAAATTTCCAAGGATACACTAATGTTGCACCGGATGCGTTGATTGGATTCGGGCTGTCCGCGATTTCGCAATACCCCCAAGGTTATGCACAAAACACCACCGCCGATCATGAGTATCAAGATCATATCCTCAACCGATCAAACCCGCCAATTGCCAAGGGATATCGGTTTAACGGCCAGGACCAAGCCCGCAAGGCCATTATTGATGATTTGATGTGCAACCTCACGGCTGATCTGGATCATATTTGGCAAAGCCACGGCCATGAGGCAGCAGATTTGAACGCGCTCAAATCTCTCCTCACGCCTTATCTTGAGGATGGTTTGGCAAACTTATCAGAGAGCGGCGTCCTAACAATTTCACCCCGCGCGCGGCCGCTTGTGCGCGTGATCGCCTCCAGCTTTGACCAATATCTCCCCCCGCTCGACTCCGCACAACCCAAACATTCGATGGCGGTGTAAACCAGCCATTCTTTACGTGAATAACAAGGATTTATATATTGTCTAATATTTATATATATTTAACAATATGGCCCCAGTACAAAATGTTTCATGTGAAACATTTGCGGTATAAACAACGAACATTTTAATCTTATGGTTATTGGGTTTGGTTGGTGAAATTTTTATAATGTATAAAAATCCTATGGGCTGCGCCGGAGGTCAGGGATTGGCTGGCTTGCGCGACTGCGGTTTTCAGGTCGGGGCTGTGACCGCTCAGGACCAAGCAACAGGCCGCATTGGCCAGAACAAAATCACGATAGGCGGGTTGCGCTGTCTCAGGATGCTCCAATAATTCCATAAAGGCTGCGGCATTATAGGCGGCGTCACCCCCGCGAATATCATTGATTTCATAATTGGGGAGTGCGAAATCCTCCGCCCGCAGCTCAAAGTCCGTAATTTGGCCGTTTTCCAATTTTGCCCCGTAGGTTGGCCCGGCGAGGCTCACCTCATCCAATCCCGGACTTTGCGCATCCTCCCCACCTCGCCCATACACTACCCAGGCAGCGCGCCGCCCCAAATTTTTAAGGCTGTGCGCCATCGGCAGGACAAATTCGCGCGCTGAAACCCCGACCAATTGAAACTCAATCTGCGCAGGGTTGAGCAAGGGTCCGAGCAGATTAAAAATCGTCCGAAACCCCAGTTCCCGGCGAATATTAGCCAGCGGTTTCAGGATTTGATGATGATGGGGGGCCATTAGAAAGCAAAATCCGACCTCCCGCAGCGCAGCCTCACACTGCGCCGGAGTGAGCGAGAGGTTAACCCCCAGATATTCGAGTAAATCTGCGGCTCCGCTCTTGGAACTGGCGGCGCGGTTGCCATGTTTGGCCACGGGAACGCCACACCCCGCCACCACAAACGCCACAGCAGTGGAAATATTCAGTGATCCGGCGTGATCCCCGCCAGTGCCGCAGCAATCAAGGCTTCCCGCCGGAGCCGCAATAGGGGCTGCATACTCCGCGATCAATCGCGCGGCGATGGTGATCTCACGCTCGCTTTCCCCGCGCATTGACAGGCCCATCAGCAACGCCCCGATTTGCGCGGGGGATGCGGCACCCGATAATATGTCGGCAAAGCCTGACTCAAATTGGTCAGGGCTAAAATCTTCGCCGGATTTCAGCAGCGCAAGGAGATGTGATAAGGAGTGCATAGTGCGTAATAACTTTACCCTAACAAATATCCAGAAAATTCTTGAGTAACGCCAACCCATGTTCGGTCGCGATGCTTTCGGGGTGGAATTGCACGCCGTGGATAGGGTGGGTGCGATGCGTGAGCCCCATAATCAACCCATCCGCCGTTTCCGCCGTGACCTCAAGACTCTCAGGCAAGCTCTCACGCTCCACAATGAGCGAATGATAGCGCGTCACATTAAAAGGTGATGGGATATCTTTAAAAACCCCCGTGTTGGTATGGGTAATGGCGGAAATCTTCCCATGCATGGGGATAGGCGCACGGATCACCTCCCCGCCAAAGGCCTGGCCGATCGCCTGATGCCCCAAACACACCCCCAGCAAGGGCAAGTTCGATTGCGCGGCGAGTTTAATGACTTCCAAACATACCCCTGCATGATCGGGGTCGCTGGGGCCCGGGGAAATCACAATGGCCTGAGGGCGGGCCGCGAAAATCTCTGCTGCTGTGCATTCATCATTGCGCACCACATGCGCGATTTGCCCCAATTTGCCCAAATATTGCACGAGGTTGTAGGTAAAACTATCATAATTATCAATCAAAGTAATCATCTGTTAACACATATCACGGCATAATCATTTATGCTACACTCTTTCGTTGCCTCGGTATTAAATTCATCCTATAGTTGAAATTGATTTCGGGAAATTGTGGGGCTAATTTTTGCGTTATAGTCTTCTGCGTGATATTGATATTTTCACCATAATTTCAGGTTTTAAACATGAAAATTCCGCTTCTCAAAGGCCATTCTTCGCAATCAAACTCCCAAAACATTCCCACCGATTCCCCCCTTTCTTCCGCTAGTTCCCTCAGCAGCGAAAAAAGTGCAAGAGGACAAAGATCAGTCCATGAGAAAATCAGGCTCATCACCATGATTGGTGTTATATTTTTTACCCTCTTAACAGGGGGAGTTTTGGTTTTTTCGGGTTTGGTTTATCAATCTACCCAACACACGATGGCGGGCAATGATGCCCTACATGAAATAAATATGTTTAAGGTGAATGTGTATGAGATTACACTGGCAGCCATGGACACAATTGTGGATAAAGAGGAGAAAATTATCCACCCGGATCGCATTGAAATTATATCAAAATCCATCACTTCGTCCCAAAAGATTTTGGACAAGTTGAAAGGGGAATTTGCACATCATAGCAAAGATAATCTATCTGAAGTAAGTGCCTCACTAGACCGAATCCATCCCCTGTTGGCAAAGTTAAACAAGTTAGTTTCTATTGATTTGCCCGTTGCCATTGCTGCGGAAAATAATGATGCGATGCTGGCGGAAATTGATGACCAAGCCGATGAAAGTGCAGAAAAAATATTTGTTGAGATCAATAAAATTTCAGACATTTTAGAGAAAAATCAAGACGATCTGCATCAAACCATGACACGATTGGTTTATGCGTTGATGGCCACAGGATTATTAGTGTTGGTGGCATCAATTGCCTTGATTCTTTATTTCTCTCGCAATATCAAAGACTCGATTATCGGCCCGTTTGTCGGTGTCACACAAAAAATTTCGAGTCAGACATTCCATGCGGTTGATCAGCTCAAACTCAATGCCCAGCAACTGGATTCGATCTCCAACCGTGTGTTTGAAGAAGCCCAAAAGGGCGCAGAAAAAGCCGCAACAGTTTCGCGCAGCATTCAAAACGTATCCAGTGCCACGGAAGAGCTTGCGTCTTCAATTGAAGAGATCAGACGCCAATCCACACTCTCCGCTGAAGTGTCTAGTTTAGCTGTCAAAGAATCGGAAAATATGTCGGTGATGATTAATAAGCTCAATGAATCCTCGCAAGGGATCAGCAATATTACCGAGCTGATTAACAAGATTGCCGAGAGCACAAATCTGCTCGCACTCAACGCCACGATTGAAGCGGCGCGTGCAGGGGACAGCGGAAAAGGATTTGCCGTGGTGGCAACCGAAGTGAAAAACCTGGCCGTCAAAACCGCCGAAGCCACAGGCGATATTTCCGAACGCGTGAACGCCATGCAACAAATGGCCCATTCCGCCGTAGCGGCCATTGAGAATATTCGCGAGACCATCAAGGAGATTTCGGTGGCCAGCGCGTCAGTGATGGGTGCGGTGAATGAGCAATCGCATGCCACGCAGGATATTTCAAGCATCTTGCATGATGTCATGAAAGGCGTTAATAACACTGTGGATATGGTCAATCGCATTGATCGGGCGATGGAAGAAACACGCGGCATTGCCACGCAAGTTTTGAAATCAACCGACGGCATGGCCAATTTGGTGCAAACATCAGATCAGGAAATTGAAACTTTCCTCCACGGGTACGAACGCCGCAATGGACAAGGTCGCAAAAGAATATCGGGAACGGCTTAAGCGGCTTGAAGAGCTGGATGAGGCGTATTATACCAACGACTCACCCCTACTATCCGATGCGCAGTATGATGAGCTGCGGCGTGAGATTGAAGCGTTTGAGCGGGCTCACCCTGAGCTGATGACCGCGCAATCGGCAGCGCGTAAAGTAGGCAGCAAGCCGGCCAAGGGGTTTCGTACCATTGTGCATCATGTGCCGATGCTCTCCCTCACCAACGCCATGACGGATGAAGATGTAACGGATTTTATCACCCGTGTGCGCAATTTTTTATCCATCCCGGACTCAGAAGTGCTTGAGATTTTGGCAGAGCCAAAGATTGATGGCCTTTCTTGTAGCCTATATTACGAGGGCGGAGAATTAATTTATGCTGCAACACGCGGCGACGGCGAAACGGGGGAAGATATCACCGAAAATGTACGCACGATTGGCTCAATCCCGCAGAATTTAAGCAATACCAAGGGGGGAAATCTTGGGACAAAATCTGGGACAAGCCCTGCTCTTTCCATCCCTGACAAAATCGAAATTCGCGGGGAAATTTATATGGACCGTGAGGATTTTGCTGCACTCAATGCTGCGCAACAAAAATCGGGCGGAAAAATTTTTGCCAATCCGCGCAATGCCGCCGCGGGCAGTGTGCGGCAATTGGATGCCGCCATTACTGCCGCCCGTCCGCTCAAATTTTTCGGCTATGCTCTGGGGCTTCATTCACACGAATTTGCCGCCACCCAAGACGGGATTAATCAGGCCCTGAACGCATGGGGTTTTGCCCAGGCTGAACCGCGAAAACTTTGCCGAAATTTAGAAGAAATTTTTGAGTATTATCACACGGTCGAAACGATCCGCCCCGATTTAAAATATGATATTGACGGGGTGGTGTATAAGGTCAATCGCCTGGATTATCAAGTGCGACTGGGCTTTATCGCGCGAGCACCCAGATGGGCGGTGGCGCATAAATTTGCCGCCCAACAAGCCCACACCATTGTGCGGGATATCACCATTCAGGTGGGCCGCACAGGCGCGCTCACCCCCGTAGCGGAGTTGGAGCCAATCACGGTCGGCGGCGTGGTGGTGGGGCGCGCCACGCTGCATAACCGCGATGAAATTGAACGCAAAGATATCCGCATCGGCGACCATGTGATTGTGCAACGCGCGGGTGATGTCATTCCGCAAATTGTGGCGGTGGTGATGGACCAACGCCCCGCCGATTCATCAAAATTCATCTTCCCCGATCATTGCCCGGCTTGCGGTGCTAGGGCAGTGCGGCACGCGGACGAAGTTGTCACCAAATGCACGGGGGGCCTGAGTTGCCCCGCACAAGCGGTGGAGCGATTGAAACATTTCGTTTCCCGTCTCGGCTTTGATATCGAAGGGTTGGGCGCGAAGATTATTGAGGAATTTTATCAGGATCAATTCATCACCAACCCGGCGGAAATCTTTACGCTTGAGGCACGCGACGCCCACTCAATCACGCCGTTACGCAAACGCGCCGGGTGGGGGGATCTATCGGCCAAAAATTTATTTGCGGCCATTGATGCACGGCGCAGCATCAGTTTGCATCGTTTTATTTATGCGTTGGGCATTCCGCAGGTGGGGGAGTCAACCGCCAAAAAACTGGCCGCGCATTACCGCAATTTTTCTGACCTGCGCACATCGTTGCAAAGCGCACAGGATCAAGAATCTACGGCCTATGCGGAATTGCTGGAAATTTCAGATATCGGCCATTCTGTTGCCCAGGATTTGATCGATTTTTTTGCCGAGGCGCATAACCTCCGCATCATCGACAATTTGTTGCAACATGTGCACATCGATGATCACGCGCCCCCCGCGCCGCAAACAGGGGTGTTCGCGGGAAAAACCATCGTGTTTACGGGGACGCTCAGCACGATATCCCGCAATGAGGCCAAGGCCCGCGCCGAACAATTGGGCGCCAAGGTTGCGGGCAGCATCTCCGCCAAAACTGATTATTTGGTCGCCGGAGCCGACGCCGGATCAAAACTCAAAAAAGCCCAAGAACTTGGGATCAAAATCCTGAGTGAGGATGAGTGGGCTTTAATGATTAAGAATTTATGATATTCGCGCCAGTGCCTCTATGCAGTCCGGCTGAATTGTCATTTCGGCAATTTTATTTACAGATATTTGCTTGCATTTTTTGCACTCATGAAGAATCTGCCACCCTTTTTTAGACTTATAGATAAGCGATACCGGCCTCATCAGAGAGCGGCATATATTCTCCCGATCGCCGGGTTTATTATCTACATGTAATGAATATAAGCAAAATGGACAGTGGTTCCTATAACTTCCATTCGTTAATGCCAATACCATCTCGCCACAGTTTGCACATGCAAAGCCTGTGTTTTCTTCTTGTCTCGCCATACGAAACTCCTTGTTTTCAAGATTGAAAATCAAGGAGCAGGGTTCCGTTTACTCTCCCTTCCCACAGAAAGGCTTCAGGCTTGGACAAGAGAGGGACAAATTCACTGTTTTGCCGTCACAGTTACTTCCGATTCCTGCTTACGGGATTCTTGCTTTTCGTTTCCCGCTCGAAGTCACGCGCTTTGGGCACGTGCCACCGGTAAGTGTTATCTTGCCGCACTGACATTATGGCGTCGTCCCCTGTTATATGGCGAGCATATATGCTCTTTTCATTGGGACCTCCATTAAGTCCCACGATATTATTCCATATAAAATAATATTTCAATAAAATTTCTGTGCAATATGAGGGAATCTCTCACATCACAGTAAATGAAAATTTACTGTAACGTAATTTCGGCGTCATAGAACCGCGTGTCGGAAGGGGTGATGAGTTCATAGCTGGCGACTGTGACCGAATGCAGCCCGCCTTCAATCTCGCGTTTCCAGAATTTGAGGAATTTGAGCAGTTGCGGATATTGCGGCGCGATGTCATAGTCTTGCCAAATATAGGATTGCAGCAGTGCAGGATGGTCGGGAAGGTGATAGAGAATATGCGCAGTCGTTAATCGATAATCTTGGAGTTGAAGAGTTAAATCAGCCATAGTCGCATACCTCCTTCAGCCTATATAAAACCATCATAATGTTAAAAGTTTAATTATTTTTTAATGACCGGGTGCCAGATTGAGGGTTTATAGTGAGGGCCATGAATGCAGCTTTACTGCATAAGACCCCGGATCCCCGCCGTACAAACAAGCCTTCGGCTTGTCGCGGGGATGACAAAATGTTGGGGATAAAATGTTGGGGACAAAGCATTGATGATAGTGTGTATGAACATGAGAACTTTATCATCGGCCGAATTTTTAAGATTGTGAAATGAATGAGTGAACGAAAAAAAGATTTGGTCATTTTACTGCATGGGATTGCGCTCAATCGGTCGACATTTTGGATGATGGAACGGCGGTTGAAACAGGCGGGATATGATACAAAAAGCATTAGCTATCCATCCACCAAATTTGTTTTGCAGGACCTCGCGCATTGGTTGGTGGAGCAGCATTTGCCCCCTGCGATATGGGCGGAATATGATCATATTCATTTGATCGGCCATTCGATGGGCGGGCTGTTGATTCGGGAATTTTTACATCATTACAAAGATCAAATTCCGCGCGAAAAATTGGGGCGGGTGGTGATGATCGGCACCCCCAATAGGGGGAGCGAGTATGCTGATTTACTCTTGCCCTATCGATTGTTTCACCGATTTTTCGGCCCGGCGGGGGCGCAGCTCACCACCAATTTTCAAGAGCAGCAACACCCGGATATATATTATGATTTAGGCGTCATTGCGGCCGCCGCCGGCCCCGTTGGACGCTGGCATGACCCCATCGCCCATTTTGTGTTCAAAGAGGCCCATGACGGCAAGGTGAGCGTGGAGCGCACCAAAATTGAGGGCATGAAGGATCACATCATCGTGACATCAACCCATACTTTTATGCTGTGGCAACGCAAAGTCGCCGGCCAAGTGATTTATTTTTTACGCAACGGAGTGTTCGACCATCATGTCTAATCAATTTCTTTTGCTCGGTGAGCGCAAATTTTTGCCGTTATTCGTGACGCAATTTTTGGGCGCGTTTCATGATAATTTGTTTAAAAACGCCTTGATTGTCATGATTTTATATCATATCGCCACCCAAAGCGGCATGAGTGCGGATCATCAGGCCATGCTCACCACGGCCGCCGCCGGGATTTTTGTGCTGCCGTTTTTTATTTTCTCGGCCATCGGCGGGCAACTTGCGGACAAATATCCCAAAAATAGGGTGATCCAATGGATCAAGCTGGCCGAAGTCGGGATTGCGGTTTTAGGGGCGGCGGCCTTGCTGAGCGGGTCGGTGGTTTTGAGCTTTGTCAACCTCTTTGCCCTGGGGGCGCATTCGGCGTTTTTTGGGCCCTGTAAATATTCGATTTTGCCCGAATATTTGAAGCGGGAGGAGCTCATCGGCGGCAATGCGTTGCTCAATACCGGCACATTTTTGGCGATTTTATTGGGCACGATTGCGGGCGCGGTCATTATGGGGTTGACGCATGGCGAATGGTTTATGGGGGCGGCCTTAATTTTGTGTGCGCTGGCGGGCTATGCGGCCGCCCGCGCCATTCCCGCCGGACATGCGGCGGCGGCGGAGATTAAAATCAACCGCAATATTCTGGCCGAGACCTTTACCGTCATGGGGTTTGCATTTTCACAGCGGCGCGATGTCGTGCTGGCTATGCTCGGAAAATCATGGTTTTTCTTTACGGGCAGTTTGTTTTTGTCGCAATTTCCCAATTTTGTGAAAAACACCCTCCATGCCGAGGAAACGGTTTTCACCCTGTTTGCCGTGTTGTTTTCGGTGGGCATCGGGATTGGCGGATTGCTCAATAACCGTCTTCTGCGCGGGGCGGTGAACGGGACCTTTGTTCCGCTGGCCGCGCTGGGGTTGAGTTTGCTCAGCCTCGATCTATACAATTCCGCCATGTCTTATCGCGCGCCGGCTGTGGGCTTGGTGAGCTTTGACGAATTTGTGCGGAGCTCAGTTCATTGGCGCATTATGGCGGATGTGTTTTTTATTGCAGTGCTGGGCGGTTTGTTTGTCGTGCCGCTGGCCGCGATTTTGCAAGACCGTACCGAGGAAAAAACGCGCGCCCAGATCATGGCGGGAAGCTCGATCACCGACTCTCTTTTTATGGTGGCCTCAGCGGTTTTTGCCGGGGTTTTAATTGCCAAAGGGTGCAGCATTCCGCAATTATTTTTGATTTTTGCGTTCGCCAATTTTTTGGTGGCGATTTATATCTGCCGATTGCTGCCTGATTTCTTGCTCAAATCCATTTTACAGGGCGTGTTTAAGCTGCTCTACCGCGTCGAAGTCGTGGGGGTGGAGAATATTCACAAGGCCGGAAAACGCGCGGTGATTGTGGGCAATCACGTCTCACTTTTGGACCCCCCGTTGCTCGCGGCGTTCCTGCCTGACCGCCCGATGTTTGCGATTAATACGCAGGTCGCCAAATGGTGGTGGGTGCGGCCGTTCCTCAAACTCGTGGATAATTTCCCGATTGATCCGATGAACCCGTATTCGATCAAAACTCTGATCCGCAAAGTCGAAGAAGACCGCCATATCGTCATTTTTCCCGAAGGGAGATTGACCGCCACCGGATCATTGATGAAAATTTATGACGGGCCGGGATTAATCGCCGATCGCGGCGATGCGATGATTGTCCCGGTGCGCATTGACGGGCCGCAATATACACGCTTTGCGCGGTTGAAAAATAAAATGCCGTTCAAACATCTGCCCAAAATTCGCATCACGATTTTGGAGCCGGTGGCGTTTAAGATCGACGAAAATTTAAAGGGCCGCGCCCGTCGCGCCGCTGCGAGCCGCCAGCTCTATGACGTCATGGAAAATATGATGCTCTCAACCTCACGATTTGATGAAACATTGTGGAATTCCCTGATCATGGCCCGCGATCTGCAGGGGCCGGATTACTGGATTGCCGAGGATCAAAACTTGGCGCCCGTGACCTATGACGCGCTCGTCAAACGGGCCAAGGTTTTGGGGAAATATTGCGCAGGTTTTTTAAAACGCGGCGAAAATGTCGGGGTGCTGCTGCCCAACAGCGTGGGGGCGTTGGTGGCATTTTTTGCCCTGCAATCGCGCGGCATCGTGCCGGCGTTACTCAATTTCACCATGGGGGCGCAGGCACTCTCATCCGCCTGCACAACGGGGGAGATTAAAACCATCCTGACCTCGCGCAAATTTATCGCGATGGGGCGGTTGGATAGTTTGATCGAAAAATTGGGCGAAAATCGTCAGGTGATTTATTTCGAAGATATCGCCCGGGAGATAAAATTTCACCATAAACTCTGGGCGTTTTTACCCGCGCCGCAAAAATCCGTTTCGCCCTATGACCCTGCGGTGGTGCTGTTTACCTCCGGCTCCGAAGGCGCACCCAAGGGGGTGGTGTTATCGCATGCCAATTTGCTGAGCAATATTGCCCAGGTGGGCGCGCGCCTGTCCTATAATCGTCAGGATATTGTGTTTAACTGCCTGCCGATGTTTCACTCCTTTGGCTTGACGGGCGGGACTTTGCTGCCGGTGCTCTCAGGCGTCAAGACCTTTCTTTATCCCAACCCGCTCCATATCCGCATCATTCCGGAATTGGTGTACAGCACAAACGCAACAATTTTATTCGGTACGGATACGTTTTTGAACGGTTATGCGCGCGTGGCTAACCCCTATGATTTCTATGGCCTGCGCTTTATTTTTGCCGGGGCCGAAAAGGTGCGGGAAAGCACGCGCAAAACCTATATGGACCGTTACGGCGTGCGCATTCTGGAAGGCTATGGCGCGACGGAAACTTCGCCGGTGATTGCCGTCAATTCCCCCATGTATCAAAAAGAAGGCAGCGTGGGGCGGCCGCTCGCGGGGATTGAAATTAAGCTCGAACCGGTTGAAGGGATTACAGAGGGCGGGCGGCTTTTGGTCCGCGGTCCCAATGTGATGTTGGGATATTATAAGGATGATAAGCCGGGCGTGTTACAGCCGCCGGTTGACGGGTGGCACGACACGGGCGATATCGTAGCGATGGATTCCGAAGGCTATATCAAAATCATGGGCCGTGCCAAACGTTTTGCGAAAATTGCGGGCGAAATGGTTTCCCTCACCACGCCGGAAAATATGGCCTCTGCGCTATGGCCCGAAGCCCAACATGCGGTGATTGCGGCGAAGGATGCGCGTAAGGGTGAGCAACTCATCCTCGCCACCACTGCATCCGCCGCCACACGGGACGCGATGAGCCAATACGCAACTGAAAAAGGCATCCCGGCCCTCGCGGTGCCGGCTAAAATCGTGGTGCTCGACTCCATTCCCGTTCTCGGCACCGGCAAAACCGATTATCCGGGGGTGGAGAAATTGGTTAACATCCCCAAGACGGAATGAGCTCATTTCTTCTATTTTTATGGCTGGAAATATGCGGGATATTGCGATAGGATGGGCTTGAAGCC
>JAEUKN010000001.1:92459-116500 GCA_016794305.1 Alphaproteobacteria bacterium | reverse complement strand
AGCCAATAGGGAGCCAATAGGGAGCCAATAGGGAGCCAATAGGGAGCCAATAGGGAGCCAATAGGGAGCCAATAGGGAGCCAATAGGGAGATTGAGTGATATCATGTCGAAACAAAACGGATTTTTGGACGGATTCTTTACCACAAAATTATGGATGGTCATGCTTGCCTCACTGGCCTTAACAGGGTGCGAGGCGGTGAATTCCATTGATCAGAGTTTTAAAAAACTCACCGGTTCCAAACAAGCGCAGGAAACATCATCGGGCCAAACGGGAACTGCATCCGGTCTGGCTGCTATGACCAATGCCAACTGCCCACATGTCAAGATTGTTGATGAACTATCCACGGTTTCACGATATGTGAATCCGGTTATGCCACAGGATAAAGATTTCATTTCAAATGCCAAATTTTCTGCCCTTAAGACCGGGTGTACGGCCGCACCCGCCAGTGTAACCGTAGAAATTGCTGCGGATTTTGATGGAAAACTTGGTCCCGCCGCGCATGATGTCGCCCCGCAGGAGCATTTCACCTATCCATACTTCGTCACCGTGATCACCCCACAGGGGGAAATTTTATCCAAAGATATTTTCGCCATGACGATGATTTATCAGGATGCACAAACGCCGCTGAAGAAAACTGAACATTTGCGTCAGACTATTCCGCTCTCCGCCGGGCAAAAAGCATCGGATTACCAGATTTTATTGGGTTTTCAACTTGATCCGAACGAATTATCCTATAACCGCGCGCACCCTGTGATCGGTTCAAAATGATAAGAATTTTTGCCCATCCGAGATGTTGCAAAGCTATAAAAGACCCCGTGTCACGCACGGGGTTGCAAGATTTGATGAATGGCAAGTCCTATGATTTTTGACGAATATTGGAATGATCACACTGCGCGGCATCTCAAGGTATTTGAGGATACGCGGGCGGAGCTTAGCCCCGCAGTGGCGCGATGGGTGGATATGGCAGTGGACACCATTCAATCGGGCGGAAAAATTCTCTTTTGCGGCAATGGCGGATCGGCAGCAGATGCCCAGCATATCGCGGCTGAACTTTCGGTGAAATTGTGTCAGGATCGCGCGCCAATTGCAGCTTTGTGCCTCAGTCTTGATCCATCGGCGATGACCGCCTGCGCCAATGATTACGGATATGAACAGGTCTTTGCGCGTCAGGTCCGCGCATTGGGCCGCGCGGGGGATATGCTGGTCGGGATCACCACATCGGGCAACAGCGCGAATATTCTGGCCGCTATCGAGGCTGCCCGCGCACATGACATCAAGGTGATCACTTTAACAGGAGAGAGTGGCGGCAAAGTCGCGGCGATTTCCGATATGTGCCTACGTGTTCCCTGTCAGGATTCAACCGCCCTTATCCAAGAGATGCATATCATGATCGGCCATATTTTTTGTGGCGTCTTAGAGCAAAGATTAGGCCTTATTTAAGAACCTGTGCATGTGAACGGCATCTTCGGCGGCGCGTAAAATGGCCTTTGATTTATTCACGGTTTCATCATATTCATATTGTGGGACACTATCCGCGACCACGCCGCCGCCGGCCTGAATCGTGACAATGCCGTCCTTCACCACACAGGTGCGCAACGCAATGCAGGTATCAATCGAACCGTTGCCCGCCAAATACCCCACGCATCCGCCATAAAATTTGCGTTTCACCGGTTCCAATTCATCAATAATTTCCATGGCGCGGATTTTGGGTGCGCCGCTCACCGTTCCCGCAGGAAAACCGGACATCAGGGCATCGAGCGCATCATATTGCCCATTTAATTGCCCGGTGACGTTGGAAACGATATGCATCACATGTGAATAATTTTCAACCGCGAATTGTTCGGTGACAGTGACCGATCCGATCTCACTCACCTTACCCACATCATTGCGCCCCAAATCAAGGAGCATCAGATGCTCGGCCAGTTCCTTCGGGTCATTGAGCAGTCCCGTACGCAGTTCCTGATCTTCGGTTGAGTTTTTTCCGCGCGGGCGGGTCCCGGCAATCGGGCGAATTGTGACCTCACCTTCCCGTACGCGTACTAAAATTTCCGGGCTTGACCCGACCAATGCAAAATGCGGATATTGAATATAGAATAAAAACGGCGATGGGTTCAGGCGGCGCAGGCTGCGGTAAAGTTCAAAAGGCGGCAGATCGAATGGAATCTGGAAACGTTGGGATGGCACAAATTGGAAAATATCGCCCGCGCGGATATAATCCTTGCCCTTTTCAACCATGGCAAAATATTGATCAATTGTCATATTTGAAACGGGGCTGAGCGGTGTAGTTAAATCCGATTGATAATCCTTTGGCACCAAGGGCGCATGAAGCCGGTTGATGATAGTGGAGAGATAATGGACCGTTTGATCATAAATTTCATCCGCACGCGTACAGCCCTGCCCACCCATAGCAGCGTCCTGAGCGTCCGCGGACGTAGTATGATGAGGGGGGTTCGCGTCATGATCATAAACCGGGCAGACCACGCAGATTTTATTGGTAACATTATCAAAAATAACCAACAGGCGCGGCCGAATAAAAATCGCATCCTCGATGCCCAATTGATCCGGATTATCATCGGGAATATCTTCCACCACCCGAATCATATCATATCCCATATAGCCAAAAAGCCCGGATGAAGCCATGGGCGGCAGATTTTCATCAGGAAGAGTGATGGAGGACCGCGCCAAAATCTCACGCAATTCATCGAGCGGGGACGTGTTGGCCGCGCGGTAATCGGCGCATGTCCAGACCAAATCAGGGTTAAACCCCAAAATTGTATAACGGCCAAGTTTTTCGCCGCCTTCGACCGATTCGAGCAAAAAGGCGTAGTCCTCATTTTCCTTTAATTTCAGGAAAACCGACACCGGCGTATCGCAATCCGACACCACCCAGTGATAGATAATTTGATTTTCGCCATGCGCGAATTTTTGGCGAAAATCTTCGCGCGATGACGCAACAGACAAGGAAGGGTGGAGCATGGCGGGTTTATTCCGTCAAAAGATTAATCGCGATTTTTCAAATATTGCGCGGCATCGAGCGCGGCATAGGTGATGATGCCGTCCGCCCCGGCGCGTTTGAACGCCAGCAACATTTCCATCATCGCGGATTGTTCATCAATCCATCCGTTACGCGCCGCAGCCTTGATCATGCAATATTCACCCGACACGTTATAGGCAAAGGTCGGCATGCCAAAGCTCTGTTTGACTTGATACAAAATATCCAAGTAAGCCAAGCCCGGTTTGACCATGACCATGTCTGCGCCTTCGTGAATATCCAATTCCACTTCGCGTAGCGCCTCAAGCGCATTGGCGGGGTCCATTTGATAGGTTTTACGGTTGGCCGGCCCGGCATATTGCCCCGCAGGAGCCTTACCCAACGCACATCCGGCGGCATCACGGAACGGCCCGTAAAAGGCCGAGGCATACTTGGCGGCATAGGCCAAAATGGCAGTGCGTGTGCACCCGGCACCATCAAGCGCCGCACGAATCGCCGCGACCTGGCCATCCATCATGCCGGAGGGCGCAATCACATCGGCCCCGGCTTCGGCCGCGATGACCGCCTGACGCGCGATATTTTCAATTGTGCGGTCATTATCGACATCATGGTCATGAAGGTTCAGGGGACCACAATGGCCGTGATCGGTAAATTCACAAAAACACGCATCGGCAATAATCACCATTTCGGGGCATGTATCCTTGGCGCGTTTGACCATGCGGTCCATCAGACCGCCCTTACGGAAAGAATCGCTGCCTTCATGGTCCTTATGGTTGGACACACCGAACAACATCACTGCGGGGATTTTGGCCTGTTCCACCTGTTTCAACAAGCTTGAAAGACTCGATTCGCTTTGGCGAAATACACCGGGCATGGAGGACACTTCCTGCGGCGCATCCAAGGACTCATCCACAAAAATCGGATAGATAAAATCATCCGTACTCAGGCAATGTTCGCGGACAAGGCGGCGCATGGCATCACTCTGGCGCAACCGCCGCATGCGGCGCGGCAGATCGGCTTGAGTCACAAGATTTTCAGGAATTGTTTTTAAAAGGGCATTGGTCATACGGTCCATCCTTGTTAAGATACATGCAAGACGGAGTCAGTTTTATGCTCTTTTGCCAAGGCTGTAAATAGGAGAATAGCGACTTAGTTTAGGCGGCTAAGCGGAGAGCTTCGCCAACAAATCGAGTAACAAATTCCCCCGCAGGTTCTCTTCTTCTGCGTCTACGGCTACTCCCATTAACTAGTTGCGCGGCTTTTTCTCGAGCAACAGATGTAGGATGCTTACCAGATAAAGCACTTGCCACCATCTCTACTACTGCCTGCCTAGCCCAGACAAAACGTGGATCGTTATTATAAACTGCCTCAGAAAAATGTCTCGCAGCGATTCCATTGTTTTCAGGAGCCGACACAATTCCTAATCTGCCCACAGAAGCAATTTTCCAAGAAGCGGAAAGCCACTGATCATCAGCAATCTCACCTCCTTCATTGTTAATTACAGGGCCTCTTACAAGCCTAGAACGTGCCTCTCGCCGAGCAATCAAAGAGTCAACAGGATTTTGTCCACCGCCAATATCATTGGCGGCATCACCCATAGCCCCTACAGCAGCACCATCTAATAAGCTAACCCATCCTGGATTGTTTGGGGTAGTTTGAGTTGCAAATAAAATGGCCATGATCAACCTCGCTTTAGCTTATAATTCCTATATACGCCTATATAGGACAAAATGCAAATAAAAAAAGGGGTGATCAATGATCACCCCTAATTTGCTCTCTTGAAGATTAAATTCTTAAGTTGGCTGCCGCACCAAAACATATTGCGGCGCGAAATTTTTGGCGACCAAAGTGAAAATCCCGCTCAGTTCCATTGAGGGCTTAATTTTACGTCTTTTAAGTGCGCCCAGCAGCTTATCAATCCATATTTTACTGAGCACAGCACCGGAAAATGTGCCGGCAATCGCGCGTTCAATCCCGCGGAATGCAGACCGCAAAGCAGGCAGCTTGGCATGGTGGGCCTTAAACCATGCCCGTTTCATCAGTGAGTTAACATGGGATTTCCTCGACTTTCCTTTTAGATACAGACGGAGATTTTTGTAATTTGGGTGTAACTTCATGATAAGAGAATCATATCAAAAAAAGCCAAACATGCGCAAATTTTAAAACGGGAAAATTGCACTTAAGTCATTGATATATCACGATTATAAATTTTGAAAATTAATCTGATAATCTGTGGCGCAGTTTGGGGCGGCGTGCCGCGCCGACCTCATCAATGCGGGTGCGAAAGGCAGTTTGCGGGTTGGAGCAAAGCTGCGCGGCTTGTTCCGATTGGGCTTGCTGCGCGATGCGCTTCATCACCGCAATAAACTGATCCAACGTGGCCTTTGATTCGGTTTCAGTCGGTTCAATCAGCATGGCCCCCGCCACCACCAACGGGAAATAGATGGTCATCGGGTGGATACCATTTTCAATCAAGCTCTTGGCAATGTCAATCGTGGTGATGGGGTGCGGATTGCCTTGTTTTTGCAGCTTATCACTTAACACACATTCATGCATGCAAAGCCGATCGCCAAAGGGCGCGTTAAATTCATTTTTTAGCGCGCTCAGGAGGTAATTCGCACTCAACACCGCATCACGCGACACACTCGCCAAGCCGTCGCGGCCATGAGAGAGCATATAGCACAGCGCGCGCACAAACATGCCGAAATGGCCGTGGAATCCCTTCATACGGCCGCAATTCTCACTGCGGTCCCCGTGAGATTCCAACCGCCATCCCTCCCCGTCTTTGACCACACGCGGGGTGGGCAAAAAAGGAGCCAGAGCATCCCCCACGCAGATGGGGCCGGAGCCTGGCCCGCCGCCGCCATGCGGGGTGGAAAAAGTTTTATGCAGATTGATATGCATGACATCCACACCGAAATCAGCAGGCCGCACACGGCCCACCAGCGCGTTAAAATTGGCTCCGTCACAATAAAAATAGCCGCCCGCGCGGTGAAGTTCATCGGCGCAGCGGGCAATCTCGCGTTCAAACAACCCGCATGTATTGGGATTAGTGACCATCATCGCCGCCACATCGCGCCCCAACGGGTCAGTTTGAGTCAAGGCCGCGCGGAAATTGTCAAGCGTAACGCAGCCATTTTCAAGCGTTGGAATCGTGCGGATTTGATAACCGCAGAGGGTCGCCGTGGCCGGATTGGTGCCATGCGCCGAATCGGGGCACAGCACAATATGGCGTTGGTGTTGGCCGTTTAATTCATGCGCACGCCGAATGGTCATCAGGCCCGCCAATTCGCCATGCGCCCCCGCCGCCGGGGTGAGACACACATGTTGAAGCCCCGTCAATTCCCCCAGCCAGCGTTGAAGCTCCGCCATCACGGCCAAGGCCCCCTGAATGGTGGAGGTGGGTTGCAGCGGGTGGATATTGGCAAAGCCGTTCAGCCGCGCCATTTTTTCATTCACGCGCGGGTTATGTTTCATGGTGCAAGAGCCGAGCGGAAAAAACCCGTGATCAATCGAAAAATTATGAGTGGAAAGCCGCACAAAATGGCGCAGCACTTGAGGTTCCTTTAGGCTTGGCAGGCCGATATTCTGGCGTTCGGTCAATCCGGTGCGCAGCCCCGCACGCGTTTCAAGACCACGGAGCGGCTCAAGGTCAACGCCGCTCCCCTCACTTGAGGGATAATCCCACAATAACGGCTCTTCATAAGATTGCGCGGGCGATGTTATGGACGGTGTTATGGACGGTGTTATGGACGGTGTTATGGATTGGGCAAAAGATGAGGAGGAAGAGCTTTCTGAGTCCAAATTGCTGCAGCATTCCATCATCTTTCACCTTGTGCGTTGATTGTCTCTTTTGTGGTCTCTTGCGCATTTGCGCGCATGGTTCCCGCCATCACACCCACTTATCCAGATGCGAGGGGAAAAATTTTCGTTTCAAATTTTCATCATTAAAATGAATCGGCAGCGCGTGAGGAATGCTGCACTCTTCCAAAATTTGCTGCAGGTAGGATTCATTCAGCTTGTCATGCAATTGCCTGAATTCCGGCCTAAACAGCAACGTATAGGCAATCGGCGCCAAATAACTTCCCTCCCCGGGAATATCAGAGAGCATAAATAATTGCTGCACCTTTAGTCGTTTTTCCCCACCGACATCGAGCGGTGATTTTTGTAATCTCCGGTCCATTGCCTCCAGCGTATGGTGATCGCACATATTGGTGAGCGTGACATTTTTGAGCCAGAGAGGAACAAGAACTGAAAAACTCTCACATAATTTTGCTGCACCAAATTCATCAGGATTTTTGGCATCACCCCCGATTAAGCCTTCATCACACTCAATCGCATGATCCCGATCAGGCCTATCTGCGTCCCTATCTGCGTCCCTATCCGCTTCCTCGGCCCAGATATCCCCCGCGGGAATGGCGATATCCCCCAATTCAGACGCAATGAGTTGCCGCCAGAAATTGGTGAGCCCCTGAGTGCGCAATTCCCACGCCATTTTGAGTGCGCACAAATCTTGGTCTGCCTGACGCAGCCGCGCCCATAAAATTTGATCATCAATATTTAATTGACGGTCATCATAAACACCCGTCATGGAATGCCAGATAGCCCGGAGACCGCGCGCCATTTCAAGCAAAAAACGGCTGCGGTCATGGGCCGAACGCGCCAAAGTTTCATAGGACGCAGCGCAACGCGGCAAAATCAGGATGCGCAATTGGGCATCCAGCATATAATGCGGTTGATCAAGATCATCAATTTCCAATGCCCATTCTTCAAATCGTGCATCATAGGCCATGGCGCGGCCAATCTGGGTTTCGCAGAGAATCGCCAATCCCCACACCAAAATATCTTCGTCGCACGCGAACATGGTCCGACCCTTGCCGTAATTTTGGTCATGGTCGGCGAAATAGGTCAGATCTTCGGCCAACGCCAATAAATCCTCAAGCGCGATGGCATCGCCCTCATCATACAAATCACCCGCCAATTCATCATCATGATCGCGGAGAATAGGTTCGGGAAAGGATAAATCAGAAAGAATCATGGACATATTTCTACACACTTTAAACTATTACGATTGGGGCACCGTTTCAATCTTTTACGCTTTGTGTCATCAAGAAATGCACAAGATTTCGGTGCGGAGGATCGTTATGACGGAAATTTGTTAAAGCAATCTTACTGCGGGCCAAAAAATTTGAAAAAACTTTTATAAAAGCAAAGTTTTATTTATCAAATAAATTACTTGCCGCTTCGTATCGAAATATATTTTTTATGGGGATCGGGTCCAAAAGGGAGACCAGGAACAGGCTCTAAGCCATGCCCATCGAGGCCAGTTTTTCCGCCTGTTCTTCGGTGGTGAGGGCGTCAATAATTTCATCCAACGCCTTACCCGCCATAATTTCATGGATTTTATAGAGGGTGAGATTGATACGGTGATCGGTCACGCGGCTTTGGGGGAAATTATAGGTGCGGATGCGTTCCGAACGATCACCACTCCCCACCTGCGATTTGCGGTCCGCGGCGCGGTCATTGGCCAATTGCTGGCGTTTGAGATCATAAAGGCGCGATTTTAAAATCTTCATCGCCTTAATCCGATTTTTTATCTGCGAGCGTTCATCCTGCATCGCCACCACAACGCCGGTGGGGATATGAGTAATGCGCACCGCCGAATCCGTTGTGTTCACCGACTGCCCCCCTGCCCCGCGCGAACGATATACATCAATGCGTAAATCATTTTCATTAATATCAATATCGACATCTTCGGCTTCGGGAAGGACGGCCACCGTGGCGGCAGAGGTATGAACACGGCCTGAAGCTTCGGTTTCCGGCACACGTTGAACACGGTGAACACCGGATTCATATTTGAGCCGCGAAAACACATCCGTGCCCGCAATCTCCACCACCGCTTCTTTGATGCCGCCAATATCGTTTTCGGCCAGCTCAGCAATTTCAAACCGCCAGCCGCGCTCCAGCGCATAGGCGCGGTACATATTGAGCAAATTGCCGGCAAACAGCGCAGCTTCATCACCACCGGTGCCCGCCCGCACCTCTAGAATCGCGTTTTTGGCATCGTCCGTATCGCGCGGAATGAGGGCCAATTTGATATGATGTTCGAGTTCGGGTATGCGGCCCTTGAGATCATAAAGCTCTTGGCGCGCCATCTCCCCCATTTCGGGGTCGTCCAGCATGGCCTCTAAATCCGCCTGATCATGGATGGCTTTTTTATAGGCGGTGATGGTGTCAATCACCGGGGACAGGTCGGCATATTCCTTAGTCAATTTGACAAATTTATCCCCTGTTGCCCCCCCTTCGGAGAGCAACGCAGACAATTCGCTATAGCGCGCCTCAATCGGCGATAATTTATCCAACAAATCCATGCGCCGTTATAACGGGAAAATGCAAATGAATCCAGTGGAGTTTTGTTATTTTTACTTGATTTCAGTGATGGTTTTGAGTCTATTAGTGGCAAAGATATTTGATCCACATCATGAAAGCTTCCCCATGAAAATCCTTGTCCCTATTAAACGCGCGATTGATTACACGGTCAAAATCCGGGTGAAATCGGACCTCAGCGGCGTTGAACAAAATAACGTCAAAATGTCAATCAATCCGTTCGATGAAATCGCGGTGGAAGAAGCCGTACGATTGAAAGAACAAGGCAAAGCCAGTGAGATTATCGTGGTCACCATTGGCCCCGCAGCAGCGCAGGATGTGGTGCGTTCGGCCATGGCGATGGGCGCCGATCGCGGGATTTTGATTGAAACCGCTTTGCCGATTGATTTGGGTGGGATTGAGCCGTTGATGGTTGCCAAACTATTGAAAATGATGATTGAGAAAGAATCGCCCGACCTTGTGATCATGGGCAAACAAGCGATTGATGATGACAGTAATCAAACCGCGCAGATGCTCTCTGCTTTGCTCAACTGGCCGCTCGCCAGTTACGCTTCGCAACTCACCTGTTTGGATGGCGGACTAATTGAGGTTGCGCGTGAGATTGACGGCGGGGCGGAGCGCGTGCGATTGTCATTGCCGGCGATTGTGAGTGCGGATTTGCGACTCAACACCCCGCGCTATGCGGCACTTCCCAATATTATGAAGGCACGACAAAAACCTTTGGCAATTTTAAAGGCGGAGGAATTGGGCGTTGATCTTTGCCCGAAATTAAAGTTGATAAAAATTCAGGAACCCCCGCCCCGTGCGGGCGGCATGATGGTTGCATCAACCGATGAATTGATCGAAAAATTGCGCCTTAGGGGGAATATCAATGGGGGGAGCATCACATGAAACGCCGCATCATAAACCGTATAGGAAAAAATTTAGTGTTGATGCTGTTGGCGCTCGGGCTGTTGCTTGGGCTGTTATTTGTTTCTGTACCGACCGCCGAAGCCAGATCCATGTTTGATGTGTTGTTTGGCCCCAAGGAAGACCCGAACGCGCCAAAGCCGGAAAAAACCTTACAGGCCCCGTTTGCCGAGCAAAGCGGATCAACCGCCACAGCAAACCCTGCCACGCCGGCAGCTTCAAAATTAATGGACCTCTACGGTCATGATCAAAACACACTTCTGGCCAATAGCCTTGATATCAATCAACCGCACATGAATGCGGTTCAGGTGGCGGAATGGGGCGGAAATGTCGTATCTAGCGCACTCTCATTACGGGCGGACGGGTGGAATGAGACACTCAAAACCCTGCGGCCCAACTTTTCCGATTACGGGTGGCAGGAATATACGGACTATCTCAATAAAATCGGAATTTTATCCACGCTGCAATCCTCACAAACCCGCATGCAAACCATCACCGACGGGGTGCCGCAAGTCACGAAAGAAGGCGTGGTAGAGGGCAAATATAGCTGGTTGGTTCAGGTTCCCGTCACGGCCAGTTTTTATGACCTGAAGGTGCAAAAATATAGCGATGTCGCGCCCAGTTCCATCCATAATCAAAAATTGTTGATTCAGGCGCAAATCACCCGCACCGACAAGAAAAACGCCGCCACTGAGGGGGTTGAGATTACGCGCTGGATCGTGTCATCGGGTCAGTAATGCGATGTTGAGCAGGTTCCTAACTGCGTTCTTGCAAAATCACCATAATCTCAGCGGCGGTTTCTTCAACTGATCGTTTGGTCACGTCAATAATCGGCCAATTTTGCGATTTCAGGAATTTACGCGCCCATTGGACCTCTTGCTCAATCTGTTCAGGATCAATGTAAGTGTTGCCGCCATGATGAAAGGTTGCGTTCTTTGATTTCATGCGGGTTGCGCGAATTTCCAACAACCGGTCCGCCGATTCCACCAACCCCACAAAGAGCGGTTTTTGATAGCTCAGCACATGGGTCGGAAAATCAACTTCGCGAATCAGCGGAATATTGGCGGCGCGAATGCCGTG
This sequence comes from Alphaproteobacteria bacterium, assembly GCA_016794305.1. Lineage (GTDB taxonomy): Bacteria > Pseudomonadota > Alphaproteobacteria > Micavibrionales > Micavibrionaceae > UBA1573. Next base: position 105,131 of record JAEUKN010000001.1, on the reverse strand, counting down.
ATGCGCCAGGTAAATACAGGTCGGAGTTTTGGAGGTACGCGACACCCCCACCAAAATAACATCCGCCGTTTCGATACCGTCCAAATTTTGCCCGTCATCAAAACTCATGGCAAACTCAATGGCCTCCATCCGCGCGAAATAAAACGCATCGAGTTGATGTTGCAATCCCGGCTTACCCTTTGGGATTTGCTTTAAAGACTGCGCCAAACCGTCCAGAATCGGGGCCATCACCGCAATGCAGGGGATGGAAAGCGCGTGGCATGTTTCCTCTAACTGTCTGATCAAATATTCATCGACCAAAGTATAAAACACGATGCCGCCAAAGGACTCTAACTCCTCAATAATTTTGTGCAATTGGCGTTCGCTGCGCACCTGGGGCCATAATTTTTGCTGCACCTGCGGTAAGTCGAATTGCGAGAGGGCGGCCTCAGTTAACCCCTGAAGCGTAGCGCCCGTCGCATCGGAAATCAGGTGGATATGCATGACCTACAAAGCCCCGCTTTTTGCTGCGCTTTTTTCTGCATTTTTTGCTGCGGTTTTAGCCGGTTTTTTAGGAGGTTTTTCCTTGGTTTTTTTAGACTCTAGCGCAGGAGTGAGAGCAGGAGTGAGCGTAGCAGAGGACGTCGCAATCAGGGGCATGCGAATGGTAAAGCTACTCCCCACCCCGACTTCACTTTCAACCCTTAACTCGCCCTTATGAAGGTCAATAATATTTTTCACCAAAGTGAGCCCCAACCCCGCACCGCTGCGTAATTCCGGGATCATATGTGATTGTTTATCATCAATTTTTTTATCAATTTTTTTGTTATCTCCTCCCCCATCCAAAGCCGCGCGGGTTTTTTCAAACGGTTTGAGGATGCGCGCAATATCTTCCGCTGCAATGCCGCCGCCCGTATCCTTAACCGTGATTTCCACATAAGATTGCGCATCAGACTCCGTTCGCGTGGCCGAGAGGGAAATGCGCCCCGCGGCAGATGTATAGGAAATGGCGTTGCGAATAAGATTGATGAGTGCCTGTTTTAACCGACGTTCATCGGCCTCCAGAAATCCGATGGACTGGTCACATTCCAATGTCATTTCAATCAATTGCCCGCGCGCCCATTCCTGGGTGAGATCAAAAATGCTGCGCAGCATTTGGTAAATGTCCAGCCGATCATATTGCAAAACGAAATATCCTGCCTCTAAACTCGAGAGGTCCAAAATATCGTTGATAAGGTTGAGGAGGCGTTGAGAGGCCTCCCCCATGCCCTTGGTATATTCCTTTTGCCGCGGGTTAAGGGGGCCAAAATATTCCTGATCTAAAATCTCATTAAACCCGATAATGGCATTGAGCGGGGTGCGCAATTGATAGGATACATTGGCCAGAAAATCGATTTTGAGCTTTTCCGCAGCCTCCAACGCCGAATTTTTATCCCGCAGCACAGTTTCAACCTGCATCGAATCGGTGACATCATGAAACGTCACCATTTTCCCGCCATCGGGCAGAGCCACCGCAGCATAATTCAGAATTTTTCCATCGCTGCGATGGATTTGCCCCAATTTATCCTGCCGTTCAAACAATTCATTGACCATGTTTTGGCGCAGATTGATCCACTCGGTATCCTTGTCAGTATCTTGGGCAGCATCCTGATAAAATTTGCGACAGCGATCAATAATTTCCGAGATATGCATGCCGTGTTGCAAATCTTCGGGGTTTAAATCCCACATCTTCGCATAGGCCGGATTCCATAGCCGCAGCCGCCCATTTTCACCATAGACCGCAACGCCTTCGTTCAAATTATCCAGCGTTTCGCGTTGAATGGCCATCAGCGTATTATAAGACGACTCCATTTCAATTTTACTGGTGACATCTTCAAACATCATCAACAAACCACCCAAAGGATGCGGCATAAAGCTGGAGCGAATCACCGTATCATCGGGCAAATAAAGCATATCCTCATGCGGGCCTTGCGTGGCGGTAAACATGTCGAGCCAAGTTTGTTTGAATTTGCGGAAATCGGCCTGTTCAGGTAGGCGCCGCATTTCCCGCAGACGTTCCATCAGTTCCGACAATTTCGGCTTGGTATCCAGCCAACTTGGCTCCAACCGCCATAATTGCGCAAAGGCCGAATTATAAAATTCCAAACGCTGATCAAATTCGAAAATGGCAATGGCCGCGTGAAGCTGTTCAAATAATTCCTTATGCGCTGCGTTATTACGCTCCGACCTGCGCTCCAAATCTTCTTCTTTTGTCACGTCAATCGCCTGGCCGATTGTGACATCCAAATGCGTGATCGGGATAATATCAACCTTCATCAAATGGCGGTTTCCCGCATGGACGATGTATTTATACTCGCTTTGAACCGTTGCAGTGGTGAGGGCAATATCCACCATTTTGTGCACGGAATGCTGCGCAGCATGCGCATTTTTTTTCTTCGGCGCGGAGAAAGCAATTTCCAATTTTTCATCCAAAACTTCATCGGGTGTTTTGCCCAGAAGCCGCGCATAGGCTTGGTTACACCACAACATGATACCCTTGGAATCATACATCCATAACGGTGTGGTCATCGCCCCCAAAAGCGTGTGAAACTTTTTAATTTCATGTTCAAAATTTTGATGGAGTGAGCGTTTTTTTTCAATCTCGGATTCCGTTGCCGTGATATCTTCAACCCAAATAATCTCATAGGAATCCGTTCCGTTTAAGGCGTGGCCCGCGGCACCGGTAAAACGCAAAATTTTGCCGCCTTTAATCGTTTGAACCTTCAGGATAAATTTCTGTCTGTTTTCCTTTAAACGTATCAGACAGGATTCGAGTGCCGCCGCATCACCGGCCCGCAACGCATGCTGAATATCTTCAAAATTTCTGATCTGCGGGATGCCCAAAAGCGTCAAAAACCCCAATGAATAGGCCAAGCTTCCATCCGGATTAAAGCCGCAATATTCCCCGGGAAAGGCAGCCAAAAACGCCTCTAACCGGTCTTTTTCGGCATAGACGCGCTTAGGGGCCAATATTCTTTTGAACAGAGATAATTTGTTTTGCGTGCTCATGCGCACAAGTGTAGCAGCTCATAAAAATTTGTCATCAATCTTTTGTGAATTATGGCGTGCAAATTATACAGGTAAAAAGTCTCAGAACCCGTTCGGAATCTCAAAACTTCGTTTCACCCTGTTTGGGCTTAATATCCTCAATCATACGATCGCGGCGTTGTTCTGTCAGGCTTTTTTTGGTGGCCCAGGCCCAAACTTGGCCGCCACTGCGATTATGAATGCCAATATAACCGATTTGGCACAGGAGCGGAAATTGCTTTTCCCCATCAAGCACCAACGGCGTGCGCGCATCAGCCGAAACCGGTTTGAGATCAAGAATGAGCGTGGCATCAGAGGTCGCATCAATCGTAGCCTTAACAATATTTTTTTCATCAGGAGAAAGGATAATTTTGTTGAACATATCAATCGAATCCGGAATCACCGCAATCGGCATGCCGGCATAGATAAAGGGGAAATAGGTCATCCCCTTGGACGGGTATTGAATCTCCAGCGTTGAGAGTCCGTCCTGCCCCTCATCGACATAATTCACCTTAATTGCCAAGCGAATCAACAGACCTTCGGCAGCAGGATTGAGGGCCGCATATTTCGCACTCACCCGCGCGATATTGTCTTTCAACACATCCTCCCGTTTCTCAACACTCACCGATTTATAGGCTTCGGTACGCTTGAGCAAATCAGAAAAATCAGGATTCTTGACACCAGCAACCTTCAGGAAGGTTAACCCCACATCCTCACCCGTTGACGGAAATTCAAAAATACGTTGCTTATCAACCTCAATGACCTCCGCCCTAGCAACCGTGGCAACCGGGGCAGAAAGTACCATCAATAGTGAAAATAACCCTAGTACTAAACTGAGCATATTAAAAAACTTCATAACTATAGTCCCCGCAGTGAAAATTTTCATGGTCAATGCCCCGCAATATCCTTTATAGACTTATAGAGTCATCATACAATAATTTATAATATAAAATACTTAATTTCCAGTAGGATGTAGAGTGGATGGAGTGGGATATATGGCTGGAGTATTTTGCGATTAAGTGGAATCCGGTTATCGTAATAAAATGCGACAAAACAAATAGTTAGACTATTTTCGGCTCTATCTATCCGAAAAATGGTCTAAGTGCAAAATTATGTAGACAAACGTCATCCCCGACAAGGGAGGTAAGCCGACCGCAGTTCGGGGATCCGGATTATGAGTGCAGCTTTGCTGCACAAGATTCCAGATCCCCGCAGTATGAACAAGCCTTCGGCTTATCGCGGGGATGACAAAATATTTATGGGCTTGGATATAAAGTGGGATGAAATATGGCTCTGGATAATGACAATATGCGCCGCCACCCGGATTGGGAATTGTTTTGCAGCACACTCGATAAAACATTGGGTGGGTCGCTATGTGTTCATCTTGCGCCCCTTCAAACCAAAAAACACATCCGTACGCCGATTCGTGCGGGCGGAAGGATAGAACAAACATTAGAAAAATATGCGACTAATGATCCGCGTTTTTTAAAAACGGGCAAGGATTTGGATCGCAAAACCCATGAAAAATTTCAATCGGGCGCGATGGCGATTGACGGGCGCATTGATTTGCACGGCTTAAACGAAGCCAGAGCTTTTCATTCTCTTGACCAATTCCTGAAGATGCACATCGCCCGCGGATCCCGTTGTTTGTTGGTGATCACCGGAAAGGGCCAAACCAAAAAAAATTCACGCTTCAGAACGCCGAATGAAGCCCACCACCCGGGCGGAGTTTTACGCCGCCAAGTGCCTTTATGGTTGCAAAACTCCGCCTATGCTTCGATTATTTTGAAATGCATTTCCGCCCCCGCGAAATGGAGAGGCGACGGAGCCTATCTGATATTACTTCGTCGCCATCGGGTTTAAAACCTGTTGATAATCTCACCTATGGCGTTATCACTTCGTAACAGCACCACTTAAATGCATGATCAGCGGCCCGTAGTCCGTATGCACTAAAATTTTCACCGGCACATAATAATTAGAGCCCTTAAGCGGGGCAAACCAAATGGTGGGGAGCGCACCTTTTTGCCGCCCTTGTTCCTGAATAGAGAGCCAACCGCGCGGCTTTTTGCGCCATTTTCCCTGGGCCGGGATGATTTCCACCTGACATGAAATAGTGGAGCCGTGATAGAGATTATATTTGCTGAATGCCAGCATATCGGGCTTTGAGGAATGAAATTTTATTGTAAAACTGCGGTCACCATCGAAAATGAGTGACTCTCCCGCGCATTCTTGACTGCCGGGTAAGTTCAACATCACATCCCAAGCCGCCGATAAAATATCGGTGGTGTTGCGGGTGAGGAGCGGGTCAATCTTAGCGGGCGTCGTGTCAATCACTGTCGTTTTTTTTGTTGCGGGGTCAAGTTTTGATTGGGTCACCTGATAGGATTTAAAATGTCCCGCACCGTCATAACGATAGGTCTTGGTTTCCGTTTCCCCTTTCCAGAGTGAGGCCGAGCGATAGGTAAGTGGAAGTGGCGCTTTTTGTGAAACTCCGCGTGTTTTAAACTCCCCCGACCACGGGGCCAAATTGCCCAAAATCCCGAATGTTTGCGCCCGTAAATCAAGCCCATACAACCCCGATTTTTGGGAAATATCCAATGTGGCGGCCAACACATAGACACCGCCCGCATAAACACTGTAGGTGAGGCGCGTCGCGGTATTTTTGGCTTTTGCAGGTTGTTGCGTTGCGACCTGTTGTGTTGTGACTTGTTGTGCTGCGGTCGCTGCACTATTTAAAAAACCAGCGCAGACAATAACGGCGAACAGCATAAAAATTAGGGAATATGTTTTTTTACCCATTTGATCCTACCCATCCGTTATCTCAATTAACCGGCCTATGCGGCGGATTGATCCGACCAAGTTTCGCAGCATTGTTTGACCATCGCGCGCACACGGCCAATATAGCTTTGGCGTTCGAGTGCCGAAATCACCCCGCGGGAATCCAGCAAATTGAAGGTGTGCGAGGCCTTCATACATTGCTCATAGGCCGGCAGCGGCAATTTCTTTTCGAGCAAGAGGGCGCAAGAGTCTTCAGCAAATTTGAATTGTTGGAATAATTGATCGGTTTTCGCATATTCAAAATTAAAGGCCGACATTTGCTGCTCGTTTTTCAGGAACACATCGCCATAGGAAAATCCGTCATCATTATAGGGCAGATCATAGACGTTATCAATGTCGAGCACATACATCGCCAAGCGTTCAAGCCCATAGGTGAGTTCCAGCGACACCGGCGCGCAATCAATCCCGCCGACCTGTTGGAAATAGGTGTATTGCGAGATTTCCATGCCGTCGCACCATATCTCCCACCCCAGCCCCCAGGCCCCCAAAGTCGGGCTTTCCCAATCGTCCTCAACAAAGCGCAAATCATGGAGTTCAGGGTCAATCCCAATCGCCAGCAAGCTGTTCAAATATAATTCCTGAGAATTTTGCGGGGAAGGTTTTATAATCACCTGAAATTGATGGTGCATTTGCAAACGATTGGGGTTTTCACCATATCGCCCATCGGTGGGCCGGCGCGAGGGCTGGACATAGGCGGTTTTCCATGGCGCCGCGCCGAGAGTACGCAATGTGGTGGCGGGGTTAAAGGTTCCCGCCCCCATCTCCATATCATAGGGTTGTAGAATAACACAGCCCTGCGCCGCCCAATAAGTTTGAAGCGCCAGGATGAGTCCCTGAAATGATTTTACCTTTTGCATTTTTGTGCCTTAATTTTTGACTTATATTAAAGAGGTGGATTATTGGGCGGGACAGGCTTTATTGATCGCAGCATAGGCATCGCCCGACCCTTTGAGCGAGAAGCTATCCTTGGTTTTGGTCCCACGAGAGGAGCTGCCCTCCACCATCAAATTGGACCCTTTCGCAAGTGCGGCGGTTAGCTTACGATCCAACTCATCGCTCGGTGTCCAGGCGGTTTCGCCATCCCCCGCCAGCGCAAATTTTTCACCGTCAATCGTGACAATGACCTCAGCACCGCTTTGGTAGCTATAGCCGCTCAAAAAACTAAACACATCGCGGCTGTTCTCAGCGGGTCGGTGCGTGACCATGGCATAAATTTGCCCGCGTTTTTTGTACTTGCCTTCGGATTTTGTGGGCGCAGCCGACATAAAGCAGATTTTTTTGCCCCCCTCATCCGATTGATAGGCGGTCCAGTCACCGAATTTCCCCAAAGTTTCGAGTGCAGCTGCCTTGGCGGGGGATAAACATCCGCCCAAAACCACCAAAATCCCCATCAAAATCACCGCCGTGAGGACAGCGCAGGTGAGAGAACGGGTGAGACAAAAAATGTTTTTTAAGCGTTGGGACATTGTGTTTTAACTCTCTATCTCAATGTTATAAAAGGAAAATTTAAACTCTGTGGCATGTGTTTATATGAATATGGAATGAGGGCGACATCTTTCCGGCTTGAGAAGCGACCTCATTTTCCGCTATAGTGTCATTTTTAAATACCAGATGCAATTTTAAACTCAAAGAATTTTCAAAAGGATTTTCTATGAACTGGCTGACCAATTTTATTCGTCCCAAAATTCGCTCCATTGTCGGGGCCAAGGACGTGCCCGAAAATTTATGGCAAAAATGCCCATCCTGCGAAGGTATGTTGTTTCACCGGGATTTGAATGAAAACCTGAATGTTTGCAGCCATTGCGGATATCACATGAAAATGGGCGTGATGGAGCGGTTACGGCATTTATTTGATAATGGTGAGTTTACGCGCCATAAGGTACCCGATGTGCCTGTTGATCCGCTGCGGTTTAAGGATAAAAAGAAATACACCGACCGGTTAAAGGATGCGCAGCACAAAACGGCGGAAAAAGATGCCATTATTGTGGCGGAGGGCAAAATCGGCGGTAATCCGGTGGTGATTGCGGCCTTTAATTTTGAATTTATGGGCGGGTCAATGGGGGCCGCTGTTGGCGAAGGCATTGTACGCGGGGCGGAGATTGCCGTCCAGCATCATGCGGCGTTCCTTGCCATTCCGGCCTCAGGCGGGGCGCGGATGCAAGAGGGGATGATCTCCCTCATTCAACTTCCCCGCAGCATTATCGCGGTGCAGATGGTGAAGGATGCCGGCTTGCCGTATTTTGTCTTGCTCACTGACCCAACCACGGGGGGCGTGAGTGCGTCCTTTGCCATGCTGGGCGATGTTCATCTGGCTGAACCGGGCTGTATGATCGGGTTTGCGGGCAAACGTGTAATTGAAGAAACCATTCGCGAACAACTCCCCGAAGGGTTCCAAACGGCGGAATATTGCCGCGATCACGGCGTGGTGGATATTGTGTGCCCGCGTAAGGATTTGCCGCAAACACTCGGCAATTTGCTCTCGCTCCTGATGCAACGCAGCCTTGCAACCGGCGGGGATCGTGACGCGGGGCGCAGGCAAAATAACCTAGAGTCAAGCAACTCCCTCAAACACCTCAAAAATAACGTGACCGCGCTCCCGACCGCGGGCAAAAGGGCGGCAAAATCGCTCAAAAATTTGGTTCCCGCGAATGGTGACCTTGACGGCGACCATAGGACGGCAAGGGTGGTGAAGATGGTGAGTTTGATGGAACAGGACCCAGAGTGGAAGACGGTGCGGAACATAGAGACGGATACGGGGCGCGACACAAAAAAGAGTAAAAGCCTGCAAATCTCTAATTCTCCAACCGCTCTCCCCGCCGTTCTCCCTAAGCCGTCGCCCAAAAAACGCTATGCGGCTAAGGGTTGAATAGGGCTATGAGCAGCGGAAGCAGCGGAATCGGCTGTGCTAATCTTCCGGATCATTATGACCCGAATCCTGAGATTAAGGAGCTTCTTGATCGCATCACGCATTATTACCCAAAGGGCATTGATCCTGACCTCACCCGCACACGCAGGTTGATGAATGATCTGGGAAATCCGCACCTGAAGCTTCCGCCCGTGATCCATGTGGCGGGAACCAACGGCAAGGGATCAATTATTGCCTATGCACGCGCGATGGCCGAACAGGCGGGGCTCAGCTGCCATGTCATGACATCGCCCCATTTGGTGCGGTTTAATGAACGTTTTGTGGTGGGGGGGGCGCAGATTGGTGACCAAGACTTGATCAAGGCGTTTGAGGAAGTTGAAACCATTAATGATGGCCGCGATATCACCGCCTTTGAATTAATTACCGCCGTGGGGTTTTATTTATTTGCGCAGCATAAAGCGGATATAACCTTACTCGAAGTCGGCATGGGCGGGCGGTTAGATGCCACCAATGTCATTTTAAATCCGATTGTCAGTATTATCAGCGTTATTTCACGCGATCATACGAAATTTTTGGGAGAGACGTATGCGGAAATTGCGGCGGAAAAGGCCGGGATTATAAAGCCGCACTGCGCGGTTGTGGTCGCCCCGCAACGCCATGCAGAAGTGTTCGATGTGATCCAATCCATGGCGCATGACCGTAACGCGCCACTTTGGCGGCATGGGTTTGAATGGTCGTTTGACCCGCTGCCCGACCGGATTTTGCTGCATGAAAGCGCGGATTTATGGCCCATCCCCTATCCTAATCTGACGGGGGAGCATCAATGGGGAAATGCCGCCACATCTGCGTTGGCCATGAAATTATTCTCACAACAAACGGGAATTCCTATTCCGCATCGGGATATGGAGCAAGGAATTGGGCAGGCACGATGGCCGGGGCGATTGCAGAAATTATCGCGCGGGCCATTGGTTGATCTGCTGCAGCAAAACGGGGCCGCAAGCCATTGGGAATTATGGATTGACGGCGGCCATAACGATAGTTGCGGAGAGGTCCTGGCGCAGCAACTCAAAATCTGGCGCACCCAAGATCCATCGCCCGTTTACCTGATTTTGGGGATGATCACGACCAAGGAACCGGCGGAATTTGTCGCCGATTTGTTGCCATTTGCTGCGGCCATTTATACCATCCCCATTCCGCAACAGGAGCTGAGTTTCACGGCCGATCAATTGGCGGAAAAAATCAACGCGCTCAACGCGCTCTCCACCCGCACCACCCACGCCGCCTTGCCCCCTCTTTTTCCACGCGAAAATGCTGCGGCGGCAATAGCTCATATCCTCACCACCCACACTGCGCGACCTTCATCGATAGCATCAACCGCAGCATCCCCCAAAATCCTAATTACCGGATCGCTTTATCTTATGGGGCATATTCTTACAACCTGTTCATAATCTTTTTTGCCTTGAGTCCTCACGAATATATTTTGTGATGGCTGCGCGCTCAGTTTTTAAACCGCAGAGTTACAGAGCCCGCAGAGGGAAACAGAGAAAATACCTTTTAAATTCAATGAGTTGCGACGGTTGATAGTGCTTGATCTTCGAACGCTGCGCGTTCATTTTTTTGCTTGAGGGAGAAGAGAGAAATCTATCTGTGGCGAAAGACTCTCTCCGCTCTCTGCGGCCTCTGTAGTTAAAAAACCCATTCAGCCTAAATCATCTCCATAATAAATGGGATTGAAAATTCGCAAAAATCCTGTGAAGCAACCAACTCATGAATGAGTTTTTAAACCAACCCCTCACGGCGGAGCAGGGCTTCGGGGTCGGCGTCGCGCCCGCGGAAATTGCGATAGAGGATGGCCGGATGTTCCGATCCGCCTTTTTCCAAAATTTCGCTGCGGTATTTGTGCGCCAGTTCAGAATTATAAAGCCCGGCATCCAGAAATGCTTCAAACGTATCGGCATCCAGCACTTCGGCCCATTTATAGGAATAATAACCTGCGGAATATCCGCCCGCGAAAATGTGGTTAAAAGCATGCGACGCCGGTCCGGCATAGCGCGGGAAGAAGCGGCAATCCTTGAGAATTTCATCCTCAAACGCCAAGATATCGGTGATCAGATCCGGATCCTGCAAATGCCACGACATATCAAGAATGGAAAAACTCATCTGCCGCATACCGCCCCAGGCTTTGAAGAAATTGCGCGCCTTGCGCAGTTTTTCGATTAAGTCCGCAGGGATTTTTTCTCCCGTTTGATAATGCGCAGCAAAGGAATTAAGAGTTTCGGCTTCGTAAAGCCAGTTTTCCTGCAACTGCGAAGGCAGCTCGACAAAATCCCACAACACATTGGTGCCGGTTTGTGATGGATAGGTCCCCTTGGCCAGCAGCCCGTGGGTCGCATGGCCCATTTCGTGAAACAGGGTTTCCACCTCATCAAATGTCAACAGGGCGGGTTGGTCCTTGGTCGGCTTCGTGAAGTTGCACACAATCGCCACAATCGGCCCTTCAACCCGGCCCAGATAGAGGCCTTGGTCACGATATGAGGTCATCCACGCGCCGGGTTTTTTGCCTGTCCGCGGATAAAAATCGGCGTAAAATGTGCCGATAAATTGGTCACTATCGCGATCAAAAACTTCATAGGCCGAAACGTCCTTATGCCATGTCGGCAGATTGGGGGCCGGTTTAAACACCAATCCGAATAGTTTAGAGAAATGGCTGAATGTTCCCTCCAAAACGCGGTCCAACGGGAAATACGGGCGCAAATCTTCATCGGAGAAATGATATAAACTCTCCCGCAATTTCTCGGAATAATAGGACACATCCCACGGTTTCAGATCGTCAATACCATCCAATTTTTGTGCAAAGTCACGCAGCTGTTGCAGCTCCCGCAGCGCGCCCACACGGTATTTTTCCTTAAGGGTTTTCAGGAAATCCATGACCGTGTCCGGGTGCTCGGCCATGCGGCGCTCCAACGTGTAATGGGCATGGGTCGGATATCCCAACAACCGCGCCCGTTCATGGCGCAATTTGATGGTTTTGAAAATGAGGTCGGTGTTATCATATTCATCCTGATAGGCGCGGTTATTATAGGCTTTCCACATAATCTCACGCAGATCACGGCGGGCGGAATAAATCAAAAACGGGCCAAAGCTCGGGTAATCCAGCGTAAAGACCCATTTTTCCGGGTGTCCGCGCTCACCGGCTTCGGTTTTGGCCGCCTGAACGGCGATGGGCGGCAATCCGACCAAATCAGACTCTGCGTCCAATACCAGCAAAAAATTTTCGGATGATTTTTTAACATTGTTCGAAAAACGCGGGGCCAGAGTGGACATGTCCTCATTAATCTTGCGCAATTTGGCTTTGTCACTTTCATCCAGCAACGCCCCACCGCGGACAAAGTTTTTATATGTATCGCTCAGCAAGGTTTTTTGCTCGGCGGTCAATAAAATATCTTCGCGTTGATCATAGACGGCCCTGACCCGCGCAAATAGCTGCGGATTGAGGATGATATCGCTGCCGAAATTGGCCTGAATCGGGCCGATCTGGTCGGCCAGAGCCTGCAACCCGTCCGTGCCGCATGCCGTCAATTGATTGTAAAAAATTCCCGTGACAACACCCAAAGTTTGCCCCGCCAGCTCCAATGCCACAATGGTGTTGTCAAAGGTCGGGGGTTCCGGGTTATTGACAATCTCATCCACATTGGCGCGGGCTTCGATGATTGCGGCTTCAACGGCCGGTTTATAATGCTCCTCCCGGATCAAATCAAACCGCGGCGCATAATTGCGCAAGGTAGATGGGATGAGGAGAGGATTTTGAGGCTCAGTCATAATTTATCCGTATATCAAAGATTACAAAGGTAATATGGGCAATTTATTCTGTTGTTTCAAGCTGTTGACGAGGGATTTATCAAGATTATAGATATCCTGACCAT
>JAEUKN010000001.1:0-92451 GCA_016794305.1 Alphaproteobacteria bacterium | reverse complement strand
AGAGGTAATATGGGCAATTTATTCTGTTGTTTCAAGCTGTTGACGAGGGATTTATCAAGATTATAGATATCCTGACCATAGATCAATTTGCCCGCATCATCACGCCACATGGTGAAATAAAGCAGATAGACGGGCACAGCTTGTGAGGCGCGGATTTCATTGGTTTTGCCCCGTTTTAACTGGGCATCCAGTTGTTTGTCGTTCCACCCCGCATTGTCATCCAGGATAAAATTGGCGATGCGGCGCGGCTCCGCCAGCCGTACGCACCCCGAACTTTGCGCGCGGTCATCCTTTTGAAACAGGCCCGGCGTGTTGGTATCATGTAAATAAATATCATATTGATTGGGCATCAGGACGCGAATAACACCCAGCGCATTCGCCGCCCCCGGCCCCTGAACCATTTGAATATTGCGCAGCCCGCCGGATGAGGTATTTTGCCAATCTATGTCCTCCGGCGAGACATCAATCATGCGGTTATATTCGGCGGAATATACGCGAAACGCGATCCCTTTTTCGGCGAGTGCCTGAGGATTTTTGCGCAGCATCGGCAGATAATCTTCTTTTTTGATGGTATCGGGTACATACCATGACGGGTTAAAGCGAATCCCGACAATTTCATCCACAAAACTCATGGTCGGGCGTTTGGGCCGTCCCACCACCACGGGCATAGTGAATTGTGTGCGCCCGTTTTCCACCGCTTGAAGCTGCATGGCGGGGATATTGACCTCAATATATTTCGGCGGCAGCGGACGACGAACCCAGCGGCGGCGTTCCAAATTCGCGATGACCTTGATAATTTTTTCTGCTGTTCCTTCGTTGAGTGCCAGCAACGTGCGCGGGCCGATCACACCGTCATTTTTCAGACCGTGATCTGCCTGAAACGCCATCACTTTTTCTTGTAAGTCCTCATCATACACATCCGATACGACAATGGATTGCGGATCGAGCCGCATGCGCAAAATCGCCACGGCAGGGCTTTGTTGCCCGGGCTTAAGAGTTTTAAGTTTCGCGGGTAATTTGGGCAGGTTGGTTGCTTGCTCTGCCGCCGCCTGTTTGATTAAGGCTGCCAATTCCGTTTGCAAGGCGCGGTAGGTTTCATCTTGGGGTGCGAGTTTTTCAATCAATGCCGCAGGATCGCGGGAGTTTTCAACCGCGCGTAACAGGGAATAAGCCGCAGCCCCCATCGACCATGAATTTTTGTCGGCCCTAATCAGCGCAGGCGGCACGCGCATGCCCGATAAATCGCCCCCCAGTCGCGCCAGAGCATCGCTCATGGCCAATTCGGCCTCTGCCGCCTGGGGCTCATCGGCAAAACGAGCATTGAGGCGGACATTGAGATATTCGGCGCGATAATTTTGCGGGTTGAGCCCATGGGCGGCGGCCCCGATGACCAATTCGTAAATCTTTTTTGCATCGCCCGTATAGCGTCCGTCCTTCACCCATAGATATTGCCCGCTGCGTTCCGTGTAGAAGCGTTTGATATCTTCGGGTTGCGCAATAGGCTTCCCGTCAATTTTTCCGCCCTCAATAAGGGTCATAAGAAACGGTTTTGGCAGGACGGAAAGTTGCGGGGTTTGGGTGTTGGCCACAGATGTTTGCGCAGCCGGCAGCATAGGGATTTGCGCGATGAGCTCCTCCCCCGCATGCGGCATGAGTTTTGAGAAAAAAGACGCCGTGCGGTTTTCAGGCAATTGTTCGGCACGTGCCTGCCCCCCTGTGATAAAGGGAGAAAATAAGAGGGCCGCAGAGGTGACATACAACATGACCGTCCGCGCCGCCCGCTTTCGCCCGAGTCTGCAGCATAGTTCACGCCCCAGCTCACACCTATGCCCATACTCACCCCGCCAAGACCCTATCGGGGATGCGATAGGTGCGGGAACAAGGGATGGAGCAGACTCAGAGTGACGATCAGGCATGGCGCAATATTTCCACTTATTACAAAAACTTTTTCATGCCTTTATTCATACGCCTAAAGTCTTAAAGATCTGCAAAGATATGCTCTTCGGCTTCAGCCCCCGGATGAGTCACAGCCCCTTTCACGGCGGGTCCCACCAATTGCGCATATTTCCACAATGCGCCCGCACGGTAACGGTTGAGGCGCGGAGCCCACGCAGCACGACGCGCCGCCAATTCCTCCTCGCTCAATTTTACATCCAAAATTCCTTGCTCGGCATCAATCGTGATGATATCGCCGTCCTTGATCAGGCCAATTGGCCCACCTACTGCCGCTTCCGGCCCCACATGGCCGATACAAAATCCGCGGGTGCCGCCCGAAAAACGACCATCGGTGATCAGGGCGACTTTGCCGCCCATCCCTTGGCCGTAAAGGGCTGCGGTGGTCGAGAGCATCTCCCGCATTCCCGGGCCGCCCTTGGGTCCCTCGTAGCGAATGACCAGCACATCGCCCTCTTGATAGGCGCGATTTTGAACCGCATCGAAACATTCTTGCTCCGAATCAAAGCAGCGCGCGGGGCCTTCAAAGCTCAATTTCTCCATCCCCGCGATTTTCACAATCGCGCCTTCGGGGGCCAGATTGCCGCGCAGACCCACGACCCCGCCGGTCATTGACAACGGCTTGGTGATGGGAGCCACAACATCTTGATTTTCTGGGAACTTAATATCTTGCAAATTCTCGGCAATGGTGCGGCCGGTGACGGTCAGGCAATCCCCATGCAAATAGCCGCCCTTCAGCAATTCCTTAAGCACCACTGACACGCCGCCAATTTCATAGAGATCCTTAGCGACATATTTCCCGCCGGGCTTAAGGCTCGCGAGATAGGGCGTACGGCGCATAATATCGCACACCGCATGGAGGTCAAAATCAATCCCTGCCTCGTGCGCCATGGCGGGCAAATGAAGCGCGGCGTTGGTGGATCCGCCCGTGGCAGCCACAATCATCGCAGCATTTTCGAGCGATTTGCGCGTGACGATATCGCGCGGTCTGATATTTTTGCGGATTAACTCCACCACCGCACGGCCCGAAGCAGCAGCATATTCATCGCGACTTTCATAGGGTGCCGGTGCACCGGCGGAGTTAGGGAGCGCCAACCCAATGGCCTCAGACACGCACGCCATAGTATTGGCGGTGAATTGTCCACCGCACGCCCCCGCGGAAGGACAAGCACAGCACTCCATTTCCTTGAGATCAGCATCCGAAAACTCGCCGGTGGCGTGCTTGCCGACCCCTTCAAACACATCAATCACCGTCACATCTTGCCCGCGGAATTTACCGGGCAAAATCGATCCGCCATACATGAAAACAGAAGGCACATTGAGACGAATCATCACCATCATCATGCCGGGCAATGATTTATCACAGCCCGCAAGCCCCACCAGCGCATCATAACAATGCCCGCGCATGGTGAGTTCAACCGAATCGGCAATGGCTTCACGCGATGGCAAGGATGACCGCATCCCCTCATGCCCCATCGCAATTCCGTCCGTCACCGTGATGGTGGTAAATTCCCGCGGCGTAGCCCCGAACTCCGAGACCCCGCGCTTGACGGATTGCGCCTGACGTTGCAGGGCGATGTTACACGGCGCCGCTTCGTTCCAACAGGTCGCAACCCCCACCAGCGGTTGGTGAATCTCTTCCTCTGTCATGCCCATAGCGTAATAATAGGACCGGTGCGGTGCGCTTTTTGCACCTTCCGTCACATAACGACTCACCAGTTTTGACTTATCCCATTTCATGTTTTTCCGCCTTTTTTATTTTGTTGTGATACTATAGGTAAAAAACCTAAGTTTATTGATTTTTTAATGCAAGTAAATATTTAAACTTGACAAAATACAATGAGCATTATTATTATGCAATATGTAATGTAATGTAAATAATGATATTTAACAATTTTAAGGAGGTGTAAAATGCCATCACATGATTTCAAAGGAGCTGCCATAAAACAAAAAAGTCCCGAAGAAAGTCCAGGAGCAGCTCGTTGGCTGGTTAGAGATCAATGGTATATTTGGGATGAAGATGAAAGACGGGGGAGTGGGTTTTTCGTAAAAATTTGTCAAGCTAATCGAGTTCATCAGGAATATGATGCCCTTACATTTGAAGAAGCTTTGAGATTAGAACCAGGTGATCTAATTGAGCCCATGCCTGAAGGCGATTGCCTTGGCCAAAGTTCGTTGTATTTTTCGTTGTATTTAGAGGCATTAATGCATGCTGAGGCTGTACTTTCCGATATTAGAGAGGCCATAAGAGCTTGTAGTCCAAACCCTGAATTATTTGCTTCTGTCCAACCTAAAATACGGTAACTCCCCATAGGCAACACGTGGTCTTGATGCAGTCATCATACCACGTAACGGCAATTTGACTTTTTCTTCTCTGGGGGGTGCTAGCTAAGCAGTTGGTATAAGTTGGTTATAAAAACTAGACATTGCTAATTACCACTATTATTCGAAATATTTCGGATCGCGTCTTGGGCCGCTTGATCACGGCTATACAAAGATTCGTCAATCACATTGCGGATGTGCGCGGCGTTGGCCAGATAGCGAATAAAAGCAAAGCGCGTCCCCGTTCCGGTCAGCACAATCGTGCCGTAATTCAGAATCTGCCCCGGAATCGTGCGTTGAATTTCTACGCTTTCCACGCGCTCCATCCGCACCTGAACCGTGTCCACCTTTAAAATTCCCGAACGGAAAAAAATTCGTTGATTGGTGACAACCATCATCAACGCCGCCTTCAACATAAAGCCATAGCCAATCATCAGCACAGCCACGAAGGTGAGGAAATATCCTAAGGGAGGAGCCAAAAGCCCCACCAGGAGCGCAATAATTAGCACCGCAATGCTTTTCCAAAATATACCATTGGAAATCACGCCCTTAACCAACACATGTTCATCCGGACGGAGGGAAGACGGCAAATCATAGTTTCTCGATTCAGCAACGCGTCTTGGATCCATGGTCACTCCCCTCCCTATTCTTCATCAATGATTGCGCGCATGCTCAATCGCCTTGCGAAAGACAATTGGGTCGGCCAAATTGGGCATCACCATCTCGCCCACGCCCATCCCGCGAATAATCAAGCGGCCAAAGTTAAAAATCCGTCCCCAAAAAGGCTGCCAAACACTCACGCTTTCAATGCGGTCGATATTCATTTCCCCCACACTGCGCGCCACCAAACCGCGTTTGTAAATTAAACGGCTCGAGGTCACAACGATTTCAGTGGTCATCTTAATCACCATCATCTGGGCAAAACGAAACACACCGAGCAAGAAAATCAGCAAAGCCAATAATTTGATGAACGGATGAATTTTGCGAATAATCGCAAACCACCCATCATCCGCCTCAAGCGGTGAAGACAGCAACAAACCCGCAATATTGGCCGGCAAAGTCTCCACCAAGGTTTCCACCGATGCCAGCAACGTCACGGCAAAGAAAAATCCCCAGAAAATCGCCATCGCCGCCTGAACATCGTAAAACCAATGAAACCGGCCCACATATACTATATTTTCATCAGCAGAGAGCGATTGCTGAACATAAAGCATTGCCTAAATCTCATCGCCAAGTGAAATGCCCAGGGCGCGCGCGGTATGCACGAGCGAGCTGTTAATATCCACGGCCTGATAAGCGGCAATCGCGGCCTCAATCGGCACATCGACCACCTCACGGTTTTTCCAGGCAACCATGCGGTCAAATCGCCCCTCGGCAATCAAATCAACCGCCTTTACCCCAAACGCCGAAGCAATCAGACGGTCATTATAGGTGGGGGAGCTGCCGCGCTGCACATGGCCCAAAATCGTGACGCGGGTTTCCGATCCGGTGGCCTTAAAGATTTGATCGCCGATATAATGGCCGATCCCGCCATAGCGTTTTTGCCCGTCGGTAAATTTCATTTGCGAGGCATCGCCGTCCACGGTTTTTACGGCCTCAGACACCACAACCAGCGCGAAATTGCGCCCGCCCTCTTTGACGGCGGCAATTTTTTTGGCCACGCTGGAAATACGGTATGGAATTTCGGGGATGAGAATGACATCCGCGCCGCCGGCGATCCCGGCGCTCAGGGCGATATGACCGGCGTCACGCCCCATCACCTCCAACACCATCACGCGGTCATGCGACGCCGCGGTGGGCTGTAAACGATCCAAAGCTTCGGTCGCAACAGACACAGCTGTGTCAAAACCAATCGAGGTCTCAGTCTCACCAATATCATTATCAATGGTTTTGGGAATACCAACCATGCGGATGCCGCCCTGCATCGCCAATTTGCGCAAAATTGCAAAGCTGCCGTCGCCGCCAATTCCAATCACGGAATCAAGCCCCAGACTTTTGAATCCATTAATAATTTCATCGGTGCGGTCCTTAATCGTGCCGTCCGGCATCGGGTAAGCAAAGGGGTTGCCCTTATTCGTGGTCCCCAAGACCGTGCCGCCCATGCGCATCACATTATTGTCAAACATCGCCGGGGTTAAAACGCGGTATTGCAGCGGATCACAGAGCAACCCGGCGGTGCCGTCCAAAATCCCGTAAATCTCCCACCCCAGCAAATCTGCACGATGCACTGCCGCACGAATAGCGGCGTTTAATCCGGCGCAATCACCGCCACTGGTCAAAATCCCAATTCTTTTTTTCATTTCTTTTCCAAACCTATTCTGATGAAATCGATGCCGACACCAGCCTATCAATAATGAATGATGGTGTGAGCATACTTAAGATTCCCACGCACGTAAATGCCCAAATTGATTTCGGATCAAGTTTTTTTTTGCAAAAATTTATGCCTGATGACGATCCTGATATGATGTCATTTTTTGCGGATAGCCTTTGATGGTTTCCGGGCCAATACAGCGCAAAAGATCCCGCACTTCCTGACGCGCAGAAATCGCAGAAATTGTCATTTTGTGATCCGGATCTTCTTTGATATCCAGCAATGTCATGCCCTTCAAAAACAACTCGCGAAAAACCACACGCTCCCCAAATCCGGCGGAAAGCCTGAAATCAAATTTTTGCGCTACTTTTTCCAACAATTCTCCAATATCGCGCTTATTGCGCGCATCCAAGGATGACAGGCGGTTGCGCATGACAATCCAATCAATGGTTTCACCGGTCTGGGCATAACGACTCTCACGCTGCTCTGACACCATGCGCGTATAGATCGAGGGCGCGATAATTTCAAAACTTGTGGGATCAATGCGCGCCAAAACATCCAGATCAACAAACGAATCATTCATGGGCGTGATGAGCGTATCGGCATAATAATGCGCCAATTGCCCCAGAAAAGTCTCAGCGCCTGGCGTATCTATGACGATGAAATCAACTTTTCCAGGGGCATTTTCCAGTTCGGCAAACGCCATCAGAAGAAAGTTCCGGTCAATTTGATTTTGTTCGTCGGTTGTTGCGGCCTTGGCTTGTTCGATGGGGAAATGTATAGGCGACGGCAAGGCTAGCTTATGCCGCGCCACATACTCAAAACGATTGGCCATATAGCGCGTCAGACTGCCCTGCCGTGCATCCAGATCAATCGTCCCCACGCGGTAACCAAGACGAATCAGCCCAATGGCCACGTGCATAGCGGTGGTGGATTTCCCCGATCCGCCCTTGACATTTCCCAATACAATAATATGCGCTTTTGTGGTCATGATAAAATTAGGTGTCTTGTAATATGCGGCGCTCAAAATCGATCCGGATGCAATGAGAATTGGACAACCCCTGAAGCGGTCCTTTAATATCTTTTCCTACGAACATTCTCCACATTTCTAAAAAACTTCCAGGATACGCTGAAATGCCGGGATACGCTTTATATGCCAAAGCCAACCCTGCGGTTTCTTCCATTATGTATCTATGCGAAAGCTCTAAAAACCTTAAACGTGATCCTTGAGATATAAAACCCCGCCGACTCCAGCGAGAATAAACAGTTTCTAAAGATTCATCTACTGCTTTTTTAAAAATAGAATTCTCTACATAGGTCGTCTGCACAGCAGCGAGCGTTGTGTCAAACTCTGCCTGCGATAGCCAGTGATTCCAATGAATAACTTTCAAATTTTCTAATGCCTTCTTATTTCTTGTGACCCACTCTATTCCATTTTCCTGAGTTAGGCCATGAAAGTTTTCAGGATCATTGTTTTGAAGAATAGCATAGTTATATCTTTGTAAAGTGTCATTGCATAACACTACAATGTTTTGGAAACGGTTTTTAACCCATTCAACCGCGCATGATAGTTTGTCGCTTTCATGATACTGCTGCCCAAGACTGATCTCCATGCGCACCGTATCATAGGGCAGCCACTTGTCACCACCCTTGACCCTTATAGCATATTTGCCTTTTTGGGCAGGATATTGTCGTTTAGAAGCGCTCATCTGCTGTTGACACAATGTTGTTCAGTGGTGTTAATAAATCCCATACAAGATTAAATTTTTGTCGTTCCATTTCCGCTAATGACTTGTTATTAATAAGCAACGCTCGTTGCTCTTCAGATAAACATAGAACAATTTTATCGCCATATATCAACATAACCCAATTCCGGAAGTATTTTTTTGGGATCCATCTATATTCCGAAACCGGCCCCATCAGATAATAATTCTCTTCTTCAACCGTCTGACGCATCCTTATACCAGCATTGCGAATTTTTTTATACATACCAATAACTTCAGGTGGCGATACACGATCGTTTGCCATGTCCACAATCAATTCCGGCTCCTTTGAATCTATTAATGTCAAATATACATCCTCTAAAGCCTCGATGAACCAATTCTCACCCTCCAATATTCTAACATTTATTCCCTTCCTTTTGACACAATCTTGCTCCCCAAACTCTATACCAGCTTTATCAAACGCATTAAGAATCTTCTGTATCGTGACTGCTTTCGGTTCTTTTTCTTCCAATTCTAAATTGGCAATAGAAATCGCAGATACCCCTGAGTATTCACTAAGGTCCTTTTGGGACCATCTGAGGAGGGCCCGGGCCGCGCGGATCTGAGAAGGGGAAATAATCATATAAACAACTCAACCTTTGCTTAATAATTTTTTAAGTTACGTCAAACGCGATGTAAAATCAATATTAAATATAATTATTCAAGAAAAATTGTTGACATTTTCTAAAATTCTGTATAAAAATTATCCTATAAGATAAATATATTTTATAAAGACCGATAATAATTTAAACTACATAACTTGCATTGCTATATATTTCATTGGGTTACCTGCAAAGAAATGGCCGAGAAAATAATAGGATGGTGTGAGTAGTTAGCACAAATGGCGCGGCCATCAGCGAGCAAGCAGTGTAGCAATAGTTGTTATTTAATTCTTTCTCTCCCCAGAAGAAGGACCCTGCAGCTTAACTTATGAGCTGCAGGGTATCTTATCCCTTCAAGATCAGTTTATTATCCTTTTCTGGTACGCATTAAAAAGAGCGTTCCCGAAATCAGAAACGCTCTTTAAAAATTTTGAGAATAGAAAAATAATTTAAAAAAATTATTTACCGTTAACGGTGTCTTTCAATTCTTTACCGGCTTTGAATTTTGCTTGTTTCGAAGCAGGAATTTTGATTTCTTCGCCGGTGCGTGGGTTACGGCCGGTGGTCGCGGCACGTTTGGCAACGGAGAAAGTTCCGAAACCAACGAGACGCACTTCGTCACCTTTTTTCAAGGCTTTGGTAATGCATTCGATAACGGCCTCAAGCGCACATTGCGACGCAGCTTTGGTCATTTCGGTTTTTTTTGCGATAGCATCAATCAGTTCAGATTTGTTCATAGTAAACCCTCGGGTCATAATGTTGAGTTTAAAAACAAAGTCCGTCGGAAATTTTTCCTCTAAATCGTTAGAGACTCAAAGCCCCCGTACAGACTCACAGTTACTAGATGTAAGCCTTTTTTAAAAAAATCTCAATGACGAATTACATCATCTTCCTGATTTTCTGCCGTTTTTGGGGATATTTTTTCCAATTCCAGCTCTTTTTTGTCAGAGTCCGTCAAAATAATCGGCTCCGGCATACGGGTGAGCGCGTGGGAAAGCACTTCTTCGATCGTTCCCACCGGCACAATTTCGAGTCCTTTTTTGACGTTTTGCGGAATTTCTTCGAGATCCTTGGCATTGTTTTTCGGGATCAAAACCTTCGTGATTCCCCCGCGCAATGCCGCCAAAAGTTTTTCCTTGAGGCCGCCAATTTCCGTGACCGCGCCGCGCAAATTAATCTCACCCGTCATCGCGATATCGCGCCGCACCTCAATCCCCGTGAGGGCAGAGACAATCGCCGTCATCATCGCGGCCCCCGCAGAGGGCCCGTCCTTCGGCGTTGCGCCCTCCGGCACGTGAACGTGCAGATTACATTTTTTGAGCGCATCATAGGAAATGCCAAATTGAGCGGAGCGGGATTTCATCAGCATTTCCGCAACCGTAATCGATTCCTTCATCACATCCTTCAGATTTCCGGTGGTGGAGACTTTTCCGTCTTTCCCCGGAATGGTCACCGCTTCGATTGAGAGCAAATCGCCGCCCACTTCGGTATAGGCCAAGCCGTTCACCACGCCGACGCGGTTATTTTCCTCAACCTCGCCAAAGCTAAACCGCCGCACGCCCGCATATTTATTGAGGTTTTTATGCGTGACATTGAGCTGCGTGCGCTTGCCCTGCAAGATTTCCTTGGTGGCTTTGCGGCAGAGATTGGCGAGCTCACGTTCCAAATTCCGCACCCCGGCTTCGCGCGTATAGTAACGGATCAGATCGGTCAACGCCCCGTCCGTCACCGAGAATTCACCGCGTTTCAACCCCGCATTTTTCATTTGTTTTTTGAGCAAATGTTGCTTGACGATTTGCAGCTTTTCATCCTCGGTATAGCCCGAAACACGAATAATTTCCATGCGGTCGAGCAACGGCCGAGGCATGTTGAGCGAGTTCGCCGTGCAAATAAACATGACATCGGAGAGATCATAATCCGTTTCCATGTAATGATCGTTAAAGGTGCTGTTTTGCTCAGGGTCCAGCACTTCGAGCAACGCCGCACTCGGGTCACCGCGCCAATCGGACGCCAGCTTGTCAATCTCATCAAGCAAGAATAGCGGATTGGACGATTTGGCCTTTTTCATGCCCTGAATAATTTTACCGGGCAGCGCACCAATATAGGTGCGGCGATGGCCCCTGATTTCACTTTCATCACGCACGCCGCCTAAGGAAATGCGCACAAAGTTACGATTGGTTGCCTTCGCGATGGACTGCCCCAGCGAGGTTTTCCCAACCCCCGGCGGCCCCACGAGACACAAAATCGGCCCCTTAATTTTGCTCGCGCGTTGTTGAACGGCGAGATATTCCAAAATGCGCTCTTTCACTTTTTCCAGCGAGTAATGATCGGTATTGAGGATTTTTTCAGCCTCGGCAATATCTTTTTTGACCTTGGTTGGTTTTTTCCATGGCACAGCCAGCAACCAGTCCAGATAATTGCGCACCACCGTGGCCTCTGCCGACATGGGCGACATCATGCGCAGCTTTTTCAGCTCGCCCAAGGCTTTGGCTTTGGCTTCCTTACTAAAGCGGGTTTTTTCAATTTTTTTCTCCAACTCCTCTAGGTCGCCGCCGCCGCCCTCGCCTTCGCCGAGTTCCTTTTGAATCGCCTTCATTTGCTCATTCAAATAATATTCGCGCTGGGTTTTTTCCATCTGGCGTTTGACGCGGCCGCGAATGCGTTTTTCGACCTGAAGCACGCCAATTTCACCCTCCATCATCGAAAAAATCATCTCAAGCTGTTCGGAGACTTTTTCAACTTCGAGCAATTTTTGCTTTTCTTCGATTTTGAGGGTGAGGTGCGAGGCAATCGTATCCGCCAATTTCGCCGGCTCCTCAATTTGGCCAATCGCCACAATCACTTCGGGCGGAATTTTTTTGTTCAGCTTCACATATTCTTCAAACTGTGCCACCACCGCGCGGGAAAGCGAGTCGAGTTCGTTCGATGTCGCGTGAATATCCTCAATCACGCTGGCTTGCGCCTCTAAAAACGGAGTTTTGGTAATAAATTCGGTGATATGCGCGCGTTTTTCGCCCTCCACCAACACTTTCACCGTGCCATCGGGTAATTTGAGCAATTGCAAAATACTGCCCAGCGTGCCGACCTGATAGAGATCCTCAGGCCCCGGATCATCCACCGATGGGGATTTTTGCGTGACGAGTAGGATTTTCTTCCCGGCCTCCATCACTTTTTCCAGCGCAGCCACTGATTTCTCCCGCCCCACAAAGAGCGGAACAATCATCGAAGGAAACACCACGATATCGCGCAACGGTAAAACCGGATATGTTATATTGGGGTCTGTCAATTTAAATCCTAACATAAGTGATCAC
Organism: Alphaproteobacteria bacterium; assembly: GCA_016794305.1. GTDB lineage: Bacteria > Pseudomonadota > Alphaproteobacteria > Micavibrionales > Micavibrionaceae > UBA1573. Next base: position 80,189 of record JAEUKN010000001.1, on the reverse strand, counting down.
CTTGTGAATTTTTGGCTTTATATATCAACTTTGAGCATACGCGCCAAGCCTTAACCAAATGGTTAAGACGAACCAAAAAAGCAAGGGAAAATTGTTTAAAAGCAAATTTGGAATAAATATTTTATTTTTTCCAAATTTTTTGCAACAAAGTTACAAGAAAACACCGATAATATGGAATTTACCGGGATTTTTATTTTGTTGTCTCTTTTGGTTTTATGTCATCACGGGTTCTGACCACATGATCCACCAATCCCAATTCTTTGGATTCTTCGGCGGAAAGCCATTTATCGCGGTCCATCAAATCTTCCAAAGTTTTGTATTTTTGCCCGGTATGCAACACATAGGCTTCTGTCAAAATGCGCTTGAGTTTCACAATCTCCAACGCCTGAATTTCGATATCAGACGCCATCCCCTGCGCACCCCCCGAAGGTTGGTGAATCATAATGCGGGAATTGGGCAGGCAGAAACGTTTGTCCTTGGCACCCGCCATCAACAGGAAAGAGCCCATTGAGCAAGCCTGACCGATACAGACGGTGGCCACATCCGGTTTGATATATTGCATAGTGTCGTACATAGCGAGCCCCGAACTCACCACGCCACCCGGAGAGTTAATATAAAAGTAAATATCCTTGGTCGGGTTTTCAGACTCCAAAAACAATAATTGCGCGCAAATGAGCGAGGACACATTATCATTGACCTGTCCCACCAAAAAGATAATGCGTTCTTTCAGCAGTCTTGAGTAAATGTCAAACGCCCGCTCCCCCCGATTGGTCTGTTCAATCACAGTCGGAACGAGGTAATTGTTATATACATCTACGGGATCGCGGTCTCTCATGATTATAACCTTTGGAGATTGAGTAAAAAAGTGAATAAATAGGACTATCGACCAGAATTGGTATTGAATTGCATTGGTTTCGTTTTGGTAGTGTTAAGATTCGGTATTCCAGAGAGATTAACCCGCCCGCGCGCATCTTTCAAGACCCTTTCTTTGCAATGTGCTGCAAAATTTCTTGGGCAAAGATGGTTAACGTGTCATCCCGCGCACCCATCACAATAATTCGGTCCCCTGCGCGGGCTTCGTTCACCAATGGGGCGATAATGTCCTCACGTTTTTCAAACCATCGCACTTGCGGGAGAGCTGGAGGGAGAGGATGCGACGTGGGAACGATTTCCTGCGCCTTCAGGGCCGCATTCAGGGCCACATTAAGTTCCCCCGCAAAATCTTTTGCGCTATAGGATTTATCCGCTGTGCCGCCCATATACAGCACTTCGGGCATATAGAGCAGATCGCCGCCCGCTAAAGTTTCACCCCTTGCTAAAGTTTCGTCGCTCTCACCGCGCGCGGGGCGGAGATGATTTTTAAAAACATCGATTAATTCGCGGCGCATCAACCTCAGCGGTCCATAACCATGCATTTGAAAAACCACCAGCAAACGGCCCTTAGTTTCATGCAAAGTGGCAAGAGTCGCCGCAATTTTATCGGGATTATGGGCGAAATCGTCAATCACTGTGATGCCTTGCGCCACTCCTATCGTTTGTAATCTGCGCGCGACACCAAGATAGAGTGAGAGTGCCGCAGCCGACTCTGCCACGCAAACGCCCAAAGCATAACACGCCGCCATGGCCGCCACGGCATTTTCAACATTATGCCGCCCATGAAGAGAGAGTGTCAGTTTCTGGGATATGGCCCCATTTTCCGCTGCTTTTTCCTCCGCCTGCCCCCCTTGAATATGGCAAACCACAATAGCTGAAGCCCCTTGCGCAGAAGGGCAATAGTCCGTGATATTAAAATGGACGGACTCAACTCCCGCGCCATCAACTCCCCAGCCAAAAGTGATGGCGTGATCACGATGTTTGTGCGCCAGATGATCGGTAATAAAAGCGTTGGAAAGGTTAAGGATGCATGTTTGACACTGACCCAAATAGGTGTCAAAGAGGGGGATAAGCTCACTCATCGGTTGGTGATCCAACGCGATGTTATTGAGAATCCCTACGCTTGGATGATATTGGACAATTGATCCGTCACTTTCATCACATTCCGCAACAAATAAATTTTGATCCCCAACCAGCGCAGCCGAATAATCCGGCGACCCGCCCGCAAAATTCAAAAGCGGCGCACCGTTTATCATGGTGGGGGACTTGCGTTTTTGTGAGGCAACATAGGATAAAATCCACGCCACCATGCCGGTGGTGGTCGATTTACCGCTGGTCCCCGCCACTGCCACACGCGTTTCGGCGGCATTAAAAATTTGCGACAGCAGCTGAGCACGGGTCAGGATCGGCACACCCAATTCCCGCGCGCGGACAATTTCGGGAATCGTGGATTCAATGGCAGCAGAGACAATCAAATAATCAAAATTCGCCGTCAACCCCGCGCCGTTTTGGGGAAACAGGGTGATCTGTTGCCCCTTAATCCATGCAAATTTTTCCGGCAATCGTCCCAGATCATGCGCACGGTCAGACCCGGCAACTTCATGCCCCCAAGCTTTTAAAATCAACGCCAGCGGCAACATGCCGCTTCCCCCCACGCCGCAAAAAAAATACCGTTTTGGTATATTGGAGTTTTCGATCATATGCGTTTTTGGTATATTCTTAAATTGAGGAGGTTATGGAATACATATTGCTTGCATGATTATTTGGCATGACCCTTATCACCATAAAATCCGCCCTCAAGCGCGTTGATACGCCGCTGTTTTTCCTGTTCCCGCGCGCTTGCTTCGGCCTGCTCGCGTACGGCTGCCTCATAAGCCTCGCTGTGGCGGGCTTTCAGAGCGTCATCCCCTTGGAGAGCGGGGCTATCCGATTCATAGCTTTCAATGCCGCCGGCGGTTTGGGGCGGCAGAGTGTCACTATTATAATAGGCAGGATAGGGGCTTAAGCTTGGCGCAACATTCCTGAAATCCACGCTGATCAGGTCGGGGTATTTATAAAGCGCGCCCGAATCGGCATCCACCAAAGTTCCGGGAATACCGCCATTGGCTATGTTTAATAACGCGGCTCCCGTTGGTTGCGGTTTAATATCCTGCACAACGACACGGTGCGCAGGCGCTTCGCAGGTCACATGCATTACCCCCGATCCTTTTCGAATGAGGATGGTTTGCGGCGGCCGCACGCTATAGGAATAATCATCATTGCCGATTTGGATATCGCAAAGGGCCTCTGTCGCGCCGGGGGTCTCAAAACTCACCGATTGTTGCGAACCTTCCGTGAGTGTTGCACAAGACGTAAGCATACCGGCCAAGGAGCAGAGCAGAAAGCCCGTAACAATGTACCCGGAGCATTTTGCGATTAAGTGGAAACCGGTTAATCGTAACAAAATGCGACCAAATAAAAATTTAGACCTTTTTTTCGAGTGGGCATAACTGAAAAAAGATCTAAAACCCTGTGCGATTGATGGAGAAGAAAAAAGGCTAGTGCGCATGGCGGCATCCCCAGAGTGAAAAAATCATGAATGAAAAAATCATATTCGCGAAATTGTGAACTCAATTCATCACAATCAGGATACCTATTTATCCGCCGTTACACAAGTTGCTGCATCATGAATTTTTCAAACTCTTCCTCGCTCGGGATTTCAACGGGGTCCATATCATACACTTTTACGCCCTTGGGCCCGCCCACAATAATCTTAGTGGCCAAATTTACGAATAAACCATGGTCAACAACCCCGGGAATCACAGGCAGAAGAACAGAAATTTCACTAAGATCAACTTCTTTATGAAGTTTACAATCCAAAATATAATTGCCATTATCGGTCACAAACGGCTGGCCGTGAGAGTCAAGCCGAAGCTTTGAGGTTATCTCAAAACCGGTTATAGCCTCCTGTACGAACGGGGAAGAAAATTTTGTCACCTCAACCGGTAATATGAGACCCGCGAGTTTTTTTACCATTTTGGACTCATCCACAATAATAACTTTCATATCCGCGTACATTAGTACGATTTTTTCACGGTGCATGGCCCCGCCGCCGCCCTTGATAATGCGGTAAGATTCATCAATATGATCGGCCCCGTCAATCGCGATATCAATTCCGCGATACTTCTGAATCATTTCATCTATCGTGATCAGGGGAATGTTAAGCGATTTGGCCAATTCTTCGGTTTGAACCGATGTCGCCACACCTTTTACCTTCAATCCTTGCTGAACTTTCTTGCCCAAAGCTTCCAGCACATATTTCACCGTTGATCCCGTACCCAGCCCCACCACATCGCCATCGTTGATGAGTTCCACTGCAGCCTCAGCCGCCATGCGTTTTTGGGTTTCTTGATCTGTCATTTCGCGCTCCATAAGCATAATATTAAAAATTGGAATTTAGGACACTTCTAAAAACTCCGGATTGCGGATGAGATACTAGGAGCGAGAAACGCAGGACCGTAAATGTACATAGACGTACATGCGGATCCGAGTATCACAGCGACGCAGGAGATCGCCGCAGGACGGGGTTTTTAGAAGTGTCCTTAATATTTATCAGCGTGGAATTCTATTACAAGAGTTAGTTTGAGAATTATCCGTTAAAAAATGCCCCGGAGAGTATCCGGGGCAAGTTCTACCTCATCAGGAGACTTCCTGAATTCTAAATCCTATTTCTTTTTGGCCTTATCGGTCGGTTTCTTATCGGTTTTTTCTCCGGCTTTTTTACCAGCGGCCGCTTTATCATTGGCAGCCGGGGCAGCAGGGGCGGCGGCACTTGCTTCAGCTTCAGCCTCCACCGGCGCAGACTCGCTGCGACCCGCGGTTTGAACGCCAACGGATAGGAAGCTTCCAAAGCGTTTTTCGAATTTTGACAATTGACCTTTTTCAGTAATTTTGGTCACGCCGCCCTTCCAAGCAGGGTGCGAGAGCGAGTCGATGTCAAGGCGCATCACATCACCTTGTTTGCCCCACGTTGTGCGGGTTTTATATTCGCTGCCGTCGGTCAAAACAACGGTAATTTCATGGTAATCCGGATGAATATTGGCTTTCATAACCTTCACGTCTCCTGAACAAATGTTCGCGCTAATTTCTTTGTGGTGGCAGGACTTATAGCAGGCCTTGGCACCAATAATCAAGTTAAAAATGAGGCCGCGATGAAGTTAATTTTTGAATATTAATTACATAACTATTATGCGACCATTTTAATTGCCAGATACTATCTGGAAAAAATGCGAAAAATCGTCTAGATAAGGCCCATGATCAGGTTCCAAGAAAGCGTCAGGCCCGCCCAATGAAAAAATTTTTAAATCTTATACACCAAACGGGGCAGCGACTGGCGCAACCGGATATCTTGTTTTTTACCCTGCCCTTGCTGATGGGGTTGCTGGTGGTGGGGACTTTGGCGCAAAAAACCATCGGTATTTATGCTGCCGAAAAGCAATTTTTTGGAGCGTTTCTTTACTGGCTCGGCCCCCTTCCGCTTCCCGCCGGGTTAAGTTTGATGGGAATTTTCTTGATCAACTTAACCGCCAAGTTTTTCTTTAAAAGTGAATGGAGTTGGCATCGCGCCGGGTCACTGCTCGCGCATTTCGGGGTTTTGCTGCTGATTTTGGGGGCGATTGTCACGACCCTCACGGCACGGGAGGGGTATGTCGCTCTTAACCCCCTTGAAACTTCGCGCACCATCACTGATTATCACGGGCGAAATTTGGTTGTGCGCGCGGTGGAGCCAAAAATCGAAGGAGGACATAAGGCCGCGCCCCCGCTCCTCACTCTGGCGCACGAAAAATTGAAAGACGGGTTGAAATTGGGCCAAGCCGAGGGTCTGCCGTTTGATCTGACCATTACAAAATATTGTTTCCATTGTGAAATCTCGCGCCGTGATGTGAGTGAGCAAGCGGGATGGACCCGCCCCGGAAAGTTCATGATGTTGAATAAGGCCCCCGCCGATCCGCAGGACGAAAAAAACATGACGGGGATTGAGTTTGAAATCAAGAGCGACCAAGCGCTTGATAGTGAGCAACCTAATAGTGAGCAACATAGGGGCCAGGCTCAGGACACCGGCACCAAATATTTGACCTTTGACGGATTTCCCAAACCGCCCGTGATTACGCATGGCGGAAAAACCTATCAAATCAGCATAGAGCGCACCACGCGCCCGTTACCGTTTTCGATTAAGCTCAATCGCTTTACGCGCGAATTTCATCCGGGAACGCAGATGGAGCGTGCCTTTGCGTCCGATGTCACCATCATTGACCCGGGACATAAAATAGAATTTCCCGCACGTATTGAAATGAATGCGCCGTTGCGTTATCGCGGTTACACGATTTATCAATCCTCGTTCGATGTGGCGGACGGGGTGGAGTCCACCGTGCTATCCATCGTTGAAAATAAGGGGCAAATTTTCCCCTATATTTCCAGCATTATTATTGCCTGTGGGTTGTTATTTCATTTGGTACGGCGCATGCGCCGATCAAAAAAACTCTTTGGACCCGCCGCCAAAATTGCAAGTGTTTTTATAGTCTTGAGTGCGGTGTTGATAGTGTCGGCTTGCCCGCCATTCGCCCGTCCCGCCCTTGCCGATGATCGCAGCAGCCACGTCCAAAACCAGTTTGATTATCATGATTTTGCAGAGATTCCTGTCTTGCATGAAGGGCGGGTAAAGCCGCTGGACACCCTCGCGCGCATTGAATTGCGCCAATTCTTGGGCAGAGAGGAATTTGATCATCATGCAGCCATTGTCTGGCTCGCCCAAGCCCTGTTTGATCCCGCCGCATCAGCCAATCAGGCGATTTTTAAAGTTGAAAATCCAGCCATCCGCCACATGATGGGATTAGATGAGCGTGCGCGGCCGATTTATTCCTTTGTGGAGCTCTCGCCGGGACTCAAAAAAACCTTCCCAATGGTTGAGCAATTGATGGATAAGGCTCCTGCGTCTCTCTCGGGTGAACAAAAATCACTCCTGACCATTCATGAAAATGCGTTGGAATATACCCAAATTATGCGCAGTTTTTCGCTGATTTTACCGCTGAATGTGACGATCCCCGCACCGCTTAGAGATAAATTAGAACGGGGAGAGCCGGTCACGTACCTCACACTCAAAAAACTTGATCAAACCATTCAATCCTCCCTCAAGCAAACCATTGCGAAAAAAGGTCAAGATCCTGAGAAATATTCACCGACAGAACAGCAATTGGCAATGCTTGGCTGGCAAATCAAAGTGATGGAGGATGCGGCGCAGGATAATCATTTGATGAAGGTGATCACCTCTCGCCAACTCCTAAACCAAGATCATGATCAGGATCAAACGCAGCTTGTCGCACCGTGGGAGATTGTCAATGACGGGCGCGGCGGGCCGGATACGGTTGCGCAGTTACAAAATTGGCAAAAATTGGCCGGGGCCTATATGACGGGCGATGCCAAATTATGGCTTGAGACAGCGCAGCAAATTAAGGCGCAAATTGAGCAACAAAGCCTGAATCAACGCGACGGCTCATCCCAAACCAACCGCATTAAATGGGAAATATTTTATAATCAGATCAATCCGTTTTTGTGCGCAACAAGTCTTTATGCTGCAAGTTTTGCTGCACTATTGCTCTTACTGTCTTTCCCGCAGATCACCGGGCAGAGCTCAAGAAATCTAACAGTGAGTCTGGCAATGACGGTGGGGCGGTTGCTGTGGGGTGGGGTGTGGATCATGATGGGCGCCGCAATTTTTCTGCAAATTTATGGATTGGGAACACGCATTTTTGTGCTCGCCCGCCCGCCCGTTGGGACTTTGTATGAATCCATTTTGTTTGTGGGCATGGTGGCTCCGTTATTCTCCCTTTTAAGTGAGTTGAAATTGAACAACCGACTGGGGTTATTGTGCGCGGCGATGGGGGGAACCGCACTTGGGATTTTGGCGCTGACGATGCAAACTGAGGGCGACCATATGAAGGTGCTCGGGGCCGTACTCAACACGCAATTCTGGCTCACGGTGCATGTGTTGTGCATCACAATCGGCTATGGTTGGTGTTTGGTGACCTCGATTTTGGCGCATCTGATTTTGGTTAATCAAGCTTGGGGAAATCCACAATCAAGTGCAAGCGAAGATCAGCTTTATAAATTGCGGCGCACACAGGGAACTTTGGCTTTGACCGCGCTGCTTTTCACCACAATCGGCACGATTTTGGGCGGGATTTGGGCTGATCAATCATGGGGACGATTCTGGGGATGGGACCCCAAGGAAAACGGCGCACTCCTGATTGTTTTATGGCTGGTGTGGATCCTCCACGGTAAAATCGCGGGGCAGCTAAGCGTCACCATGGCCAGTGTCGGATATGCGTTTTTATCGGTGATTGTGGGCGTCGCATGGATTGGGGTTAATTTATTGGGTGTGGGGCTGCATTCCTATGGCTTTACCGAAGGATTATTCTGGGGATTGGGGATTTTCACATTGATAGAAATAGTCATTTTATCAATTTTAGTGTGGAAAATCAGAAATCGAGAAGCCAATCAACTCTGATCTCCTCCATCGCGGGAAGCGCGTAAAAGCTGTTCGGCGCGCTGAAGATCCTCGGGCGAGTCGACCCCGGTCATGGCGGGGCGGCCTGCATAATCCACGATTACCGCCTGAATGATCATGTTGTTTTCAATGGCGCGCAATTGCTCCAGCCCCTCTAGCTTTTCATAGTTTGACGGCGGCAGGGTGATATATTTTTGCAAACTCTCCCGCCGATAACCATAGAGCCCGATATGGCGATAGACAGGTGAGAGTCCCGATGGCGTTACCGCAGCCGCGCGCAGTTCTTTTTCCTTGACCATCGCCGGGAGAATTTGTTTGGAAAACCATATTGCTTGGCGGCTTGGGGAGAGCACCGCGGTTGTCCCCGAAAACGGCGTGGTCAATTTATGGGCCCGCAGCCTATCCAGCTCATCCCACGTGAGGGCCACCACGGGCGTGATGATATCGGCCTGCGGATCATTTGAAAACCCCTTGATTAATTCAACAACAAAATCAGGCGGGGTGAGCGGCGCATCGCCCTGAAGATTAATGATAAAATTGGGTCTGGTCGCCAGTTGTTCAGCCGCCGCCCATACGCGGTCCGTCCCCGTGGCACAATCAGAAGGGGTGGCAATCACATGATATTGTTGGGCGCGGCAATGGTCGATGATGAGGTCATCATCAGAGGTCACGGCGATATCAATATCAGCGTGAAAATCAGTTGATTGGGCCAAAATAGATCGGGCCGCACGCGCAATATCATACACATGATCCACCATCGCCCGCCCCAGAATCGGAGCCAAAGGCTTTCCCGGAAACCGCGTTGACCCGTACCGCGCGGGAATAATAATGGCGATGGATGGTTTTTTCATTATTTTGATCTCCCGCCCGTCCCTTAGGGGTTAACCGTAGCAACGTCAGACTTCGCGGCCTTGTTTCTCTGGGTTTGATCGGTCACCATCCACCACGTATCCAGAATAGCCGGAGTCATATTGGACAGGGTGTCCGGATGATGGAGGTGGGACCACCAAGCCAAGCGCCATTTATTATAATACCAGTTCGGGATCACATAATAATTCCACTGCAACACCCGATCGAGCGCGCGTGTATGTGCCACCAAATCACCGCGCGTTTCGGCCGCGATTAATCCATTTACCAATTGATCCACTGCCGGGTTTTTTATGCCGATATAATTACGGGAACCCTTCACATCGGCCTTATCCGACATCCAAAATTCCCGCTGTTCATTTCCCGGGCTGTTGGATTGCGGAATGACCATGCTTGTCATATCAAAATCAAAATTCTGCATACGATTGGTATATTGGCTTTCATCCACCATCCGCAGCCGCGCCGCCACCCCGATTTTTTTCAAATTTTGAATAAAGGGAAGGATTAACCGTTCCAGCGCCGGATTGGCATCCACAAATTCGAATTCCAACCTATCCCCGGTTTTTTCATGTACGCGTATGCCGTCCGCACCGATTTTATAGCCGGCCAAGTCCAATAATTCAGTCGCTTTTTTCAAATTCGCGCGATTATTGCCCGACCCGTCCGTACGTGGCGGTTGGTAGTCCGTGGTTAAGACCTCCGGCGGGACAAAATCGGGGTAAGTTTTTTGAAGAGGGGTTAGAAGTTCCAATTCCTGAGCATCAGGCATCCCAACCGCCGCCAATTCCGAATTTTCGAAATAGGAGCGTGTACGCGTATAGGACCCGAAGGTAAATTGTTTATTTTCCCATTCAAAATCGAACGCATAGGCCAGTGCTTCACGTACTTTCGCATCTTTAAAGATTGGCTTGCGAATATTATAGATAAAGGCCTGCATCCCCACCGGGCGTTGATTGGCAATTTCTTGCTTGATGATCGAACCGTTGAGCACCGGCGGCGCGTTATAGGCAGATTGCCATAATTTTGCAACATTTTCCTGCTGCACATCATACTCGCCGGCGAAAAAAGCCTCCAACGCGACATTTTGATCGCGATAATATTGATAGGTGATTTTATCAAAATTATATCGCCCCGCGTTAATCGGTAAATCCTTCGCCCACCAATCCTTGATCCGCTCATAACTAATGCTGCGCCCCGCGGAAACCGATGAAATTTTATACGGCCCGCCAGAGGGCGGCGGAGTCAATGTGGTTTGCGCAAAATTTTTGCCCGCCCAATAATGTTTTGGCAAAATCGGCATTTGCGCGATAATCAACGGTAATTCACGGTTTTTAGGGTTGGCGAGGCTAAAGACGACTTCGTGCGGATTTTTAGCCTCGACTTTTTGCACGTCCATGTAATAAGCACGATAAAACGGCGCGCCATCCTTGACCAGGGTGTTAAAGCTCCAGACCACATCATCGGCCGTGATCGCCGTGCCGTCATCCCACCGCGCGGATTGGTTAAGGTAAAAAGTAATTTGATCGCGCGCGGGGCTAAGATCCGCTTTTTCCGCCACATAGCCATACATCGTAAAGGGCTCATCATAGGATTGACTCATGAGTGTGGGGGTGGTGAGCGCATCCACCCCGTCCGCCGCCATGCCCTTAATAATATAGGGATTGAGCGAATCAAAATTGCCAATCGCACTTACGCGCAAATGCCCGCCCTTTGGCGCATTCGGATTGGTGTAGTCAAAATGGGTAAATCCCCCCCCATATTTCACATCGCCATAGAGTGAGAGTGCGCTGACCGCTTCGGCAGAAGCCGCAGAAACCGTAAATAGTCCCCCAAGGTAGGAAATACCCACCCCAATCAGGATCATCAGTGCCGGGAGACATTTAAACCGAAAAACCATCATTTATATTCCCATCGTCATTGTATCTTTCAGCCCATTTCTAGCCCATTTTTCATTTAGGTTGAACACAAAAATCACTTACCACCCCTCAAATTTAAACTGATCCCGTATTAGGCAACAGAAAAAGCCGAACTTGTGAGGATTTATCGCTTATCCGGGGTCTATACTTGGGAGACTGAATTTCTGGCTAGGAACAAGCGACGCAGCGTAGGGATTCTACGTAAGGAGCGAAGTGACAACGTCCAGAAGTTCAGTATTCCGAGTATAGCTGTTGTATCCAGACCCCGCATCAAGTGCGGGGTTACGAAATTTGATGGGTGGTGAACAAAAATCATAAAAAATTACCCAAAGTAAAATTCTGAAAAAATAAGCTTGCTCCGCGCGGCCGAAAATCATTTAATGTCCCCATAACAAATTTGGTATGTCATGACTCTGCCCCTCACTTCTCCACCATCCCCTTTTCTCCAAGTGGAGGATTTAAGCGTACGGTTTAAAACCATGGATGGTGGCTTTGATGCCGTTCGTCATATCTCATTCACGTGTGAGAAAGGCCAAGCCTTGGCCTTGGTCGGTGAGTCCGGATCGGGGAAATCGGTTACGGCCCTCTCGCTCATGCAACTTTTGCCCTATCCGCTTGCCCAGCATCCAAATGGCTCTATCCGGCTTGAAGGTCAGGAAATCATCGGATTGGAGGAGCGTGAATTGCGCAAACTGCGCGGCAATAAAATCAGCATGATTTTTCAGGAACCGCTCTCGGCACTCAACCCACTGCACACGATTTCGCGTCAAATTTCTGAAGTCATCACCCTCCATCACCCCGCCATGACGCGCGCGCAGATTGCCGCCCGGGTGGCGGAGTTATTGGACATGGTCGGGCTGCCGAAATTAAAGGACCGCCTGAATTCATTCCCGCATGAACTTTCGGGGGGGCAACGGCAACGTGTGATGATTGCGATGGCTTTGGCCAATACTCCTGATCTCCTCATCGCCGATGAACCCACAACAGCGTTAGATGTCACGGTCCAGGCGCAGATTCTGGACCTGCTCAAGGAACTCCAACGCACGCTCAATATGGCGCTCATCCTCATCAGCCACGATCTGCACGTGGTTGAAAAAATGTGTGATCATATCTGCGTCATGCAGCATGGCGAGATGGTGGAGAGCGCTCCCACCGCCCAAATTTTTACCCACCCGCAGCATGACTACACGCGCACACTTTTGAAATCGCAACCGCGCCAACTGGCCAAATCCAATGATTTGACGGCCCGAGACATTTTGATCGACGCCAAGCATATCCATGTCCGATTCCCGGTGGCAAAGAATTTTTTCGGCAAAACCATTCGCGAAGTGCATGCGGTTGATGATGTTTCACTCACTTTGCAGCATCAGAGAACTTTGGGCATAGTGGGCGAGTCCGGATCGGGCAAAACTACGCTGGGGCTTGCGTTGCTGCGTTTGATCAAATCAAGCGGATCTATTCAATTTGACGGCCAGCAGATTGAAAACCTCAAGGGTCAACAGCTGCGTGATCTGCGTGCGCGGATGCAAATCGTGTTTCAGGACCCCTATGGCTCGCTCTCCCCGCGCATGAGTGTGGGCGAAATTATTGGCGAAGGATTGAAAATTCATACCCCCGACATGGCGGCGAGGGAACGTGATGACCTCATCGTGGACGCGCTTGAAAATGTGCGCCTCTCCCCCCATCTGCGCGACCGATATCCGCATGAATTTTCGGGGGGACAACGCCAGCGGATCGCCATTGCCCGCGCGCTGGTCCTGCGGCCCAAATTGATGATTTTGGATGAACCGACCTCGGCGCTCGATGTATCCATTCAGGCCCAGATCGTGGAATTGCTTCAGGATCTGCAAACCGCGCATCACCTGTCCTATATTTTTATCAGCCATGATCTGCGCGTGGTGCGGGCGCTTTCGCATGATATTTTGGTGATGAAGGATGGGCGTTGCGTGGAATATGGCCCAGCCGATCAAATCTTTAATCACCCGCAGCAAGATTACACGCAAAAATTAATCGCCGCCGCCCTCTATTTGAAAACATGATTTTGTGTATTTTTATAACACAGAACAGATAATCGCTTTTTTCTGGCCCCTTATTTTTCCCCACAGCTAATTATCTCATAAAATTTTAGCGATAAATCTTGATTTTTCGCTGCGGGATCACTATAAATATTGCCGATAAGACTGGGATGCGAATTTAGGCATCAGTCTGAAGATTGGGAGGTTGCTTGAAAGCCTTTCGGGGGTTCGCGTAACCTGCTTTGTTTAACTATCAACCAGAGGAAATATACTATGAAATTTCGTCCTTTACATGATCGTGTCTTGTTAGAGCGCATTGAGGAAGATTCAAAAACTGCAGGAGGAATCATCATTCCCGATACAGCCAAGGAAAAACCGATGAAAGGTAAAATTGTTGCCATCGGCTCCGGCGCACGTGATGAGAGCGGCAAAATTGTACCGCTTGATGTGCGCGAAGGCGATGTTGTGCTGTTTTCCAAATGGTCGGGCACGGAAGTGACTATCGAAGGTCGCGAAATGCTCGTCATGAAAGAATCCGATATTATGGGCGTTATTGCCGCTTAACCTGTCATCCGTTTTATATATTTAAGGAGAAATAATTATGGCTGCTAAACAAATTAAATTTGGTGCCGATTCCCGCCGCAGAATGTTGGCTGGTGTGGATGTGATTGCCGATGCCGTGAAGGTCACTTTGGGCCCCAAAGGCCGCAACGTGATCATTGACCGTTCGTTCGGGGCTCCACGCTCCACCAAGGACGGCGTATCGGTTGCTAAGGAAATCGAATTGCAAGACAGATTCGAAAATATGGGGGCTCAGTTGGTCCGCGAAGTGGCCAGCAAAGCCAATGATCAGGCCGGTGACGGCACCACCACCGCCACGGTTTTGGCCCAGGCCATTATCCGCGAAGGCATCAAATCCGTTGCCGCCGGAATGAATCCGATGGACCTGAAACGCGGAATTGAAAAGGCTGTGGCTGCATGCGTTGAAAATCTGCGCAATTCCGCCAAACAGGTGAGCACCAACCAACAAATCCAGCAAGTGGCCTATGTATCCGCAAACGGCGATGCCGATGTGGCGGAAAAATTGGCCGAAGCCATGGAAAAAGTTGGCAAAGAAGGCGTGATCACGGTTGAAGAAGCCAAATCCTTTAACACTGAATTGGATGTTGTTGAAGGTATGCAGTTTGATCGCGGCTATCTCTCGCCTTATTTCGTCACCAATCCTGAAAAAATGGTGTGCGAATTGGAAAGCCCGTATATCCTGTTGCATGAGAAAAAACTCTCTAACCTTCAGGCTATCCTGCCGGTGCTTGAGGCGGTTGTGCAATCCGGTCGTCCGCTCTTGATCGTCGCCGAAGATGTTGAGGGGGAAGCCCTCGCAACCTTAGTTGTCAACAAACTCCGTGGCGGGCTCAAAGTCGCTGCTGTTAAAGCTCCAGGATTCGGTGATCGTCGTAAAGCGATGCTCGAAGATATGGCAATCTTGACCCGCGGTCAGGTTATTTCCGAAGATTTGGGGATCAAACTCGAAAACGTGACTTTGGATATGCTCGGATCGGCCAAAAAAATCCGTATCAGCAAGGATGAAACCACCATCGTGGATGGCGCTGGGGCATCCGGGGATATTGAGGCACGTTGCGCCCAAATCCGCGCCCAAATTGAGGAAACAACGTCGGATTACGACCGCGAAAAATTGCAAGAACGCTTGGCCAAATTGGCGGGCGGTGTGGCCGTTATTCGTGTGGGTGGTGCCACCGAAGTTGAAGTGAAAGAGCGTAAAGACCGTGTGGATGATGCCATGCACGCAACCCGCGCCGCGGTTGAAGAAGGTATCGTCCCCGGTGGCGGTGTGGCGTTGTTGTATGCCGCACGCGCGCTTGATAACCTCAAAGGTGATAATGCCGACCAACAAGCCGGAATTGACATTATTCGCCGCGCCATTCAGTCACCGATCCGTCAGATCGTTGAAAATGCCGGTAAAGAAGGATCCATCGTTGTTGGAAAATTGTTGGAACAACAAGATTGCAGCTATGGGTACGACGCGCAAAACGATACATATTGCGACCTGGTGAAGGCCGGTATTATCGACCCTGTGAAAGTTGTGCGTTCAGCATTGCAAAACGCAGCTTCTGTTGCCGCACTCATGATCACCACCGAAGCCATGATCTGTGACCTTCCAAAAGAAGAAGGTTCTGCCGCAGCGGGTGCCGGTGCCGGAGGAATGGGCGGTATGGGAGATATGGGCTTTTAATAAAGCCCCCCTTTTATACCCTACAAAATTCAAATGGCCGGAATTTTCCGGCCATTTTTTATAAGAATATCAAAGAATTTGAAGCAGCAATCCGTTTATTTCTTTTCTTCGGCGCCATTGCCTTTAAGCGAATTAAGCCCAAAATTGGCAAAGGTTTTAAGAGCTTGCTCAAAGAGTGCCATATTTTGTTTCCGCATTTCTTCAAACCCGGTCATCGCCCCGTTCATCGGGAAAATTCCGCCAAAAGATTTGTTTAACTGCTCACGGAATTGTTCCTGTTTTTCGGTGAAATCATTGAAGGCTTGTTCCAAATAATTCGGCACAAATTTGCCCATATTATCGCCGTAAAAGCCGATTAATTGCCGCATAAAGCTGACAGGCAAAAGATTTTGGCCGCCCTTGGCTTCTTGTTCAACAATAATTTGTGCGAGTACGGAGCGGGTTAAATCCTCCCCCGTTTTGGCATCATGGACGACAAAATCATACCCTTCCTTAATCATCTGGCACAAATCATCCAGCGTGACATAGCTGCTGCGGCCCGTGTCATATAATCTGCGATTGGCGTATTTTTTAATGATGGTGGGCTTTTCGCCGCCTTTTTTGGTAATCATGATATGCCTCAATTTCTTAAAAGTCTGATCAGGTAAAAATATATGCCCGTGGATCATCTACGGGGGTTTTATGATTGATTTTACGCATAGAAATACGCATGGAAAAAGGAATATTATCATACTATAATATCTCTCAATCTAAGAACCTGTTCATAATCTCTACTCTGGCGTTGGCTTTTCACGGTATTTCTGCGCTTCCGCTTCTCACGTACATCTGTGTACGATCCGATGCGGTTCTCGAAAAACAGCGAAAATCCTGTGCCATAGCGAGATTCTGAACAGGTTCTAAATTATACCGCACAAATGTTGCAAGTGCAAAGGATTTTTGCTGCGCAAGAAACCTGCACAAATTTTATCATTTTTAATGATTTTTTATTGAATTGAAAAGCATGCGCATAGATTAAGAATGGCAACAATGAGACTGGTAGCAAACACATGATGGATGACGATAACCAAGCGCACAAAAATTATTTTGCTGCAGGGATGGAGTTTGCGGACTCTACCCGCGCGCGCGCGTGTCTGCTCAATCTCAATATCGCCATGTCCTATTGGGCGCAGAAACAACCACGCGGAGGACAAAAGTCTATCCCGCCGGAGGCCGAGGATTTTTTGAGGGGGTTACAATTTTATCAAACCCATCCCTATTCCAGAATGCCGCAAAATCATTCTGTTTTGTGGCGCGATGGGGAGGCGCGCATCGTTTGGTACGGCGTTCATCATAGCTATTCCTCCGCTCCACGGGGTCGGATTGTGATGGTGCCGTCCCTGATCAATAGTAGCGAGATTTTGGATCTTTTGCCCGGTTTGGGGGGCGATTATTCACTGATTGAATGGTTTAACGAGCAAGGATTTGAAGTGCTTTTGCTGCAATGGGGTGAAACATCGCGCGATCCTGATCTGGGGACCCTTAGCGCAATCATCGCAGCAAAATTGCATCGCCTGATGATTTGGTTGCAGCAATTTCAAAGTGGCAAAGCGGATAAAACCTACTGCGATTCCGCGCTGCCGCTTTACGGTTTGGGGTATTGCATGGGTGGCACGATGCTTGCGGCGGCGGCGAGTTTCCATCCCGATCTTTTTGATCGCTTGATTTTTGTTGCGGCCCCGTGGGATTTTTCATCCCCCGCTTCGCGCACAAAAAATCGACAAAATAATCAGTCTATGAATCTTCCTGATGCGTTAAATCAATGGATGAGGTCGGGCGGGTGGAGCAAATTAAACGAAGTTTCAGCCATGCCGCATGAATGGCTTCATATGATTTTCGCCCAGTTGGACCCGGCGGCGATTGTAAAAAAATTCTCGCAATTCGGAAAAAAATTTCACCCTGCAAACGGATCGTCAGCGCAGCAAAATAGTTTGAGTGCGAAATTATTTGTGGCGGTGGAGGATTGGATCGGCAGCGGCGGGGACCTGCCCACTCCCCTTATTCGCGATGTGATGGAGTGTTGGTATATCAACAACGCTCCCCTGCATCGTCAATGGACGATCCATGGAAAAAGCGTTGATTTATCGCGCATTATCGCGCCCGCATTTTTAATTGTGCCGCATAAGGACAGGATTGTCCCGCCGCATTCTGCGCTCGCGATGGCTCAGCATTTAAGGGCTCCCTCCATCCTCAAAACCAATCACGGCCATATTGCGATGATGGTCAACGGGGAATCGCGCCAAAATGTTTGGCATCCCACCCTTGAGTGGCTGAATGATTGAATGGATGAGGCATGAAATCGCTTGATTTTTTGATGTCTTTAATTTGTTATAATCTCACACTTTTTGAATTGTTCATCACGCGACAAAATATCTAAGCGAATTTTGCAATTTTATGCGATAATCGAGAAATCTTGATTCGTTTTCGGATAATCTCTCTCGGATAATTTCTCAATGTCCTTATCTCCACGATTAAAAAAACAACGCTTGATCGGCGGCGTGCGTGTTGAAGTCCAAAGCTCAACAGCCAGCGCATCTTCATCTGCACGGACAACACGCGGCGCAACAGCCAAAGCGGCAGGGGCCAAGGTTGATGCCCCCTCGCCCACATCCAAAAAACCTGCGGCGAAAGGAAGCGGAAAAGCCAGCAAAGCATCACTCCCCACCTCTGCTTCCCAACCCGTACGCATGGTGGTCAACAATGAAGGAAAAATTATTTTCTTTCATCCCGATTTTTTTACCGCAGCCATTGAGCTCTCTCATTCTGCCTCCCCGCTTGATGGGGGCGTGAAACAGGGTGATATGCCTGCTATTCCCTCTCACGGCGTCATATTGCGCGATATTTTGGAATTTGTGCACCCCGAAGATGCGTTAAGAGATCGCCCGCGTTTCGGTATCTTCGACAACTCCCCCCATTTTTCAGGCGACAGCAGAGATGATTCCGTAACGGATGAATGGTGCCAGTCAATTACAGATGGTGAACATGATGTCATCCTTCATACTCATCAGCAAACATATGAAGTGCGAGCGCGATTTGACCGCATGGATGTTCGCGATCAAAAATCATGTTTGATTATATCGCTCTATCCTGAAAATATGCCTGAATATAGTTTGGACGAACCGATTTCGAGTGAAGAGATTTTTGGGCTCATGAATCCGAAAAAGTCCAAATCGGCTCAATCCCTGAAAGCCGCGAATGCGTCCCGCAGGGGGAAAAAAGATGCGAAGGCTGCTTCGAAAATTTTGAGTTTTCATGACTCCTTTAATCATCTATCCGCGCTGATCCCCGTACCCAAAAAACCTTTAAAAACCGCTAAGCAACGGCGTGTTTCAAACAATAATCGTGATAAGAATTCTGCACAAATTTTCAACGCCGATCTTGACCGCCATATGGCGATTTTTGCCACGATGGGACATGATTTTTTGGTGTTGATGACCTCCCGCGGGTATATCAGCGAATGCAATCATATGTTTGCGCAATCTGTTGGTTATACGATGGATGAACTAAGCGGTCGCAACTTTCTTGATTTAGTATTTGATGATGATAAATCTTCGATCCAACCTATTTTTAAAACTTTGATGGCCAGTGATCGCGATGATATCACGCGCGATTCTTCATTGTCGGGTGACTCGCTATTGTCGGGCGACTCGCTGCCCTCGGGTGGATTCGTTAATTATGAATGCCGCATTGTTTCAAGCCGCGGGGATGTGCGATGGCTTGATTGTCGGTTGCGTTTAATTGGTGAACAGCTCTATCTGGTTGCGCGTGATTTAACCCAATTCAAAGCGCATGAGCAGGAATTGCTGCGACGGGAATTACAACTCTCCGAAGCACAATCCATCGGTCATATGGGGCATTGGGTATGGTGCGTGGGCGATGACCGTTTGGAATTTTCAGAGGAAATTTTCCGCATTTTCGGCCAAGCGCGCGAAGATTTCATCCCCACCATTGATAATATCAACAATTTGCTGCATCGCCGTGATCGCGGCCGCATGGCCCAGGCCTTTCAACGCGCTTTAATTGAGCGCAAAAATTACGAGATGGAATTTCGTATCATTCGCCCCAGCGGCGAAGTTCGGTTTATCTTGCTGCAGGGACGATGCGAAATGGATGAAAGCGGCGATGTGCGGTCGTTGTTTGGAATCATGCAAGATATTACGCAGCGCACGGAATATGAGCGTGAATTATGTGACGCCAAAGAATCCGCCGAACGCGCCTATGCCGCCAAATCACAATTTTTGGCCAATATGAGTCACGAGCTTCGTACGCCGCTCAATGCGATTATCGGCTTTTCAGAAATGATGGAAAAACAAATATTGGGCCCCATCGGCACGCCAAAATATATTGATTATATTTCAGGAATTCGGGAGAGTGGCGAGCATCTGCTTGACCTTATCAGCGATATTCTTGACATGTCAAAAATTGAGGCCGGAAAATATACGCTTGATCTGGAAGACTTTAATCTTTTAAAGGTTTTGCGTCTGGCGGTTCATATGATTGAAGGGCGCGCGCTGGAGGCCGGAGTCAAGGTCTTTTCCTCGCTTCCTGAATATGAAGACTTACCGATGCGCGGGGATCGTCGTGCGATCATGCAAATGGTGTTAAATGTGCTCTCCAATGCTGTTAAATTTACCGATGATGGCGGTGAAGTCCGACTTTATTGCAATATTAAACAAAGCGGCATAATAGATTGTGACCAAGCGGATGAGATCATTGAAATCTGCATCGAAGATACAGGAATCGGCATCCCGGCGAGCAAACTCCCCTATGTGACCAAGCCGTTTGAACAAGCCGCCAACCATTTCACCCGCAATCATGAAGGGTCAGGATTGGGGTTGGCGATTACAAAGGAATTGGTTGAGCTTCACGGCGGCCATTTAACGATTACCTCGAAAATCGGCGTAGGAACATGTGTAACAATGTGCTTGCCCCGCTATTGCGCCCCACCGCGGCAATAGATTGTAATGAGCCTTCAACTCATGTCCAATCCCACCCCCCATACTGATATCAAAGCCAAAGGGTGGATTGCCCGGCTCCCGCAATCGTGGCAACCCTATGCGCTCCTCATGCGGCTTGATCGTCCGATTGGCACGTGGTTGCTACTTTTTCCCGCCTGGTGGTCTATTCTCCTATCCTCTCAAGCTTTATCAATTGAGACGACATTAAAAACCATGATCCTATTCGCCCTAGGGGCCGTCATCATGCGGGGCGCAGGGTGTGTGATTAATGATCTGTGGGACCGTGATTTTGACAGGATGGTTGAGCGCACCAAGCTGCGCCCGCTTGCCCGCGGCACAATTTCCCCGCTTCACGCCATGATATTTTTGTGCGGATTATTGTTTGTGAGTTTGGGGATTTTACTGCAATTTAATCTGCTCACCATCACCTTGGGCGTGCTCTCTCTAATTCCGGTTATCCTATATCCGCTGGCCAAGCGGGTGACATGGTATCCGCAATTTATACTGGGCTTAACTTTTAATATCGGGGCATTCATGGGGGCATCGGCGATCACCGGAACTATCCCGTTATATGCGCTGTTTCTTTATATCGGGGGCATATTCTGGACATTGGGATATGATACGATTTATGCGCAACAGGATATTGATGATGATGCCGTTATTGGCGTTAAATCGACCGCCCTTAAACTATCAAAACATCTAAAATCTTGGGTCGGCGGGTTTTATACCGCGGCCTATGTCTTTTTTGCTTTGGCCCTATGTATGGCCGCACCACATTCCGCATCTATCCCACTATTCATTGCGCCGCTTGCGATGTGCGCCGCGCATTTGGCATGGCAAGTGCTTGGCTGGACGCTCCATGACCCGGCCTCATGCCTTAAAATTTTCCGCTCTAATGTCTGGTTTGGCTGGCTGCTATTGGCGAGTTGCTCACTGATGCTGATACAATGAAATGGTCAGATTGATGAAAGATAAGCCAATATACTTGGAAGACTGAATTGCTGGTGACGGCCCAAGCGACGCCGCGTAGGGAGACTACGTTAGGTTAGACGAACGTCATCCCCGAACGTCATCCCCGCGACAAGCCGCAGGCTTGTTTGTACAGCGGGGACCCGCTATCTTGTGCAGCGAAGCTGCAATCATTATCCGGATCCCCGAACCGCAGTCGGCTTTGCCTCCCTTGTCGGGGATGACGAAATGTTTATGGGCTTGGCCGTAATTGCCAGAACCCGGATGGTCTAAGAACCTGTTCATGATCTCGACTTTTTCTTCTCCGGGGTTACAGGCTGATTTGAATTATGAGGGGCGGCAAGCGTAGCGCAGATCAGTTTTGAATATTTCTTGAAACCCTTGAAAACTGGCGCGCCCGTAGGGATTCGAACCCCAAACCTCCTGATCCGTAGTCAGGTGCTCTATCCAATTGAGCTACGGGCGCACAGCATCGTGTGATTTTTAGTGGGTGGACCATACTAAAGCAAGATCGGTTTTGCAAGAGCAAAATTTATACTTTCCTAAAATTACTATCAATTACCATTCTTGCGCTGTTTGCACCGATTTGAAACCATCATGATTTTCTTTGCAATTTTGGCGTAATCGCGATAAATCTTTGACTATGACTTATAATCCAGACTTGCTCAATCGCGATAAACGCCACCCGGAAAAGCGCAAAAACCCCGAACAACCGATGGGGAAAAAGCCGGATTGGTTACGGGTGCGCGCGCCGCAGGGGCCGACCTATGGCGAAACCCATGCCATTGTCAAAAATTTAAAACTCACAACCGTGTGTGAGGAAGCCGGATGCCCCAATATTGGTGAATGTTGGAATAAAAAACATGCGACCTTTATGATTATGGGCGAAGTTTGCACCCGCGCCTGTGCGTTTTGCAATGTGGCAACCGGACGGCCCGATGAACTTGACCGCATGGAACCGCTCAGGATCGGTGTGGCTGTTGAAAAAATGGGGCTTCATCATGTTGTGATTACCTCGGTTGATCGCGATGATCTGGCGGATGGCGGGGCGGATCATTTTGTGAAAACCATTGCCGCTATTCGCTTTAAAACTCCGCGCACGACAATTGAAATCCTCACCCCCGATTTTAAAAAGAAAGAGGGGGCGGTGGATATTGTGGCGCGCGCGAAGCCCGATGTGTTCAACCATAATTTGGAAACGGTGCCGCGTTTATACCCCGCGATCCGCCCGGGAGCGCGTTATTACACGTCTTTGCGGCTTTTGGAGCGCGTGAAGGAAGTGGACGCCGATATCTATACCAAATCCGGGTTAATGGTCGGTTTGGGCGAAACTTTGGAAGAAATCGCCCAGGTGATGGATGATATGCGCGCCGCCAATATTGATTTTATAACGATTGGCCAATATCTTCAGCCCACGCCAAAACATGCGCCGGTGGTCAAATTCTGGACCCCTGATGAGTTTAAAGAGCTGGAAACACTCGCCAAAGCCAAAGGATTTCTAATGGTGTCTGCGTCCCCCCTGACACGCTCCAGCCACCATGCGGGCGAAGATTTCGAAAAACTCCGCGCGGCGCGGGCGGCATTGTCAGTCCCTGCCGTACAAAACTGCTAAATCTTTACACCCCGCGCAGTTGCCAATAAAGAGCGGGGGCCAGTTTGCGTAGCAGAGATGTGAGACTTTGTCTGGCGCGTACGCACATATTGATTAATAACGGGATGTGATTGGCACGGCGCGATTGGAATTGCTCGGCGCGGGCCTGTGCCACGTTGATTTGCGAAATTCCGCCGCCTTCAAAAATGCAGATTGCCTGATCAATATACTCGCATCTGCGCGGTTTTCGACAAAAAAATCGCAAGGTCAAATCATAATCCGCTGCGATTTTATAGTTTAAATCATAGCGCAAATCACCGAGTGAGCCGCGGTTATACAACATCGCCTGATGATGCGTAAAAAGTCCGGAGAGGATGGTGCGATGTGATCGTGCCTTTTTGTAATGATAATGCCCTGCGCCATCAGATTCAAACGAATCGCCGTAAATAAAATCGACATCATGCGGTATGTCACGCACCTGGTCCGCAATCATTTGCAAACTATTGCGATTCGCAAATTGATCCCCCGCATTCATGAAAATGATAAATTGGCCGTTTGCGGCTGCTATCCCCTTATTCATCGCATCATAAAGTCCGTCATCGGATTCAGAAATGATACGGGTTGCCGCATAATTTGGGAAATCATCCTGCGTGCCGTCATTGGATCCGCCATCGACAATGATCCATTCAAACGAAGCGTGATCAATGGTTTGCGCATGCACGGTTTTCGCGGTTTTAAATAGCCCCGCGCGGTTATTATAGGTGATGGTGATAACCGAAAAAAGCGGACTCGCCATGATTTCCTCCCTTTTCCCCTTTTTGCCCGAATCGTCTTCACGACCCTTTGTTGCCGGATGATTCGGCACGCACAAGTGAATCACAAAAAATTATAAATTGCTAGAGGGAAGCAAAATAGTTTATAACCGGACTCATCACCAAAATTAAGAATAAGTCACCAAAACTAGGACAAGAAAGATTTTCATATGCACCATATTCCCCCAGAAATTGGTCCGATTCATTTTATTGGCATTGGCGGCATTGGTATGAGCGGTATCGCCGAAGCCCTCGCCGTTTTGGGATATAAAGTGCAAGGGAGCGACGCAGCGGAAAATTATAACACGGTGCGTTTGAAATCTCACGGTGTGCGCGTGTTTCACGGTCATGACGCGCAAAATTTATTCACCCTTGATGGCAAATATCCCGGCGCCGTTGTGGTGTCTTCGGCCATTCCTGCCGGTAATCCCGAACTCATCGCGGCGCGCGCCCAACGTATCCCCATCGTCAGCCGGGCCGAAATGCTGGCCGAACTCATGCGTTTAAAATGGGCGGTGGCGATTGCGGGGACGCATGGCAAAACCACCACCACATCGTTGGTGGGTGCGGTGTTAGAGGCGGCAAAGCTTGATCCCACAGTGATTAACGGCGGCATTGTCAATTCCTATGGCACCAATACGCGCTTGGGCAAGGGCGAATGGATGGTGGTTGAAGCGGATGAGAGTGACGGATCCTTTACCCGACTGCCCGCAACCATCGCCATTGTGACCAATATTGATCCCGAACATATGGACCATTACGGATCATTTCAAGAGGTTCGCGCGGCGTATTTGCGTTATGTTGAACAGATTCCGTTTTACGGGTGCGGGGTGCTGTGCCTCGATCATCCCGTTGTTCAGAGCCTGATCCCCGAGATTCAAAACCGCACCCTCATCACCTATGGTTTTAACAAACAATCCGATGTGCGGGCGGAAAATATCCGCGCCTCTTCTCTTGGCTCGCATTTCGATGTGGTGATTGCACGACAAAATGATGAGCAGGACCCGCAGATTATCCGCAATCTCTTCCTGCCGATGATGGGTGCGCATAATATCCAAAATGCCTGTGCCGCCATTGCGGTCGCGGTGCGGTTAAATATTGATGAATCCTGTATTCGCACGGCCTTAGGCAATTTTAGCGGGGTTAAGCGCCGCTTTACCCGTACGGGCATGACCAATGGCATTTTGGTGGTGGATGATTACGGCCATCACCCGGTGGAAATTGCCGCTGTGCTCAAGGCCGGGCGACAAGCCCTAAGCGGCCCTAATCTAGGCGGCCCTGATGAGAGTGCAACTAGCTCCCCATTTGCCTCCCCTTTTGCTTCCCCATTCCCCCCCCCAGTTTTGAGCAATATCCCACTGGCTGGTGCCTCTAACGGCGGCAAAATCATTGCCGTGGTTCAACCGCACCGTTATACGCGGCTGCGCGATTTGTTCGAAGAATTCTGCACCTGTTTTGATGATGCCGATTGCGTGATTGTGGCGGATGTGTATGCTGCAGGAGAGGAAGCCATTGCCGGCATTGATCAACAAAGCCTGGTCGCGGGCATTAAATCCCACGGCCACAAACATGTGGAAATGCTGGATCACCCCGATCATCTCGCGGATATGATTTCAAAACTGGCGCAAGCCGGGGATATTGTGATATGCTTGGGGGCCGGAAATATCACCTATTGGGCTCAAGCCTTGCCGCAGCAATTGGAGGACATGGGAGAGCAGAAACTTTCTGCTTAAAAATCTGCTCATGATTTCTACCGCGGCATAAATTTTTAAAAACCATATAAAAGGCCTTTCATGTTCATGACTCACACGATTGCACCGCCCGATGATCTGCCAGTTGTTGAGGGACGTTACACGGTTCACGCACCATTGGGGCAGGTCGGGTGGTTTCGCACCGGCGGTCATGCTGAAATTTTGTTCAAACCATTACATTTAAAGGATTTGCAATCCTTTCTGGCGCAATATTCCGCGCACAAACCCTTATCAATTTTGGGCGTATTGTCCAATTCCATCATTCGCGATGGCGGGGTGGACGGGGTGGTGATTCGCCTAGGCCGTGAGTTTGCGGGGATCGCCCCGATTGATGATCATGTGCTTTATGTGGGGGCCGCCGCGTTGGATGTAAATGTGGCAGAGGCCGCCGCCGCCTATAACCTCGCAGGGTTAGAGTTTTTATGCGGCATTCCCGGATCCATCGGCGGGGCTTTGGCGCTTAACGCCGGGGCCTATGGCGGTGAATTGAAAGATTGTCTTGTGCGCGCAGATTTTGTGGACCGCGCGGGAAACCTTCATTCCCTGACCGCGGACGGGCTTAAAATGGCCTATCGCCACTCCGAAATTCCCTCTGGTTGGATCGCAGTCGGCGCGGCACTTCAGGCCAGACCGGGCAAGAGGGAAGATATCATCGCCCGCATGAATGAAATTCGCACCAAACGCTCCGCAAGCCAGCCAATCAGGGCGCAAACCGGCGGCTCTACCTTTAAAAACCCAGATGCGCAGGCGTTGGAAGAAGTCGGGCTCGATCCCGCCACCAAGGCCTGGCAATTGATTGACGCCGTGGGTGGGCGCGGTCTCACCATGGGTGGGGCACAAATGTCTGAACAACACGCCAATTTTATGATCAATACCGGCACTGCCACAGCAGCCGATCTGGAGGCCTTGGGCGAAGAAATCCGCCGCCGCGTGCGGGACCGTTTTTCCTATGATCTTCATTGGGAAATCGCCCGTATTGGGAAATCTGCCGCAGCGTGATCATGTACAGGTTCTGAAAATTCGATTTTTTGAAAAGCCCAATCATTCTGATCAATCTTACAAAAAATCTCATTTCGACCATTGCGAGAAATCTTCAAATATGTAGAATAACCCCATGTTGATGCCAATTGTTCGCCGTGGATTATTGTTTATTTTATCTTCGCCTTCAGGTGCGGGGAAAACCACTATTACGCGATCACTATTGGAACGTGACCCCCAACTTAAAATCTCCGTCTCCGTCACCACGCGCCCGCCGCGCCCCGGTGAGGTTCACGGTAAGGATTATATTTTTATTACCAAGGCTGAATTTGATCATATGGTTGAATCCCATATGTTGTTGGAATATGCCAAAGTATTTGGGCATTATTACGGCACGCCGCTGGCCCCGGTTGAAGAGGCCCTCGCCAATAGCCAAGATATTATTTTCGATATTGACTGGCAGGGTACGCAGCAACTCAAACAAAAATTAGTGAATGATTTGGTAACGGTGTTCATTCTCCCCCCCGGTAAGGAAGAGTTGGAGCGGCGGCTGCGTGCGCGTCAACAAGATCACGAAGATGTGATCAAGGAGCGCATGAAAAAAGCTTCCGATGAAATATCACATTATTCTGAATATGATTATATTATTATTAACCGTGATCTGGAAAAATCAATTGCTCAGGCTGCCTCAATTCTAGAAGCCGAACGCTGCAAACGTCGGCGCTTGACTGAACTGCCTGATTTCGTAAGGGCTTTGATGGAAGAATAATCACCTCCTTTTTCTGTACCCCTGCCCCTCTATTGGACCAAAGTTGAAAATATAAATTTATTTCTGATATGATACGCCACTATGAATGATCAACCCCCTTCAAATCCGCCTCGCTCAGGTTCCACAGTCCCTCCCGCCGGGGATGGGGTGGGTGGCGCAGCACAACGCCCAAATCCGCGCAATATTCGCCCCGCGCAAAAGCCCCCGTCAACCATAGCGGCACCGGCATCACCCCCGGAAAACAAGGTCGCCGCCACACCACCTAAAGCTGCTGCCAAGGTTACCTCTAAGAGCAAAACTCCCCCCATACTCCCACCAAACCTTCCCCCCGAAGCGGATGAAGCTGAGTTGGAGATGCTCAAAAGCGTTGGATCGGTCATCGTCCGGAATGAGTTTTACCGCGATGGTTATCGCAGTTTATTGCGCATCGCGATTATTGAGGCTGTGATCATCCTCGGTCTGATCGTGGCCATGTATATGATTATTGAAGTCCACCAGCCGGAAAATCGCTATTTCGCAACCACCGAAGATGGCCGCTTAATCCCCACCGTTCCCTTGAGTGACCCTAACCTCAGTAACCCCGCCCTGATGTCATGGAGTGCGCAAGCCGCAACCGAAGTGATGACATTCGGTTTTAATGACTATAAACGACGGTTACAGGAATCCTCGCGTAACTTTACCCGCACCGGATGGGCGACTTTTACCAATGCGCTCGACCGTTCACGGATTATTGAAATGGTGGAGGCCAGCCAGCAGGTTGTCTCCGCTACACCGTCCAGCGCGCCGATTCTCATTTCCGAAGGGGTGGATCGTGGCGTTTATCAATGGATTGTGGACGTTCCTCTAACCATAAAATATCAGTCCGGATCCTCCGTCCGCGGTGATAATCTGTTGGTCAAGCTGGTGATTGTGCGGGTGCCGAAGTTAGAGAGCTCAAACGGGGTCGCGATTAATCAATGGTTGGCGACTCCGACAGATAAGTAACCCGGTTACCCCCCGGTCTTGGTTTTGTCCCGGCTTTATCTTGGCCTTACCTTACCTTGCCTCGATCTGCCTCTCATCCGGGCAGTAAAATTTCACATCAAAAAGCCCTTGTAATTTCCCGCAAAGATTCGGATAATCGCAGATTGTTCAAACTGATTTTTCCGGATTCTTTGACATTATTATGGCCAATTATGGGACCACCCGTACCAGTATTTTAAATCGTCGCGCCGGGCAAAAAGCGCGGATAAGCTTTTGGCTGCGGCGGGTTGGGCTCTCTCTCTTCGCCATTCTCACCCTAATGGCGGTGATTTTTTATACGCTGCGCACCTCTTGGTGGGCGGGAGTGTCGCATGATATGGCGCAAAAAATCGAAACTACGTTTCAAAATCACGGGTTCCGCGTTGAAAACCTGTTGATTGAGGGGCGGGTCCATTGCCCGCGCGGGGAAGTGAAAGACGCTGTGCACATCACGCGCGGGGACTCTATTTTATCGCTTGATCTGAAGGCGATGCAGGAACGGCTTGAGCAATTATCATGGGTCAAAAGCGCAAAAATCGTGCGGCATTATCCCGATACGGTGTATATCGGCTTAACCGAACGCACGCCCATTGCCCTGTGGCAACGTCACAACCAATTGGCGGTGGTGGATGAGAGCGGGAAGATCCTCGAATCACGCACCAT
This sequence comes from Alphaproteobacteria bacterium, assembly GCA_016794305.1. Lineage (GTDB taxonomy): Bacteria > Pseudomonadota > Alphaproteobacteria > Micavibrionales > Micavibrionaceae > UBA1573. Next base: position 51,195 of record JAEUKN010000001.1, on the reverse strand, counting down.
CGCTCCCTATCGCAATTTATTATTGATTGTGGGGGACCGGGCGCCGCTGCATGTGGCGGAATTGCAATCCAACCTTGCGACCTATCCGTTGATCAAATCGCGCGTTGACTCGGCCAAATGGGTGGGGAACCGGCGATGGGATCTCTATCTTTCAAACGGTGTGAGCATAAAATTACCCGAAGACGATGTGATGAGTGCGTTAGAAAGATTGGAAAACGCCCAAAAAAATGATCATTTGATTGATCGTGACATTACCGCACTTGATTTACGTGATCCAATCCGTATTGTGGTGGAAACTCCCCCCGGTGGGGCGGAGGATTATCAGGCGTCGTTCAAATCACAAAAAGGAATTTAATCCCGTCATGCCCAGTTTTCATCCCAAAGGATCGGTTATCGCGGCGTTGGATGTCGGATCCAGCAAGATTGCCTGTTTTATCGGGCGCATTCGTGATGAAAACGGCAATATTGACGTGATCGGCGTGGGGCATCAGGCATCGCAAGGCATTAAGGCCGGAACGGTGGTGGATCTTGATTTGGCCGAATCGGCCATTCGCCAATCGGTCCATACGGCGGAAAAAATGGCGGCGGATGTCACTAAGGGGTATCCGTTGCGCGAAGTCATCGTCAATGTGCCGGCGATTCATACACGTTCCCACCTCATGAATATGAATGTCCAGATTATGGGCCAGGCCATCACCGATAATGATATTCGCCGCGCGATGGCCAAGGCTCAGTCACAAATCATGGCACCGGAGAGTGAGTTAATCCACACCATTCCCACCTCATACCGCATTGACGGTCATGACGGAATTCAGGAACCGCGCGGGCTTTACGGGCAAAATCTGGATGTTGACATTCATATTGTAACGGGGGCGAGCGCACCGCTGCGCAATATTGCCGGCTGTATTCAGGCTTCGCACCTTGATATCACCGCCCTGTGCGCCGCGCCCTATGCTTCGGGTCTGGCCTGTTTGGTGGATGATGAAATGGATATGGGATGCGTTGTGGTCGATATGGGCGGCGGCACCACCGGTATTGCGATTTTCTATGGCAAGGAAATGATTTTCACCGATTCGGTTCCCGTGGGCGGCCAGCATGTCACCAATGATATTGCCAAGGGCCTCACCACCTCCATTCAGGCGGCGGAGCGGATGAAGGCCCTGTACGGCAGTGCCATTGCCACTTCAACCGATGATAAGGATCTCATTGACGTGCATCCGTTGGGGGAGGAAGACCCGATCCAGCCCAACCATATTCCGCGTTCTTACCTCGTGAGCATTATCGCCCCGCGGTTAGAGGAAACATTGGAACTGGTCCGTGCCAAAATTGCCGATTCGGGCCTCTCGCACGTGGCGGGGCGGCGCGTGGTGCTCACCGGCGGCGCGAGCCAGATTCCGGGCCTGCGGGAACTTGCGCAAAAATATCTGGAAAAACAGGTGCGCTTGGGTCGTCCGCTGCGTTTGCCGGGACTGGCCGATTCGGTTTCCGGCCCGGCCTTTTCCACAACTGCCGGATTGCTGCACTATGTCACTGAACGGGCCGATGAAATGCCCGCCGAAATTATGGCGAGTGTGGAGGATGCCACCCTATGGGAGCGTGTCAAACTCTGGCTTCGTGAGAATTGGTAACGGTCTTTGTCCTAGGCTATACTTGGAATACTGAATTGCTGGCTAGGAACAAGCAACGCAGCGTAGGGAGACTACGCTAGGCTCGAAGTGACAACGTCTAGGAGTTCAGTATTTCAAGTATATATCACACAATTCTTATCTCAAATCACTAATCCCGCAGTAACTCAAAAAACCGTAATGAATGGGTCAGGCTCTCTCGCGCGCGGTCATGGTCGGGGGCGCGGCCATAGAACGGCGCGTTATAGATTTCATCCTTCAAATCTTCCTCTACAAACACCGCGCGCATAAAAATATCTTTATCAATCAAACCCTTCACAAAGGCTAGGGCGAGCAGGAGTGAGCCGCTTTCCTTAGTCAACAACACCAGTGCCACCCCCTGCGCCGTTGGGTCCAACGGCACCGCCTGCGTGACCTTATCCGCCGTGTCCGGGGACTGGATTATCGGCTGCAATTGATCGGTGGTGAGGAATTCGCACCCCAAAGATCGGGATAATTGAGTCAGGATCGGTGCGCGCAGCTTCGCATGCGCCGATTCCTGCCGGCTATCGTAATAACACAATAAATCAGTATCCAAGTAGGATAAAATATCCGCGCGGTGCGTGGCATAATCCGTGACCAAATAATCAATGATCGTGGTCAGTGTTTGCGTGATCGGCATGTCGGCGGGGATTATTTTATTGCCCTGCGCCATCCATTCATCGCGGATCAATTCCGCCAACGCCTTATTGGGGGCAATGAGCGGGTAATGCGAAGGGGTTTTGATTTCCCGCCCATCCAATAAAATTTGCCAAGTCTGGACCGGCTCGGCCACCGCGAATAACGGCTCCGCGCTCGGTATAATGGAGACTTTTTTATAAAAACGTTTCATTAGAATTTCTGATTATACTCGCCGACTTCGGGAAATTGAGAGAGGGTAGCGTCAAGTTCGGCAAACATGGCGCGCGTCTGCGCCTCTGACACCGGGCTTTCCACCACCACCACGAGCGATGGCACATTCGATGACGCGCGGATAAGGCCCCATGTACCATCCGCCAAGGTCACCCGCACGCCATTCACTGTCACTACATTTTCAATAGATTGCCCCAGAATTTTTTCCCCGCGATCATAGAGCGATTGATAATGCGCCGTGACGCGCTCCACCACCCGATATTTTTTATCATCGGGGCAGAATGGCGCCATAGTCGGTGACCCCCAGGTCTTGGGCAACGCATTTTTCAGATCTGCCAGACTTTGGCCCGGATGGCGGTCGAGCAATCGGCACACGGTGATGGCGGAAAGCACGCCGTCATCATATCCTTTTCCAATCGGCGCATTGAAAAAATAATGGCCGCTTTTTTCAAATCCCGCCAACGCACCCAATTCATTCACGCGGCGTTTGAGATAGGAATGGCCGGTCTTCCAGTAATCGGTTTTCGCGCCAAAGGATTTTAAAACGGGGTCAGAGGCAAACAAACCCGTTGATTTCACATCGGCCACAAATTGCGCATGCGGAAAATCCGCCCCGGGATATTGCGCCGCCAAATCCCGCGCCAAAATCACGCCCATTTTATCGGCAAAAATCTCTTCGCCCGTATTATCCACAACGCCGCAACGATCGCCATCGCCATCAAACGCCAACCCGACATCCGCCCCGGTTTCCTTGACTTTACGGCTCAACACATGAAGCATCTCCATATCCTCAGGGTTGGGGTTATAATGCGGAAAACTATGGTCGAGGTCGCAATCAAGCTCAATCACCTCACACCCGATACGGCGCAAGGCCTCGGGCGCATAGGCCCCCGCAGTGCCGTTGCCGCACGCCGCAACAACCTTGAGGCGATGTGCCAGTTTCACATTTCGGGTCAGGTCGTCTAAATAGCGATCCTTCATCCCCTCAATCACCTCATACGAACCGCCGCCGCACAGCGTCCAGTTTTGATTGATCGTGCGCTCTTTTAATTCGCTCATCAACTCGGGCCCAAAAGTCAATGGCCGTTCCATCCCCATTTTAACCCCCGTCCAGCCGTTTTCGTTATGGCTGGCCGTGACCATCGCAACGGAAAGGCAATCGAGCGCGAATTGCGCGAAATAAGCCACGGGCGAGAGTGCCAAGCCGATATCCTTCACATCGCACCCGGCGGCCATTAATCCGGTGATCAGGGCCATTTTGATATGCGCACTATAGGCACGATAATCATGCCCAACGACGATGGACGGTTTGTCGGAATAGCGGCTTTTGACCATGCTCCCCAACGCCATGCCGAGTGATTGAATGCCGCGCAAATTAATTTGTTCGGGGTAAAGCCAGCGTGCGTCATATTCACGAAAACCGGCCTCTTTCACCCATATGTCGCGCTCAAAGGATTCGCTGTTGGGTTTGGGGGCTCGCGGGTCAATTTCAGTTGGTTTGGGGTGGGCCATTTTTTCCTCACTTACTGCCATATACTCGGGTTAATAAATTCCATTAAAATTATCGGCTGGTTTTTCGGTTGGCTTTTCGTTTGGTTCTTGCGGGGTTGGTGCGTTTTCCGGCGGCGGGCTCGAATCATCTTGCGGAAGATCATTGATCAACGGCTCATTTTCCGGTGCGGCCCCTTGAGCCGGCTGGTAGGGGGTGGGGTCCACTTCAAAGGCCGGTTCTGCACCATTATGCGCATTTGGTATATTTTGCGGAACGGCCTGATCATCCATATGCGTATTTGGTATATTTTCCTGGGGGATCGTATCCTCATTATACCGATTTGGTATATCCGGGTTTTGCGAGTCATTTTGCGGCATCTCATCCTGCGGAGATTCAATCAGGGCATCTTGGGACGTGTCTTGTGGGGCATCTTGGGGCGCATCTTGCGGGGCCATGCTCGGCTCATTCGCTTCATCGGCCTTGACTTCCCCCTCATCGGGGAGCGCCGTATGATTCGGGTTATCTTCTATCGGCGCGGCCACCTCCTCTTCAGGGTCTTTCCCCAAACAATCCATCACCCATACATCATATACGGGATGATCCATCGCCGAAAGCGCAGGCGATGACGCAAACATCCACCCCGAAAACACCCAGTGCGATTGCGGAGCGGATGACTGCGATGCAGCCTTATCCACCTGCCAAATCTGCATAAATGCCGCACTTTCGGTTTTTTCAATCGCCGGCGGTTTGCGGCATGAAAGAATTTTAATATAGATATCGGCGAATTTAATGATGCTGCCGACCTCGGCATCGAACGTCACGGTCCGCGCGGTGATTTTATCAAGCGCGCGCAGCCTGATCGACGGATATTCACCGTAATGCAATTTTTCATCATCGGGAGAGAGCACAGGAATATTTGAGCCTACAGTCACGCTTGACTCTGTGCCGGAGTGTGCATTCGGCTGCATGTTCTGCTGCGTGCGTGATTCCAGCGCGTTTGCGCCGGCTGCGCCTATCCCGCCCACCAACAGCATAATTGCCAATATGAAGTGCATCAAGGGGACGATGATGGACATATTACCCTTCATATTTTCCATTGCCCCTTTGCCTGTTATGGTGAGGCCGCCGCGCCCACCGGGTTTGGGGATTGAACGGCCCCATCACCGCCGGAACCCGCCGCTTTGCCCTTATCCTGTTGAACTGAGAAAATAAATTTTCCCAATAATTCTTCCAGATTTTGCGGTGCCTGAGTATAGGAAATTTTTCCACCATCCTTGAGGATATCTGCCGACCCGCCCGGCTCAAGCGAGAGATATTTGCCGCCCAGAAGGCTTTGGCTGCTGATCAGTGCCGTTGTATCATCCGGAAGAGCCACATTATCCCTGACCTCCATAGTGACGCTGGCCAAATAGGTTTTGGGATCAAGTTGAATGTCCGCAACCTGACCGACCTTTACGCCGCTGACCTCCACATCATCGCCCACTTTTAATCCGCCAATATTGGAAAAATCGGCCGATACCCTGTATCCCGATACATTGCCTTGATCAGCCGTGGTATAGCTGAAAATCAAAAATACAAAAGCCCCGATTAAAACCAAGGCCCCCAAAACCGTTTCCACTACGCTGCGCGACATGCCACCCTCTTTCAAACTCTTTCAATCAAAAGATTACGATTTTTTGCTCGGAACCCACGCCTCATAATCCCCCGTGGCGGCATCACGCACCCCCTTGGCCAATAAATGCCCGGGGGGGTGATAGGCTGCCTCAGTCCCCGTCATATTGGCAATCGGCGGCTTTTGCCAGCTGCGGCGATAGGACGGCGCCCCCCCATCGGGCACATAATCGCTTTGGTAATGCAACCAACCGTGCCATTCGGGCGGGACCGAACTTGGCTCAGCTTCGCCCGCATAAATCACCCATCTGCGCGGATGGAAATATCCTGCTCTTGCCTTGGCTTCGTAATAACAATTGCCGATCGAATCGCACCCGACCTTACGCGCGCCGGTGACCATCGTTACAAACCAGATATGAATCGGGGAAATCGCCCCCAAAATTTTAAAAACACTATCGAAAAACTTAAATCCGGATTTTTTCATACGCTTCAGTCCCTAATAAGTCCCTAATTTTACTTGCGCCCCTAATTTCATGAGTCCATAATTTTGAGTCCATGATTTTAAGACTTGTGATTGCTTTAGTGATGGCCTAAATTCTACAAATAATCAAGCCTTAATCATCATTTCTAGTCATCATCAATCACTATGAACTGCTTGCCCATAAAAACTTTGCCATCTTTTGTTCAGGAATAATAATATGTCACATGCACCCGCCTCCACTTCCGCCCCCTCCCCTTCCCCCGCCAATTTTATCGAAGAAAATCTGGCAAAATTAGGTTTGGCCCTGCCCAAGGTAGCCCCCGCCGCGGCGAATTATGTCCCCTATGTTCTCAGCGGCTCCCAAGTCTTTATTGCCGGGCAAATCCCGTTTCTGAACGGGGAGAAAATGCATATGGGCCGTTTGGGCGAAAATTTGGATATTGAGCAAGGAAAAAAGGCCGCGGAAGCCTGCGCGCTCAACATATTGGCGCAACTTCATCATGCGCTGGGCGGCGATTGGGCGCGATTGGTCAAATGCGTGAAACTCGGCGGATTTGTCAATGCCACACCGTCCTTTGACCAACACCCGGCGGTGATCAACGGCGCGTCTGACCTCCTAGTGGCGGTGCTGGGGGATTTGGGCAAACATGCGCGATTCGCGGTCGGGGCCTCTAACCTCCCCTTCGGCGTCGCCGTGGAAATTGATGCGATTTTTGAGATTAAAGTTTAACTTTTATCACCTCAATAACCGACGTTTTTATGATGCTCCGACCACGCGCCGCAATCGGATGAATTATTCCATCACCGCTCGCCGTGCGCGGGGAGAGATGGATGTCAGAATTTCATAGACATTTGTGTTCCAGTCTCTGGCCAGCTGCTCAATCGCTGCCGAATCGGGAAGTATATCCATCTCATCCCCCGCCTTGGGTAGGGGGATTAAGGAATGTATTGAGGAATGTTGCGCATGCAAATGTCCAATATCCACGATGCTGAGGTCCATAGACACCAAGCCCCGCACGGGGCAAGGCACACCATGCCAATAGACATTCGATTTATTACTGCCTGCGCGGTGAAACCCATCGGCATAACCATAGCCGATCACCGCCAAAATCGTATCCTGAGGAATTGTGTAGGTCTGATTATACCCCACTGTTTCCCCCTTTTTTGCATGCCTCACTTGCAAAATTCGCGCGCTTAACCGCACAACATCCCGCATCGGGTTTTGCGGCAAATAAGGCGTGGGATTGAGGCCGTAAAGCGCCATTCCTGCGCGGACCTGTTGCCGATGCCATTCCTCATCCCTAAAAATCGCAGAGGAATTGCATAGGCTTTGGGGAATGGTCACCCCGCGATCGCGTCCAATTCCGGCATTTTTCAACGATTGGTCGAACTTCGCGACCTGCGCCGCACTACTCTCATCCAACACTTCCGATGAGGTGAAATGAGTCATCATATAGAGCGGGAGATTCGCAGCCTTACCCGCACAGAAATGCGGCAAATGAATGAGTTTGGCAATTTGATCCGTTTCAATCCCTAACCTATTCATGCCCGTATCAATATGCCATATGCAAGGGTGTTGGGTTGGCCAATTCTCCACTTGCTCCACTGAAATCAAAACGGGGATGAGGTGATGGCGGATAAATTCATCTTCCTCGCCGCGCCAACATCCGGCCATCACCGCAATTTTTTTATCACTGATGCTGCGCAGTTTGATGCCCTCATTCAAATTGGCAACATAGAAAAATTCGCACCCTGCCGATTCCAAAATCGGTGCCACGAACTCAAGCCCCAAGCCATAGGCGTTGGCCTTTACCACTGCCGCGACCTCGCAATTCTTTCCCACTTTGCTGCGCAGCAATTGGTAGTTATCAATGAGGGCGGAGGCGTTAATTTCGAGCGCACAGGTATGCCCCACTGCGGATAAATTTTTAGGAGTCACAGCAAATGCATTAGAGCGAGTCATGATCACATAAATTCAAAATTACTGGTGGCGCATATCAAGGTCCGCAAAGCGCGTTAAATTCGGATCAAAAAATAATTTCACAATACCGATCGGACCATGGCGTTGCTTGGCGATGATATTTTCGGCGATATTCGCGCTGTCCTGCAAACGCTGCGCCCACGACGCATAACGTTCATTGAATTTTTCGGATGTTTCCGAATCACGCTGGGACGGGACTTCGCGGGAAAGATAATATTCCTCACGATACACAAACATCACCACATCGGCGTCTTGTTCAATCGACCCGGATTCGCGTAAGTCAGAGAGCATCGGGCGTTTATCCTCACGTTGTTCCACCGCCCTTGAAAGCTGTGAGAGTGCGAGAACCGGCACGCTGAGCTCTTTCGCAAGGGCTTTGAGCCCGCGCGTAATCTCTGAAATCTCCAACACGCGATTGGATTCCGATTGTTTTGAACCCGCCACCCCGCGCAGCAATTGCAGGTAATCAATCACGATCAACCCCAGGCCATGCTTGCGTTTGAGCCTGCGGGCCCGCGTACGCACCGCGCTGATGCTCAGTGCCGGCGTGTCATCAATATAAAGCGGAATTTGGGTCAAGCGATGCGCGGCCATGGCAAAATCACGAAATTGGCCTTCGGTCATATTGCCTTTCCGCAGTGAGTCTCCCGAAATTCCTGATTGTTCGGCCAAAATCCGGGTGGTGAGCTGGTCATGCGACATCTCAAGCGAGAAAAACGCGACAACGGCTCCCTCGCTTCCGCCCGAAGCGGCATAGGCCTTGGCCGCATTAAACGCCATATTGGTGGCCAAAGCCGTTTTCCCCATTGACGGCCGCCCCGCCAAAATCAACAGGTCGGAATTATGCAGCCCGCCCAGTTTTTCATCCACATCACGCAATCCCGTTGTGACACCTGTAACCCCGCCTTTGTTATTATACGCGGTTTCAGCGAGTTCAATGGCAACCTTAATCGAGTCACGAAGCGTAACAAATTCGTTTTGTCCGTCACCGGTTTCGGCCAGCTTAAATAACTGTGCTTCGGCTGCTTCGAGTTTATCTTGGGCCGTGGACTGGAGATCATGATCATAAGACTCATTGACCACATCTTCGCCAAACGCAATCAATTCACGCCGCAAATATAAATCCTGAAGGGCGCGCGCATAATCCACCACATTGATAATCGCGAGCGTATTGGCCGCGAGATTGGCCAAATAAGCCACTCCGCCCACCTGATCCAACTCAGAATCCTGTTCAAAATAATTTTTGAGCGTAACGGGCGAAGCCGTTTGGCCGCGATCCACCAAAGTTTGAATGGCCTTATAAATTCGTTGATGTTGGGGAGCAAAAAAATGCTCAGGCTTCAGAAAATCGCCGATCCGTTCAAAATGGCGATTATCAACCATAAGACAACCGAGAATCCCTTGCTCGGCTTCCAAATTATGCGGTAATTCGCGCATATGAGGGGCCTGAGAGGATAGGGGGGACTGGGAGATTTGGGAGGCTTGGGAAGCAAGAACCCCGCTATCAAACCCCTCACTGGGATGCGGCGCAAACGGCTCAACACCGTCTTGCGCATCGTTCATCTGCATCAGGGCCATCAGCGAGGATTCATCATCATAACCGGATTTTTTGAGTTCAGAAATATTGGACATTGCACATCGTTTCAGAAAAAAATGATAAGGCTTTTTTTGGGGTTTAGGTTGACTTTTTATTCTGCCTTATATTAGCAAAAATAACTGATCCCGCGCAGTAAAATAACCGCGCCAAAATCATAAAAACTGGGGATAGGTCGGTGGATAATTTAGGGATAAAAGAGGGATATGGGAGGATGCGGGAGGGATCTTCTATAGAACCTGTTCATGATCCCTACTCCGGCATTTTGGTATCCGCACTGATCCGCGCCAGAGCGTCCGCCCGCGAGAGTGTCAGTTGATCTTCCTGTGAGAGATAGCGCAAGACAATCTGATCATTCTCCGCTTCTTTTTGGCCGATAATGGCCAAAATCGGGGTTTTGGCCACGGAATGCTCACGGATTTTATAGCCGATTTTTTCATTCCTCAAATCCAATTCCGCCCGAATGCCGCGCGATTTTAAATCCTGCACAATGCTCTGCGCATACTCATTGGCCGCATCGGTAATGGTTGCCACCACCACCTGCACCGGCGCGAGCCAGAGCGGCAATTTCCCGGCATAATGTTCGATCATAATGCCAATCCAGCGTTCGATGGACCCGAGCACCGCACGGTGCAGCATCACAGGACGCTGGCGTGATCCGTCTTCGGCCGTATAAAGCGCATCGAGCCGTTCGGGCAAATTGAAATCAAGCTGAATCGTACCGCATCCCCATTCACGACCAATCGCATCGCGAATGATAAAGGCAAGCTTAGGCCCGTAGAACGCCCCGTCACCCGGTGAAATCGTATAGTTCATCCCGAGTTTTTGTAGGGCTTGCTCTAACCCCGCTTCGGCCTTGTCCCATAATTCATCGGACCCAATGCGTTTTTCGGGGCGGGTTTCCAATTTAATCACATAATTTTCAAATCCCAGATCGCTGTAAATCGATTTGGTCAATTCACAGAATTTGACGCATTCGTCCATAATCTGATCTTCGCGGCAAAAAATATGCGCATCATCTTGCGTAAATTGCCGCACGCGCAATAATCCATGCAGCGCGCCATGGGCTTCGTTACGGTGGCAACATCCGAATTCCGCCAAACGCAGCGGCAAATCGCGATAGGATTTAATGCCCTGTTTAAAAATTTGCACATGCGCCGGGCAGTTCATGGGCTTGAGTGCCAAAAATTTCTTCGGGTCTTCCTTAAAAATTTTTCCGACCTCATCGGTATTGGGCACGACATCAGGCACCACAAACATGTTTTCGCGGTATTTGCCCCAGTGGCCGGATGCCTCCCAAAATCTGGAATCCATCAATTGCGGCGTTTTCACCTCTTGATATCCCGCATCCCGCAAACGCTTGCGCAGATAGGTTTCAAGCGCAATCCAAATCGCCCAGCCTTTTGGGTGCCAGAAAACTGAGCCCTGCGCCTCATCCTGAAGATGAAACAACCCCATTTCCTTGCCCAATTTGCGGTGGTCGCGCCGCTCGGCTTCCTCCAACATATGAAGGTAAGAGTCGAGGTCCTTTTGCGTGCGCCAGGCCGTGCCGTAAATACGTTGTAACATAGGGCGATTGCTGTCCCCGCGCCAATAGGCCCCGGCCACGTTCATGAGTTTAAAGGCCGTACCGACTTTGCCCGTGCTCGGCACATGCGGGCCGCGGCACAGATCAAGCCAATTTCCCTGACGATAAATCGAAATTTTTTCATCGCCGGGAATGGATTCAATCAACTCGACCTTAAATAATTCACCTTTATCGCGAAAGAATTGGACGGCGTCCGCGCGTTCCCATTCCTCACGCACAAATTTCTCATCGCGCGCCATAATTTCACGCATTTTATCTTCGATTTGCTTTAAATCATCTGTGGAAAACGGCGTTTCACGATAAAAATCATAATAAAATCCGTTTTCAATCGCGGGGCCGATTGTCACCTGTGTCTGAGGATAGAGCATCTGCACCGCTTCGGCCATAATATGCGCCGTATCGTGACGGATAATGCCCAATGCATCCTGATGGTCACGGTCCACAATTTCAATTGTACCATCACACCAAATCGGAGCCATGACATCGCATAAATGGCCGTTTAATTTCACCGCAATCGCACGTTTGGCCAATGAAGGGGAAATCGTTTGCGCAATATCAAACCCGGTGACCCCGCGATTAAATTGACGCTGCGCACCATCGGGGAAGGAGATTATAATCTCGCCTGAGATTTGATCGGGGGATTTTTGTTCACATTGAAGCATTTTTATAGATACACCGTTTTTACAACTATTACCTTTTTTCAAAGCCAGCAAACATCATAAGGGCTGGAAGGCTTAAAAAATTTATCATATGTTCTCAATGCGCGTCAAGAGCGACACTGCAAAACGCTTGCTGTAAGCGCGAGAGCACTTCACACAATGTTGCAATTGAGAGTGCGTCGGGGAGGGTCAGCTGGTCTGGCGCCGCAGGAAGGCTGGAATTTCCAGCTCATCATCTTGCGTTGCCCCCGTAGGCGCATCAATATTGAGCCGTCCTTGAGCAGGCAGAGCAGCAGAGCCGGCGATTGCGCCATTGGGCATGGATGCCGATGTCTCAGGGTTTTGTCCTCTGGGAGGAACTCGCAATCCCGTCATGGTTTGACCCGTTACTCCCTGGCCCGTTACTCCTTGAGATGTTACCGCCGTGCGTGAGGCGCGTTCGGACCCGGCAGGAACCTGCAAGCCTGATGCCCCGGCTGCTGATTGAGCCGCGGTAGAATGTATAGGCGCGGAAGCATCGCCAAATGACATTGGCTGCGGCACCTGACGGGCGGCACGTGCAGGAGAGTCATTGCGGCGGAAACCATTGGTGATGCGATGAAATAATGATCCGACAATTCCGGGTTCCGATGGGGGTGCGCCATTATATCCCGTGTCATACCCATAGTTTGCACCATGGGCCGATCCAGGCATTGTTTGGGGCACCGCAGTTTGCGCAGGTACCTGAACCTGAGCATAAGGGTTTGCAGCATGATCATAGAGGGAGGCTTGATGCGCCTGTGGGTTTAATTGCGTTGAGGGTTGATTGATCGGCGCAGCTTGGCTCATTGGCTGGCTCATTGCTTGGCCCATCGGTTGGCCCATCGGTTGAGCACCGACCTGCGCAGCCCCGATAGTGGCACCATTTACGGCACCATTTGCAATCATATGTGGATCAGCAGGTTGCGGCGGAATATAAGAATCGCCCACGCGCATCCCCTTCATCGCCCCTTTTATAGCACCATTCATAGCGGGAGCAAACTCGGCCCCCACTGCCTGTCTTTGGGTTTGCTCCTCCATCGCCATTTGACGATCTTGGGAGTAAGCATTCATCGGAACGGTTTGTGGCGCAGCGGCCGGATAGTTGGGTACTGCCGCCTTTGGCGCATTCCCCGCGCTCATTCTGGGCGCGTGTGTTGGTTCGGACATGGAAGAAGCTGCCCTCCCCTGAGCTGCGTTCATGGTTGCGGCATCTGACTGCCTTAAACTATTGCGACTGGCGGAACCCGCGGCCGGTTTGGTGCGATCCACCTGAAACCCGCCGCCTGATTGACGATGATTGGTACGTTTTTGTGCATCCTCTGCCGATTCAATGCCCGTGGCCACAACCGACACGCGGATTGTGCCCTCCATAGTTTCGTCAAAGGTGGATCCAAAGATAATATTGGCATCAGGGTCCACTTCATCGCGAATGCGGTTACAAGCCTCATCCACCTCAAACAATGTCATATCATAACCGCCCGTGATGTTGACGATCACACCCTTGGCGCCCTTCATCGACACATCATCGAGCAACGGGTTGCTAATGGCTTTTTCCGCCGCTTCCTGGGCGCGATTATCGCCCGTGGCCTCACCCGCGCCCATTACGGCTTTGCCCATTTCCTGCATCACTGATCGTATATCGGCAAAATCAAGGTTAATCAGTCCCGGCATGACGATCAAATCCGTCACCCCGCGCACCGCAGATTGCAGAACGCTATCGGCCATTTTGAACCCTTCGGAAAATGTGGTTTTATCATTCACCACACGGAAAAGATTTTGGTTCGGGATGATGATCAGCGTATCGACATAATTTTGGAGTTCGGACAGGCCTTCTTCGGCCATCTTCATACGGCGCGATCCCTCGAAATGGAATGGCTTGGTGACCACACCCACTGTTAAAATTCCGCGTTCACGGCATGCCTTGGCAATCACCGAAGCCGCCCCCGTCCCCGTACCGCCGCCCATACCGGCGGTGATAAAGGCCATATTGGCATCCTCAAGATACTGCATGACATCTTCGAGGCTTTCCTCAGCGGCGGCGCGCCCAATTTCAGGTTTAGCCCCTGCGCCCAACCCTTCGGTCAAAATCGCGCCCAATTGCACCTTATGTTCGGCCAGATTGCCGTTAAGTGCCTGCGCATCCGTGTTACAGACCAAGAAATTCACGCCCTTCACATTGGTGGTGATCATGTTATTGACGGCATTGCACCCAGCACCGCCAACCCCCACCACGATAATTTTGGGTGAGAGTTTGTTTTTGGATGATGGCTCTGTCGGCGCATTCATACGAACATTGATCATGAAAGGGGCTCCTTCCGAGGTAAAAAAATATCGTTAAATCCTAGTTTGCCGCGGCAGACCGGATCGTCATTATCAAAATCAAAGATTTATAGTGTGGGGAAAAAATGTACATCGCGCACCGATTCATTTTTCTTTTGGTCTTTTGGCAAAACGAATCACTTGATCAGTTTAAACCGACTTTGATCTTTTTTGCAAATGAAGAAAAAGCATTCCACACAATTTTTTTTGCTTCTCTCCTGAGTTTTTTTCTCAAAATCATTTTTCTCAGGCCCTATTCATGATCTCACGACTAAGCAAAAAACAATGGTGCAATATGCCGGTAAAATCAGTTGTTACATTTATATTTGATTTTATTTGACATGCTTGGGAAAATCGCTATAGTGCGCCTATTCTCGCAAAGCTTTTTCAAAAGCGTTGATGGGGCGATGTGCCCCTATCAATCCTTCGGGGACGCGGGACAATAATTTTAAAAAAGGAGCAAAACCATGGCTGGCAAGCGTTTAAATGCAAAACACAAAATTGATCGTCGTTTGGGTTGTAACCTGTGGGGGCGCAGCAAATCCCCTTATAATATTCGCCAAACCGGCCCCGGACAACATGGCGCAAACCGTGGAAAACCTACGGATTACGGGCTTCAGTTACGCGCAAAACAAAAATTAAAAGGATATTACGGCAGCATCGGAGAGAAAAAATTCCGTGCCTATTACTTCGAAGCCATCCGCCTGCGCGGTGACGCGTCACAAAATTTGATCGGATTGTTGGAAAGCCGTTTGGATGCCGTATGTTACCGCGCCAAATTTGCGCCCACCGTGTTTGCATCCCGCCAATTGGTGAGCCACGGCCACATTAAGGTCAACGGAAAACGTGTGAATATTCCATCCTTCCAAGTTCAAGAAGGCGACATTGTCGAGGTACGTGAAAAATCCCGTCAAATCGCCTTTGTGATTGCCGCCCGCGATTTGGCCGAACGCGATGTGCCCGAATATCTTTCCGAAGACGGTGAAGGATATAAAATCACCTTTGTGCGTCGTCCGAAATTAGAGGATGTGCCTTATCCGGTTCAAATGGAACCCAACCTTGTGATCGAGTTTTATAGCCGTTAATGATGAGCATCGCGATCATATAAAATTTTCGAAGCCGCCTTTTCTTCGCTTAAGGCGGTTTCAGTTTTTAAAAAATATTTCTGAAAATAAAATTTTTTTATTCAGGTTTTTTTGTTCAGGGGAGCATATATCATGGCGGATTTAAGAAAACATTTCGGGTGGGCGGTTTTACTCTCCGAAGCCAGCCATGTTTTTTGCTGTGTTTTGCCGACTTTTGTTACGGCCTGTGGGATTTTGGCGAATATTGGCTTGATCAGTGCCGCGCCGGCCTTTATCATGGAATTGCATGAGGCACTCCACCATTACGAAATTCCGATTATTGTGTTTTCCGGATTGATGGTGGCGACGGGATGGATTGTTCATTGCGCAACACGGGATGTCGATTGCCACGATACAGGATGCACGCACCCGCCTTGTGATGGTAAAAAAACCAACAATTCAAAAATCCTGATCATTGCAACATGCCTGTTTGCGTTGAATTTGGTGATTTATTTTGGCATTCACCGCAATATTTTTGGGCTTGAAGTTTTTGAAAAAAGTAATCTGGCACTAGAGCATCACGACCATGATGATCATGACGCCCATAATCATTCTGAAGAATAGAAAATAAATTATATGGATTTTACCGATTTAGGATTAGGACCAGAACTGTTAAAGGCGATAGAGGATATCGGCTATACTAGCCCCACGCCCATTCAGGAAAAGGCCATTCCGATTATTTTAATGGCGCGCGACATGATCGGGTTGGCCCAGACCGGCACCGGCAAAACCGCGAGTTTTACGCTCCCCATGATTGAAATGTTGGCCAGTGGTCGCGCGCGGTCGCGCATGCCGCGCTCTCTGGTGCTCGCCCCCACGCGGGAACTTGCGGCTCAGGTGGCCGAAAATTTTGACAAATACGGGAAATATCATCCGCTGTCTAAGGCTTTACTGGTCGGCGGCGAATCCATGGGCGACCAAATTAAAATCCTTGAAAAAGGTGTGGATGTGTTAATCGCAACCCCCGGCCGTTTGTTGGATTTATTTGATCGCGGACAAATTCTGTTGACGGATATTCGCATTTTGGTGATTGACGAAGCCGACCGGATGCTCGATATGGGGTTTATTCCCGACATTGAAACCATTGTTTCCAAAATTCCCGCCACACGGCAAACCTTGTTGTTTTCGGCCACGATGCCCGATGAAATTAAATCCCTATCGGAAAAATTCCTCTCCAATCCGAAAACCGTATCGGTGGCTCCGCCGGCATCCCCCGCACAAACGGTGGATCACAGAATGGTGAGCGCAGCCCCGCGCACGAAAAAAACCCAGTTGAAAAAGCTTATCGAATCCGAAGACATTAAAAACGCCTTTGTGTTTTGTAACCGCAAACGCGATGTGGATAGTTTGAGCAAGTGGCTCTGTGATCACGGATACCGCGCCGCCGCCATGCATGGCGATATGCCCCAGGCCAGACGGACGGAAACTCTACAGGCCTTTAAGGATGGCGGCGTCATTTTGCTGGTTTGTTCGGATATTGCGGCGCGCGGGCTTGATGTGTCGGGCGTGTCCCATGTGTTTAATTTTGATGTGCCGCTCAATGCCGATGATTATGTGCATCGTATCGGACGGACGGGCCGCGCGGGCCAGAGCGGCAAAGCCTGGACCCTAGTTACCGAAGATGACGATAAATTGGTCGCGGCCATTCGTAAGGTTACGGGCAAGGATATCGTGGTGGAGAGCGCCATGGCGGCTGAAGCATCAGGCCGTACGCGCGCAAGGAACCCGGCAGGTGAAAGCAATGAGGCGGATGTACCGGTCAAACAACGCGCACGCGCCCCATCCAAATCATCTTCCTCATCTGGCGCACATGGGAAAGCCGCAGCTTCCTCTGCCCGTGCAACTGCACAGGCTATCACCCAAGGGGCAGCGCAGCCCGATGCCGCTAGCCACGCCCGGCGCAGCAGCAACACAACCTCCCCCATCAATAATAATAAAAAACCGGCGCGGCATTATACCGATGATGTGTTTGATGAAAACACCGATAATTATTTCACCGATGACACCGTCCCGGCGTTTTTGCGGAAATAAAACATAGCAAAAACCAAATGATTTGATATTAAATATGTCCTAAGTTTCAACAGGATTGCAGATGCAAAACATCAAATATCGAAAAATCATTGCACTGGGCGACTCTATCACCAATGGGTGCTTTGATGACCGCGCCATTGGTTGGTTTGGCCGATTAAGTGAAAAGTTGGTCAAACATTACCCCACGAGAGTGGGATTTAACAACCTTGCTATGGATGGTGACCGCACCATAGATGTTTATCATCGCCTATGTGCCGAAGCCCTCACCCGGAAACCTGATATCCTTTTTATTGCCTGTGGGGTGAACGACCTTACCCGTTGGCAAAGCCCATCAGCACCGATGGATTTCAGCCGTACACTCCGCAAAGAAATGTGGATGAACTTGCTAAAAACTGCCACAGACAATATCAAGCAAGTCTATGTTTTAAGTATTCTTCCCGTTGATGAAAAGGTCTTCCCACAACCCGGCGAATATGATGAACCGCTTTATATCAAAAACGAAGATATTATAGCTTATAATGAGGAAATTAAGCGTTGGTGCGCCGATTTTGACGTCGTTTTCTTGGATACGCATTCTTTGTTTATGCAAGAAAATCTTGAGGAAGTCCTGCTTGATGGGGTCCACCCGCTCACCAAGGGTCATGAAATTATAGCCGATTTCGTTTACGATCAAACCAAAACAAGCATTGAAAAAACCGCTTATGATACGCAATCGGATATCATATGGTCTTTAAAAACTCAAGATGGGCTTCATACCATATACGGAATTGCCAATTATGCCCGTGGGGCGGCAGGGTTGAGCAACAAAGCCATTTTCTTTGTTCATGGGCTCACCAGTCACAAAAATGAGTTCCTTCATAAGGTTGCGGCCAAACGCTTTTGCGCGCTCGGATATGATGTTTATCGTTTTGATCTGTACTCCCATGAAGATGATGCCAGACGGTTGAGAGATTGCACTTTAGAGCTTCATGCCATGGATGTACGAACCGTGTTGGATCATTATGCATCGGCTTACAAAAATGTTTATATTGTCGGCCATAGTTACGGCGGGCCAAGCACCATGACGGCTCAACCGGAAAATATAAGAGCTATATCCTTATGGGACCCCAGTTTTAATCTGATCAATTTCATGGAAAACCAAGCTCTGGAGCGTATCAGTGAAGATATGTACATGGTCAATTGGAATATCCAATTTTTAATTAGTCGTCGAATGGTCGAAGAAGCGCAAAAATACGATACTCAATCATGCTTGGCCCTTTCACAAAGCCTTGCAGATACTCCCATTCAGGTCATTCATCCACGCAATGGATTATATATCAATGATACTGTTTCATGGCACTCGGCCGGTAACCCTAACAATGAACGAATGATCATTGAAGGTGCAGGCCATGTATTTGATGAGAATGATACCATCAGCGATTTGATCAGAGTTACAGATGAATGGTTCAGAAGATTTTATACACAAGACGGAATAAAATAATTGTTTGAGCCATTTCTGTTAAAACCCCATCCAAAAGGCATGGTAAGTTTCGGTGATGGCCATCATGGCCAACGGTTTGGCGATGACATGCGCGATTTCGGGTTCTTCGCCCGTTGCGACCACCGCGAGCATACGACCTGCGGCCTTGGCACACGCCACTGCCTGGTCCCGTTCATGACGCAAGGGCGTGGCGGAGAAAAAAAGTTGGGCATAGGGTTCCACCCCCTCTAACAACTCCACCGGCGGGTCCACGGGCGCGTCGTTCGCGGCCAGGCCAAATCGCCAATCGCTCCCCGCGGGCACACCCATGCGCACCGCTTCGGCAGTCATCACATGCACCAGATCATCCAGGTCTTTGTCCTGCGGCGTTGCGGGCATGGTGTGCTTATCAAGCTTGTTGCGCAGTAACCCAAGCTTGGCCAGTCGCCACCCCGCTGCCCCCGATAGGCCGCCCAGGCAATCGCCCAAACTCCACCCGTCGCGCCCCATTTTCTTTTCAATCAACACATCGCATAATTCCTGGGCCGCGATTTCAAAACATAGCCCCATCATAGCGTATTCGCGCAGCAAACGCAGCGTTTCCGCGCGGGGGACATGATCTTCCTCCCAGGCTGCAATCACGTGATGGGCCGTTAGCGTGATCATATCCGCAAAATCAAATTCCCCGTCATGCCAATCATGAAGCGCCATACGGCACAATTCGCGCCCGCGTTCGGTATAATGATCGACCTCGACCCCATCGAGTGTGATCCAATCCGGCAACGGCCCGTCATAGGCATCGCACCCCAAGGCCGCACTGATTTTCAACAAAATTGTGGTGAGCGTCTCACTCGGGTCTTCAAACATCATCGCACATTCAATCATCACGCCGCCCAAAACCTGAAGCACGAGGCGCAGATCACTTCCACGCCCCGGGACTTCAGCCATTTTAAACAGACTCATATGCAGGAGGTGCGTCACCTCCGATTTTTCGGCATGATCATGCATTTTATTCGTGTGATTCGCGGTAAATCGGGCGAAACGCCCAAGGGAACAATGATTGTGGGTAAAAACGAGAGAAAGTAAGAAATATAGAAAAATATAATTTAGCGTAAGAAAATTTTGAACTTATAACCAAGCCACTGATTAATTTCGAGCGATTCGATTCTCCTCAAGTTTACTGAAAAATTTCAGATCCGTAAACACCCCAAAGATATTTTTTCTCAATCCATCCTTCATAGGGGGCAAATTGCGCAAGGCACGCGCGCGCATTACATTCATGAATGGTGACGATGAATTTCGGCTCTAATTTAGCAACCTCGCTCACCAAATCGTGATCTTCAAAGGCCGGCACGGCTTCATGCCCCCGAATCATCGCCGATCGATGACCGCTGAGGAGGATTTTATGCACCCACCCCGTGTCCCCCGCGGGGTCCCTGATTCGCCGCCAGGCATCAAATTCCTGGATAATTTCAACCGGTAATCCCGCCCGTTTGTAAATCCATTTGATGGGATAATCCATCGACGGCCCGGTGCGCACATATACGTTTTCAGATTTGAGTGAGGCAAAGCGCGGAATGGGCAATTTGGTTTCGCTTCCGATGCCGAGCTCCGCGCTTGGCCGCTCAATCTGCTCGGTTGCGGGGACTTGCTCCCGCTCTGCCGCGTGGGCATATGGCACGACACACAGGGCGGTCAAAAACAATATGAGCATAAACACCGCCAAGCCCAAAGGCGCAACAACCGCGCAATATCGCCGGTTATAGGGGCAGTGATAAAGGCAGTTATTCATCGCGGTGGGTACGTTCCAAACGCTCATGCCGTTCCTGTGCCTCGAGCGAGAGCGTGGCAATCGGCCGCGCATCAAGGCGCCCCACCGAAATCGGCTCCCCCGTTTCCTCGCAATAGCCATAGGTTTCTTCGTCAATGCGCAGCAAGGCCTCATTAATCTTGGTGATGAGTTTGCGTTCACGGTCGCGGGTGCGCAGTTCCAACGCATGATCGGTCTCAGCCGATGCGCGGTCAGCCAAATCAGGTTTCTGAAGCTCAGTCCCCTGCAAGGTATTGTGAATCGTGGCCTCTGATTCATGCAACAATTCCTCGCGCCATGCAATCAGCTTAAGCCGAAAATACTCCGTCATCACCGGATTCATAAATTTTTCTTTATCGGTGGGTTTATAATTGGGGGGGACGATAACGCTACCTGCTGTTGACATGGCAATACCCTATTCTCTGCAGCTTATTAAAACAATTATACTTTAATCATATCATGATATATTTCCAGCGCAATAAGTTAGGAAATTGCACACAAAATTTCAAGACCGAATCATCTTATCGGATCGGATTGAATAAATTATTAAAATAAAACGGCAAATGATGAGGAAATCAAGATATAGCGCGGATCAAAAAATAAAATCATAACCGATTATTTTATAGCCATGCCCATAAATATTCCGCCCTAAATTATAACATCCTGTGTAATTCCGCCTGCAAAAATCTTGACGATTCGCGTTAAATCTGGTTAATGAAAATCACATTATTTTGAACGGAGTTGCCCTGATGTCTGTTGCCGCCAAACCGCGCACCGCGCCGCGTCCTGACCGTGTTGCGGTTAAAACCGCCCTTTTATCCGTCTTTGATAAAACCGGATTAGTTGACTTTGCCCGTGCTTTGGCGCAGCAAGGCGTTAAAATCCTTTCCACCGGCGGCACGGCGCGCGCGCTTCAGGATGCGGGAATTGCCGTGACGGAAGTGTCCGACCATACCGGATTCCCCGAAATTATGGATGGGCGGGTCAAGACCCTTCACCCCAAAATTCACGGCGGCTTATTGGCGCGGCGTGATGATGCCGATCACCTCAGGGCTATGGATGATCAATCGATTGAGTCGATTGATCTTTTGTTGGTCAATCTCTACCCGTTTCGCGATGTGGTCTCACGCGGCGGCAATTATGATTCATGCGTGGAAAATATTGATATTGGCGGGCCGGCCATGCTGCGCGCCGCTGCTAAAAATCATGATTTTGTGGCGGTTGTCACCGACCCGTCCGATTATGATTCTGTTCTGGCAGAAATCGCTGAGGGCGGCACCACGCTGGCGACACGGCAAAAATTGGCGGGTAAAACCTATGCGATGACGGCGGCCTATGATTCCATGATTGCGAATTGGTTTGCGCAGCAAAATCATGATGAATTCCCCGCGACCTTAAACTTTTCGGCGCAAAAAATTGACACGCTGCGTTACGGCGAAAACCCGCATCAATCGGCCGCCGTTTATAGTGATTCCACCGGCCGTCCGGGGGTAGTGACGGCGCAGCAATTACAGGGCAAGGAACTTTCCTATAACAACCTCAATGATACGGATGCGGCGTTTGAATTGGTGTGTGAATTTGATGAACCGGCGGTTGCCATTATCAAACATGCCAATCCGTGCGGCGTTGCGATTGATCCGACTTGCAACCCAACAAGCCGTGAAGCCGACATGCGCGCGACCTATCTTGCGGCTCTTGCTTGCGACCCTGTCAGCGCGTTTGGCGGTATTATCGCGCTCAACCGTGAATTGGATGCCGACACGGCCGCCGAGATCATCAAAATTTTTTCCGAAGTTATCATCGCCCCCCGTATCTCCCCGGGCGCGCGGGAAATACTCTCAAACAAGAAAAACCTCCGCGTGCTGGAAACTCACGGCCTTGCGGATCCGCGTGCGGCGCGCAAAATGATCAAGAGCATTGCGGGCGGAGTGTTGGTTCAGGACGCAGATTGCGGCCACATTACCCGCGAACAATTGCGCGTCGTCACCAAACGCGCACCAAGCGATACGGAACTCAATGATTTGCTCTTTGCCTTCAAAGTTTGCAAACATGTTAAATCCAATGCGATTATTTATGCCGAAGGCGGGCGCACACTCGGCATCGGCGCGGGACAAATGTCGCGGGTTGATTCGTGCCGCATCGCGGCCTGGAAAATGAAGGAAATCGGCGCTCAGTTGAGCGGGAATGGGTCGAACGGGGCGGCTCCCCGTCATTCTTCTATGGTCGTAGCGTCAGACGCTTTCTTCCCCTTTGCCGACGGGCTTTTGGCAGCCATTGACGCGGGCGCCACAGCGGTCATTCAACCGGGCGGATCCATGCGTGATGAAGAGGTTATCAAGGCCGCAGATGACGCCGGTATCGCCATGGTCATGACCGATATTCGCCATTTCCGGCATTAGAACCTGTTGACGATTACAGCAAGAATAAGGTCGCCAAGCCCAAAAACGCGAAAAATCCCACCACATCAGTCACGGTGGTCAGGAAAACCGCCGAAGCCACAGCCGGGTCAATGCCGAATTTATTCAACACCACGGGGATTGAGGCCCCAAAGAATCCCGCCACAATCAAATTGGCAATCATGGCGCAGGCAATCACCGTCCCCAACCCCATGCTGTGAAACCACGCCCCGGCGATAAAGCCGATCATGATCGAAAATAAAATCCCGTTGAGCAACCCCACCGTTGTTTCCTTCCCAATCACGCGCCAGGCATTGGCCCCCGATAATTCGTTGGTGGCAATGGCGCGCACCGCCACGGTCATGGATTGTGTCCCCGCATTCCCGCCCATTGACGCCACAATCGGCATGAGGGTCGCCAACGCCACAATCTGTTCAATCGTGGCTTCAAACATCGAAATGACAAAGGACGCGAGGAGAGCGGTGAGCAAATTTATAAACAGCCACCAACTGCGCGATTTGGTCGTGCCCAAAATATTGCGGTAAAGGTCGTCTTCCTTCACCCCGCCGAGTTTGAGGAGATCTTCCTCGGCTTCCTCATCAATCACATAAATCACGTCATCATAGGTGATGGTCCCGATCAACCGCCCGTTTTCATCCACCACGGGCGCCGAGGCCAAGCCTTCATTACGAAAGATTGTCGCCACTTCCTCCTGGTCCATCGTCGCGGGGATAGGGTGAACTTCTTCCAGCGTTAGGCCGTCAATTTTGACGGAGCGCGGCGCACGCACCAATTTATCCAGCGGAATTTCCCCCACCACATGATGCGCCGGGTCAATCACGATCAAATCATAAAAATCATCGGGCAACGTATCACGCGCGGCCCGCAGATAATCAAGGGTTTTGCCCACCGTCCAGAATTGCGGCACCGCCACGAATTCGCGTTGCATCAATCGTCCGGCTGAGTCCTCGGGAAAGCTCAAGCCTTCCTCCAACACCATACGGATTTTGGCCGAGAGTTTGCGCATCACATCCTGTTGAAAATCAGGATCAAGCGGCGCGATTAAATCCAACGCATCATCACTATCCAAATCAGTCAAAATCCGCGCCACCTGATCGGCGGGCATGTTTTCCAACGCTTCGGTGCGCAGGTCAGAGTTAATCAGGGAAAAAACCTCGGCATCAAAATGACGGGCAAAACCGTAGATCAAGGATTTTCGGTCATCCTGGGCCACTTTCTCCAGCAATTCGGCCTTATCGGAACTGCTCAAATCCTCCAAATCGCGATCCACGCGCGCGTTATCTTCGCCCATCAACCCATCGCAAATATCGCGGATGGCGGCGTCAGACAGACCCAGAAAATCGCTGGCGTCCCCATCTTCTTCCTCGTCTTCTGCATTGAGGAGGGATTTTTTTGTTTCCAGCAAATCAGAAGGAAGTTCAGTTGATCCGCGCGGCACTTTCCCTGTTGAAAGCTCAGGTGGGGATAGGGCGGGTGCGGATACAGGAGGCGCGGATGGGGCGGCGGAGAGCTCGTCGGACGGCTCAGGATGGGAAGGGGACTGGCTCACGGTACGTCACTCATCGGTTTGGGATATGATCTCCTTGTTCTAAAGGAGTTTTCCGCAAAGCTCAAGCCGAGAAATAGATTTCTTTTTCAGGAAATTTGTTTGGCGGGGATTAAAAACCTGCGACGAGCCCGGGCTTTTGTGACTGAGGGCCGTTAGGATACAATGTCACCACATTAGGCGAAACTGCCGAATTGCCGGTAGTCATCTCATTGGCCGCCTGACCAAAATTAAATTGCCCAACTTGTACAGCTGTAAGGGTAAGAGGCTGCGCGGCCGGCTCTTGAGGAATAAGTTTATTTTTAATATGGAAGTTATTTTGTCCTGATGTTACATCTTTTGCGGCCGCGGCGAAATTAACTTTCGGCAATTCGTTCGGATCTTTGAGGTGATATGCCCCTGCCTGCAAATTACCGCCAAACGCATAAGCATCGCGATTATATGCCGAAATTTCAGAGTGTGTATAGTTGAGGGTTATTTCCCTCATAGCTTCCAAAAATGACCAAGTGCATAAATTATTCCAAACACTTCGATCATAGGTAGTAGAACCGTCCACCTCATCAGCACAGGGATCGTCATGCCTCTGTTGCAATGCTTCATAAGATTGCGCCAAGTCTGTGTATGGGAACCCAGAATAATTTTGGATAGTACACCAACTATTCCAAAACACAGCACCATTGGCCGCATCCCAGGGACGGAACCCATTTATTATACCCACTTTGCCTGCTGGATTTGCCATATTTTAAAAAACCAAAATATTAACCTACAGTTAATTTATACATCTTTTTATAAAATTATGCAAGAAAATAACGAATTATTAACATTATGAAAAAATATAGAGATTCTGACTTTGCCGTCTATTTTTTCTTTAATCTCTCGCTTAAGGATTTCAACTGTCCGCACGCCGCGAGAATATCGCGTCCACGGGGGCGGCGGATCGGGGCATCATAGCCTGCATTTTCCAAAATTTTCGCGAATTGATTAATTTTTTCCTCTTGGGAGCAGCTGAACCCACTCCCCTCCCACGCATTAAACGGAATGAGGTTAATTTTACACGGAATATTAATCAGCAGCCGCGTAAGTTCATGCGCATGTTCGGCCGCATCATTCACCCCATCGAGCATGACATATTCAAACGTAATGCGCCGCATGGGTGAGAGCCCGGGATAATTTCGACAGGCATCCAATAAATCTTCCAACGGATATTTTTGGTTAATCGGCATGATTTCGCTGCGCAATTGATTGTTGGGCGCATGGAGCGAAATGGCGAGATTGACCCCCAATTCTTCGCCGCATTGGATGATTTGCGGCACAACACCGGAGGTCGAAAGGGTGATATGGCGTTTGGATATGCCCAACCCGTCGGGGTCCATGCAAATTTTGAGGGCAGAGGCGACATTGTCATAGTTATAAAGCGGCTCCCCCATGCCCATCATCACGATATTGGTCAGGTCACGTCCCTGTTTTTCGTCTTCTGATGGCCATTCATTCAGGAAATCCTTGGCCAACAAAATCTGCTGTAACATCTCATGGGGGCCCAAATTGCGCACAAGGGGCTGAGTCCCCGTATGACAAAACCGACAGGTGAGTGTGCAACCAACCTGTGATGACACACATAAGGTGCCGCGTGTGGGGGTGGGAATGAACACCATTTCCACCTCTTGCCCGTCAGAAAGCCCCAGAAGCCATTTGATTGTCCCGTCATCGGATTTTTGTTCGGTCACGATGCGCGCCCGATCAATCACGTATTTTTCACCCAATTGACGGCGGAAATCCTTGGGCAAATTGCCCATTGAGTCAAAATCCTTGACCCCGCGCTGATAAATCCAGTTCCATAATTGCTTGGCGCGGAAGGCCGGCTGGCCTTCCGCGATCATAATTTTTTCCAATTCCGCGCGCGGCAAACCGATCAGCTGCCTGCGCCCTTGTGCATCCAAACGCGGCGCGGCAAATTTTTCGGCATGGGTGGAAAGACTCATTGTAAAACCTGCTACTATGGTGGCTGTGCGGCCACTATACAGGGATTGCGGGCGATTGGGAATAAAAATTGAATGAAATTTTTGTGGGCAAGATGATATTTTTTAAAATCGGTAAGGATTTTTTAAGAATTTGGGGGTAAAAATACAAAAGGCCGCACAAGGCGGCCTCAGAAAATTCAGAATCTAACCAGCAGGGTGCAAACTAACCACGGGAGATACGCCCTTCCCTATACTAGGTGCAAGAGGTGCAAGAGAGCGCGCTATACCTCGTTGCTGATGACTTGATAATACCATTTCACACACTCCTTCGTTAATCATTGTTGATTAAAGTCCGCTTTAATATTTCCCTCAACTCTTCTTTATTTTTACCGGAAATATATTCGCTATAGAATTCATTCTGCCCTAATTTTGTGATCAGGTCAAGAAATTTCGTATTGGGGTCACGGGCGGCGAATTCCGCGACAATTTTACTCATCTCAATATTAATATCTAAAAAATATTCAACCATGGTTTGAAACGCCATTTCGGGCGGGTGGTTGGGGTTGGGTTGATAAATGCCATGCTTGGGTTGCTCCAATTCCCTCGCGGCAATGGCATAGCCCAGCGTAATTTCCTCCAACCCAATTGCCTTAGTGGGGACGGGGCAGAAAAGATAGGCGATTTTGGCATCGGGCGCGCTTTTCCAATCAACTTTTTTGCCGTTGAGGATTTTAATGTCACATGAGTCGGTCTTTAAAAATTCCAACAATCTTTGGCCTTCGGGAATTTGCCGCAACAATGATTGGCATTCATCGCGAATCACATCCGATTGCGCGTGGCTATAGCTTGTCGGCGCGCCGGCGGCGAGCTGCGCCCCCATGGTTTCAAATTGTTTGTTCATGTCGTTCATGATCGAATCCTTTCCCCTAGTACCGTCCCATCGTCAACATGCGGCGCGGTTGGGTGGTTACATGTCCATGCTGAGTCACGGTGATGAGTGCCTCTACGGGGCTGCCGTCATATAAAACCGGGGCCGTCACGTTAAATTGGCCGCTTTCGCGCGTTTCCTGAATGTCGCACGGGTTGGGAATCACGTCAAATTCCTCCCGCCGTTCTTCGTCATATAAATCAATAATCGCGGCTTCTTCGGCACTTTTCAGGATGATCATTTCGCCTTCGGCCATGCGCACAAAAGCATAGTAAAAATGGATATAGGGCAACACGGTTTGACGGGTGAGGTTGAGCCCAAATTGCGTATTCACCTGCATAATATGCGCGTCTGAGCCGTCCATATAATGAAAAATCTCCCCATCGCTTAAAAAATCCATCGAAAATGTGGGGAGCGAGGAAAAATTGGTCAGCCGATAAATCGCGAATCGCTCATAAAACGGCAGGGGTAAAAACTTTGCCTCACTCGTAGCCGGGGAAAACAACAGCGATTCCGCGGTGGATTTCACACGCGCAATCATGCGGATAGTCTGTTCACGATCAAGCCGATTCCAATTCATGCTGCACTATAACAGTTTTTATTTTTTTGGGTATGGGTTTTTATAGTTTAGGGGCCAGATTTTAATCTCAATTTTAATTATTTATAGCGGTTGGTCTGTTTAATTTTTCAATAATTATTATCTTTACAAATGCTCGCTCGGCTGATATGTTAATTAAAATTTGGCGTTATAAACGACCATGAGCAGGTCTAATACCAACAGCCTAATGAATGAACTTATTTAAATCCATGTCCTAGCCAAACGCTGATAAGAGATTAGACTGGTCGGATGAAAAAGCTTCATAAGGTAGTTGGTATAAGAATTCAATATACTTGGAATACTGAATTGCTGGTGCGGGCCGAGCGGCGCCGTCCAGGAGTTCAGTAGTCTGAGTATAGCTAAAATTTACGAGGATCGAATGGATACAGAACATGGCGCATTAAACTATAGTTTTCTGTCAGCGGCGTTTCTTTTGCTGAATATGCAATTTGCCCAGCTCGCAGATGATGATGGCCTTTTTTTATCGAAAAATATATTTAACCAACAGGAGTTAACTCCCCTGATAGAATTTCTAGAGGGATGCGGTATAAATGCCCGGATGGTTAATGGTGGACCAGAGCAAGGCAGCAACCCTTATGATAGAAGCCCCTCTCAATTAGCACTTTCACGCGAAGGTGTTAATATGCTCAGAAATATATTTAGTTTGGCTGCTTCGTTTAAATCACATGATAATGCAAACATGTGTATTTTGGGTGCCACCGATTTATCTAAATTTTTACCATCCATGTTTTCAGATGCTCACGCTGAGCTTTTAGATGCTAAAAATATGTTTATAGGTGATACTGCATCAAAGAGTAAGCTGAGCGGACCTTTTGGCTGGAGGGCCTCCGGATCTTGGGAGACGGATCAAATAGAAAGGGGTGCCGAGCAACTTAAGGTAAATATCAAAGAGGCCCATTACGATGGTCGTCATTTCTTAGTTATAGAGGATTCTCCTGAGACCTCAAAAGTTCAAGCCTTTATGCGTATAAAGCTGTTGCAAACCATTAATGGGATTTTATCATTAATAGATTTTGTTAAATTAACATTAGAACAGCTTGAGCAGTTTAAACCAGAAAACTCAAATCCAGACAGGCCAGACCCCATATGGCTTCATACTAAAGGCCTTTATCCATTTCCCAATCCCACTGGCTGCATGGAACTGTTTCTTGAAAGGTTATTTGGTAACTCATGCTATCTCTTTAGCGCCCATAACAACGATCCGGAAGTAAGAAATTTTGATTTAACGCTCTATGTAGACGGCTATGTCCTTCCGGAAGTGCGTACCCTTTTTGGTAAGATTGGAAAATTACCAAGTATAATTTCATTAGTGCCAAATTAATGATTTGATATCGCATTAAAAAACCCTCCACATTATGACCGGCGGAAGGTTCTTCTGAAAATCGGAGTATCGCTGTGAGATTATTTTTCAGCGGATTTATAATCTTTTTTCTCTTCAATCCGTGCTTTTTTACCGCGCAAATTACGAAGATAATAAAGTTTCGCACGGCGCACGGAGCCTTTACGGATGACCTCAATGCTCTCAATACGCGGGGACAAGAGCGGAAATACACGTTCCACACCTTCGCCATAGCTGATTTTGCGAACGGTGAATTTGGCATTAATTCCATGACCGCCACGGGCGATGCAAACGCCTTCATAGGCCTGAACCCGCTCACGATTGCCCTCAACAATTTTTACGTTGACCTTAACCGTGTCACCGGGTGCAAAGTCGGGAATCGTTTTATTTTCAGTGAGTTTAGCCACTTGCATGGCTTCAAATTTTTGCAATGTGTTCATTTTATGCTCCTTTTTCTATGAATGCCCGTAATCAGACTTTATCAGACCACAAAATGAGGACCATAAAATCCGGCGGCATTATTATCTTTTTATATTGAGATATAATAAATTTTCGGCACTTATACTTGGAAAATAAAGCTTTGGCAAGCTTTATTTTCAGTTGCGAAAATTTAAGATTCACGGCCCTATTTTAGAACCTGTTCATGATCTCGCTGCGGCTAAGGATTTTTGCGGTTTTTCGAGAACCGCATCGGATCGTACATAGATGTACGTGAGAAGCGGAAGCGCAGAAATACCGTGAAAAGCCAACGCCGGAGTAGGGATCATGAACAGGTTCTTAGGGGCCTACACGCTCTTGTGCGGTCAGACTTGGCTCAACACTTGCCATGCTTTCGGTGGTGCTGTCGGTAGCATTGGGGGCGGTGCGTTGCCGTTTATCCATGAGTTTGTTGAGCGCATGGATATAGGCCTTAGCCGAGGCCACGAGCGTATCGGCGTCTGTGCCCTGTCCCACCACTTGTTTTTCATGTTCTTCGATTTTTACACTCACCTCCGCCTGTGCGTCCGTGCCACCGGTGACGGCGTGCACCTGATAGAGTTGCAGACATGCTTCCTCATGCGGGATAATCATACGGATGGCTTTAAAGATTGCATCAACGGGACCGTTGCCTTCACACATGGCGGTTTGGCGCGTACCATCGACATCCATTTCAATCGTGGCAATTTGCGGCCCCCGCGTGCCGGCCTGAACCAAAAGCGAAAGGAATTTAATATTGTCCTTATCGCGCCCGGTTTCATCCTCAACCAATGCAATAATATCCTCATCATAAATTGTTTTTTTCTTATCGGCCAAATCCTTGAAACGCTGGAACGCATCTTCGATTTCTTCTTCACTCAAACCATATCCCAAATCCTGCAACCGCGTTTTAAACGCATGCCGCCCCGAATGTTTGCCCAGCACGAGGGATGAGCGATGGAGCCCCACCGACTCAGGGGTCATAATTTCATAGGTTTGCGCATTTTTGAGCATACCGTCTTGATGAATGCCGCTTTCATGCGCAAAGGCATTCGCCCCAACAATAGCCTTATTCGGTTGCACCACAAAACCGGTGATGGAGGATAAGGTGCGCGAGATTTTGGTGATCATCTCCGTTTTAATATGATTTTTAAACGGCATCGCATCGGGGCGGGTGCGCATGGCCATCACCACTTCTTCTAACGCGGCATTACCCGCGCGTTCCCCAATGCCGTTGACGGTGCATTCAATCTGGCGCGCTCCGGCGGCCACACCGGCCAGAGAATTGGCAACCGCCAACCCCAAATCATTGTGACAATGGACGGATAAAATCGCGCGATCAATATTGGGTACACGGTTGCGCAGCATCGTGAATTTCGCAGCATAGTCGGCGGGCATGGCATAGCCCACAGTATCTGGAATATTAATCGTTGTGGCGCCTGATTTAATGGCGATTTCCACGGCGCGGGCCAAGAAATCATCCTCGGTCCGGCTGCCGTCCTCGGCTGACCATTCCACATCATCGGTGAATTGGCGGGCGAATTCCACCGAGTCGGCAATCGCCGCCAACACGGCCTCCGGCGACATTTGCAATTTATATTTCATGTGCAACGGAGAGGTGGAAATAAAGGTGTGAATACGGCGTTTGGGCGCGCACTTAATCGCTTCAAAACTGGCCTCAATATCGCGTTTTACGGCGCGGCACAGCCCGGCAATGGTGGCGTTTTTGACTGCCTTGGAGATTGCCTCCACCGCTTCGAAATCCCCGCGGGATGCAATGGGGAATCCGGCTTCAATCACATCCACCCCCATATCATCGAGCAAATGGGCCATACGCAATTTTTCTTCCAAATTCATCGAACATCCGGGGGATTGTTCGCCATCGCGCAAAGTTGTGTCAAAAATAATAATCTGGTCAGAAATAATGTGGTCGGGCGCAGACATAAAAAATACCTTTCAAAATATCGAATTTTAACCGAAATAATTTAAGTGGGAAAAATTTTGGCCCCTGATGGGACGTGCGAAGAAACCAACCGCCCGATCAGGGGTTGGTAAGTCGAAGAAGGAGCAATACGGCACGACTTTGAATAATCATAAAACAATCCATTATCTTAATCTCTAACCTGAGTGGACTCAAAACACAAGAAAAATTTGACGATCAAGGCTCATAAACTTATTTCCGATGGTTTTGGCAAAAATATCAGCTGGAAGAGTCGAAAAACATTGCTTTTTGAGTGCATTTAAATTATGGAATAAATGATCCATTGTGCATCACAGTTTTTTTGCGGGTGAAAATCACCCAATCCATCTGATCTAAAAACTGTGATGAACCGTGATGATATGTTTCAATTTTTAATTTTAAGGGCCGGATGTTCGATGAATAAATCCCTATCTTTGCAAGTTTTGGTTTCTGCTTTAACCCTGATGAATGTGAGCGGTGCGGCCCTGCTGGTCAATAGCGCGCATGCCGCCCCTGCGTCCCAAGTTGAAACAACCCCCGATGTAATTTATTCCAACCGTCCGTTTTCCCCGGCGTTGCAGGCCCAAATGGCTGCACAATACCCGAGTGTAAAAGTTATAACCGCTTCTGAAATGGCGCCCCCCCCCGTTACTCCTGCTGCTGCGATCTCAAGCGCTCCGGCTGCGATCGCCCCACCCACAACAGCAATCAATCCGCCGATTGATGCGGCAATGATTGCACCCGCCGCGGCCCCTTCACCTGTGGTAGCGACAACGGCCCCTGTGGCTGCAACTGCGCCTGTGACGCCCCCTGTGGCTGCGCAACCTGCACTGGCACCCACCACAATCTCGCCGGATTTAATGGCCACACAAAATGAAGTGTCAGCCCTACAAAAAAATATTGCGCAATTGTCGATTCGTTTGAGTGAATTGCAAAAAATCAACCAGATCGAATCGGCCAATTACTATAAAAATACTATTCCATTACCCGTTGGGTCCAATCGACTCAAAAACAACGAATCTTCGGCTGCTGCGCGGGATCAACGGGCCCAGCAAAATATTGCAAAATTGCAGGATAATGCCAATAATTTCAAAGCTCTCTCCGGGGAAATTGCGGCGGCGGCTGAAAAATCCTCTGACCTGGTGGCGAAAATTCAATCCAAAGCCGGGGCGCCTGAAACCAATGATGCGGAGCGGACTCAACTCTCCAGCCTTTTGGGTGCGTTGAACGATTCCTCTCTCAAACTCAAAACTTTGCAGGAAAATACGGATAAAGATTCACAACAAATTTTGGCATCTTTATCGAATAAAATGGGTGCTGTCGCGCCCGCAGCGGGCCAAATACAGCCCATGGCCGCACCCCCTGCCCGGTTGAGCGCGCAATCCCCATCCCCTAATCCCGTTGCGGTGGCCGCCGTGACATCTGCCCCTGCCGTAGTTGCCCCGGCCGCATCTATTGCGCCTGCCCCTGTTGCAACATCCCCTGTTGCGGCCGCGCCATCATCTCCGCGTCCCGCAACCATTCAACCGGCTGCAATTCAACCCGCTGCAATTCAACCGGCCGTAGCTGCACCTGCGGCTCCAATTCCTGCGATTCAAGCCTCTGCGGCTCCACTGCCCCCCGCCCAGACGTCCGTGCAACCTGTGGCCTTAACCACTGTACCGACCGCAGCACCGTCCACAGCACCGGCATCTGCACCAACCTCAGCACCCGCCACCATCAATCCCGCGGTTCAACCCTTGGTAAAAATCCATTACACCGGTGATAAGGTGGACTATGCGAATGCGGTCACGGCTGCGTTACAAAAAGCCCTGCAAAAATTCCCCAATGCCCAATTTGATGTGCGCGGCGTTTACCCCGCCACCACCAATGCGGCTCAGGCCACAATCGACAGCACAAAATCCCTGCGTAACGCGCAACAGGTGATTGCCACCATGACTCAAAACGGGATTCCGCAGGCAAAATTTTCTGCCCCCACGAGCATGAGCGGCAATGTCACCAACCCTCAGGTGCAAATCTTTATTCGTTAATATTCGGGGCTGCAAAGCCCCGATTTTCGTGTCTTAAATTTATAAAGAGCATTCAAAATGAATATACTTCTGGTGGGCTCGGGCGGGCGTGAACATGCGCTGGCTTGGAAAATTTTGCAATCCCCTTTATGCAACCAATTATATGTGGCCCCCGGTAATGCGGGCATTTCCCAAATTGCCGAGTGCGTGGATATCGCGGTTGATCAAATCGAATCTCTGGTCGATTTTGCCAAAACCCAAAAAATTGATTTTGTGATTGTGGGTCCTGAAATCCCCTTGGTTTTGGGGCTTGCCGACCGGTTACGGGCCTTAGGGATTGTGACGTTCGGCCCATCTAAAGAAGCTGCGCAGCTTGAGGGGTCCAAGGGTTTCACCAAGGATTTATGCCGTAAATATAACATCCCCACCGCTGCCTATGAACGCTTTACCGACATTGCGGCGGCGCATAAATATATTGACCAAATGGGGGCGCCGATTGTGATCAAGGCCGATGGCTTGGCCGCGGGTAAGGGCGTGGTGGTCGCCATGACGGTGGATGAAGCCAAAGCGGCAGTGCATGACATGCTCTCGGGCAATCTCTTCGGCAATTCCGGTGCCTCCGTGGTGATTGAAGAATTTTTGGATGGTGAAGAGGTCAGTTATTTCGCCCTGTGCGATGGTAAAAACTTACTTCCCCTCACCTCGGCGCAGGATCATAAACGTGTGGGCGATAACGATACCGGCCCCAACACCGGCGGCATGGGGGCCTATTCCCCCGCACGGTTGAATGATGATGCACTCAATCAGCGCATTTTAAAAGAAATCTTGGAACCGACCGTGACGGCCATGATCACCGAAGGAACACCGTTTCAGGGGGTCCTCTATGCCGGCTTGATGGTCAAGGATGGCGCCCCGAAATTGATTGAATATAATGCCCGTTTTGGGGATCCGGAATGCCAATGTTTGATGCTGCGCTGGCGGTCTGATCTGGTGGATGTTTTATATCAATGTGCGCAGGGCAATTTAAAGGATGCGCAGGTTGACTGGTCGCCCGACCCCTCGCTGTGCGTGGTGATGGCGGCAAAGGGTTATCCGGGGGATTACCAAAAGGGTACCTTCATTCGCGGGCTTGATCGGGCTGATGCCTGCGAAAACGTCCGGATTTTTCACGCGGGAACGGCCCAATCGGGGGATGAGATTATCAGTCATGGCGGCCGTGTTTTGGGCGTTTGCGCCACCGGAACTAACGTGACTGAGGCCCGAAGCGCGGCCTATGGCGCCGTTGATTTGATTGACTGGCCGGAGGGGTTTTGCCGCCGCGACATTGCCTGGCGCGCGGTTGAGTCTGTATCTGGATCATCATCAAAATAAGCCCCCATAAAGCTTTACTCCGATGGTGGTTCACCCAATATCGCCTTGGAAAGGTCTAGTTTTTTCAAATTGACATGATCCAATTTCGCACCGATTAAAATTGTGCCATCCAAAATCGCGGAATCGAGATTGGCTCTGGAAAGGTCAGCATAACTCAAATCCGCGCCGCTTAAATCCACGCATTTTCGTTTGGATGTTGAGAAATAAAGCGGTGAGAAATTCACCTCGCGCAAATCCGCATGCACAAATTTTGCCCCCACAAAGCTTGATCCGCGCGCATCTGTTTGTTTCAATACCACTCGACCAAAATTGCTCCCGTCAAAATGACTGGATTGCATTTGCGCATTTAAGAGGGTCATCGATTCAAAATTACAATTTTGCGCACGCAACATGGTCAAACTATAACGACCAAGATCATGAATATGGCGAAAATCGACTCCCTCAAATTTGGCTTGCTGACCTTTGGTTCCCGTGTGTTGTAACCATTGGGCGTGGGCTTTTAATATCTCAACCAACGGGTCAATCGGGTCTTCATATTTCATGATCAATGGCGGCGGCGCGGGGATTTGCGTATCATCATTAATCTTCATATCGGTGGTGGTGGCGTTGGTGAAATCAGCCCCCTCCAACTCCGCCCCCGCAAGATTGGCCTTGGTTAAATTCGCATTTTGAAGATCGGCGTTGCTTAAATTGGCATGGCTTAAATCCGCCTGAACCATGCGCGCATGGGACAAATCAGCATGGGAGAGATCAAGCGCGGCGGCTCTGGCCTTAGTCAAATTGGCATTTTCAAGATCAGCCCCGGCCAGGGTGGTTTTTCCCTCACTCAACACCGTTCCCGCACCGCGCCCGGATTGGGTGATGACCTTGGACCCTTGGCGCAAATCGGCACCTTCTAAGTTCGCGCCGTTCATATTGGCGGAGGTCACATCGGCCCCGCGGAAATCCGCGCGACGCAAATCGGCATGTTCAAAATTACTATGCTGCAGGTTGCATCCGTAAAACACGCTGCCCAAAAATATACCGTTGGAAAAATCACAATTACGCAAATCTGATCCGGTAAAATCTGCACCCGATAAATTGGCCCCGTGAAATCTCAATCCCACCAATGATTTGAACTTCACATTGGCCCGCGCCCCACCCGCCAGACATTTATCAAAACGAGCATGTTTCTTGATGATTTCGTCCAAATCTTCTTGTGAAACAATCTGAAGCTCTTGAGAGGGTGGTTTATGAGTCATGCCCCATTTTCGCGTGATTTGGTTAAAAATCACATAAGAAACACTCAACCGTTAGGGGAAAATGGCCTTTTATGGATGACTTTATAATGACTTTATAATGACTCTAAAAACTTCACCATTTCTGCCTCCGCGCCAAAAAGATAGACCGTTCCATGTTGGGCGTGATCAAAAACTATTTTCGCTTTTGGCTCCGGAGCGGCGGCAAAAAGATTAAGCCCGGACTCAAGCCCCACCACCTCATCTTCCCCCGCCAATAAAAACAGTTTGGGAACCGTGATGGAACCAATTTTTTCAATTGAAAGATATGGATCCTTCAGCATGATCTTTTTGAACAAGATGTAAGGATATACGCGGTTTGAAACATTCAAAACCGAATCGAACGGGACCTCTAAAACCAATGCCTTAAAGGAATCGGGATGGCGTGAGAGCAAATCGACCGCCACGCCGCCGCCCAATGACTGGCCATAAGCCATGATTGAATGGTTGGGATAGTGATTTTTAAGATATTCAAGATACGCATCGGCATCGCGGGAGAGGCCAATTTCGGAAGGGGAACCCCCATTGCCGCCGTAGCCGCGATATTCGGCCAGTAATACGCCGTAACCTTTTTGGGCCAACGTGCGAAAATTTTCGCCCAAATAAAGCCCCAATGCGGCATTACCATGGAACACCAAAATGATCGGGGCATCTTTGGTTTTGGGCGGGATAAAATAGGCCTTGAGTTTGATCTGATCTTTGGTTTCCACCTCAATCAATTCCGCACCGGGGGCCAAGGTCGCAGCTTGCTCCGGTGTAACTGCAGGCTGAGGAAAATAAAGAAGTGCGCGTTGATAATAAAACACCAGCCCCAGAATGATCAGGTAAAAAGCTACAAACGGAAGGATGATTTTAAAGGCAATGAATTTCAACAAAGCCGTGTGAAAATACATGATCAAGACTTACCCGATTCCGCTCTAAAACCCTACTGAAACGCCACTTCGTTAAAACTGCGGAGCTTGCGGCTATGAAGTCGTTCGCTGCCGGTTTTGCGCAGCAAAGCCATGGTCAGAAGGCCGATGCGCAAATGCTGTTCCACCCGGTTGCGATAGAAATTATCAGCCATCCCGGGGAGTTTGAGCATCCCATGGAGCGGTTTATCCGACACGCATAAAAGTGTCCCATATGGCACACGGAAACGGAATCCGTTCGCCGCAATCGTCCCCGATTCCATATCGAGTGCGATGGCGCGGCTCTGGCTCAGTCGTGCATTTTTGCGAATACTGGGCCGCAATTCCCAATTGCGATCATCGACCGATGCCACTGTTCCGGTGCGCATGATTTTCTTGAGCTCATAGCCTTTCAAGCCCGTGACCTCGCCCACCGCTTGCTCTAACGCCAGCTGAATTTCTGAAAGCGCAGGGATAGGGATTGAAGGGTGAAGGTCGCGATAGAGCACATTATCCTCACGCAAATATCCGTGCGCCAGACAATAATCGCCCAGGCTTTGAGTATTGCGCAACCCCGCACAATGGCCCAGCATAATCCACGCATGGGGCCGCAGTACGGCAATATGATCCGTAATGGTTTTGGCATTGGACGGCCCCACGCCGATATTAACCATCGTGATGCCCGACCCGTCAGGGCGTTTGAGGTGAAAGGCCGGCATTTGCGGCAGTCTGCGTGCGCCATCCCCGCCAAAATCGGGCGTATTATCATCAATATTTTTATTATAGGTAATGACATTCCCCGGCTCCACAAACGCGCAATATTCGGATCTTGCCTCGCGTACCGCCTCATGATCGCTGCGCTCCATCGTTTCATGGGCGATTTTGATAAATTCATCAATATAAAATTGGTAATTGGTGAAAATAACATAATTTTGAAAATGCGCCGCATTGGTGCCGGTATAATGCCGCAACCGCAGCACCGACATATCTATACGCGGTGCGGTGAAAAGCGAGAGCGGAAAATCCTCGCCCTCATCCGGATAAAACGTGCCGTTGGCGATTTCATCATCAACGATAGATAAATCCGGCAGGTCAAACAAATTGGGCAGAGCCTCTAAATGCGCGGGGGTCAGTCCACCCTCGACGTGATATTCCTCCCCCAGTACAAAATGGATGGGCATTAATGTCTCACTCAACCCAACTTCCACCGGCACATTGTGGTTTTTCATCAACAGCCGAATTTGATCATAATAATAATAATCAAATATGTCCGGCCGCGTGAGGGTGGTGGAATAGGTTCCGGGGCGCGATACAAAACCATAGGATAAACGGCTATCCACACGTTTGGTATTATCTACCTTAACGCGAATATAGGGATAATAAGCGGACACGCGGGGACCGGTGATATCTTCGGATTTAGAAAATTCATCAAATTTTTTCAATAAATAACGGCGCGATTGATCATACAGTTCACGAATATAATCCACTGCCTCCCGCGGGTCGGTAAAATTTTTCCGAAATGAATTTTTTTCAAATAAAGACATGCAATTTCAACCACAACCGGTAAACATTAAAACCAGATTATACCCCAAATTCCTTAACAAAGATAGTAAGCCACGGGAAGCTTTTCGGGATCTTTTTTAAGCATTCATAAAAAACCAACCTTGACACTCAATACCTCACCATACACCTCAACACCCGTCAAATTTCGTAACCCCGCACGTGATGCGGGGTCTTGGCGCAATCTTTAATTCTCTGATGACCAAAAGAGTTAAAACCCAAGAATGACCAACATAAAAAATTGTGGAACGAACTGCGTTGATACTCAGTTTGTACTTTTGAATGTCCAAAGAATCTGGGAAGGAACTGAGTAAGAACTCAAGGCTCGCTTTCTGGCGGATTTTAAACGAATAATTGGCAGCAAAATGAAAATTTTTATCCTTTTTTTATGCGTATTTGGGATTATAATGTCTACAGCGGCGGCCGCGGCTCCGGCGACGGATTTTAACTGGGGGCCTTATCGCGGTATGACCGCATCGGTCAAAATGTCCGAACAGGATATTGCGGATTTCAGTAAAACCGGGGGTACTTTACTGCGGGTTGGTTTTTCCCAGCAACCTCTTATGAATAAGCAACCACCCTATGATTTTAATGAGGATGCCTTTGCGCGGCTTAACCAAATCATAGGATGGTGCCGTGCCTATCATATAAAAATTATCATTGATCCGCACACCACCCCCGGAACGAAGCGAGATACGACCACACTCCCCAATGATTTACTGTGGCAGGATGCTCGCTATCACGATCTTTTGAATCGGTTGTGGGAGCGGATCGCCACAGAGCTTAAAGGCAACAATGATGTGATTGTGGGGTATGATTTGCTTAATGAACCGGCCGCAAAAAAATTGTTTGAAGCTGAGGGGGCCGCCGACTACAACCGATTATACACAAGGTTAATCGCAACCATCCGCGCCCATGATCCCGATACGCCGATTATTATTGAACCTGCTGTGGGGCGGGATACAAATGGTAAGTGGATTAACAGGATTGATGGCATACGCGCGCTCTCGCTGCCCACTGAGCGTAAAATCATCGTGAGCCCGCATGTGTATGAGCCCCATAATTTCACCCATCAAGGGGTCAGGGATATTCAAACCGGCGCCCATTATCCCGGGATGATTGACGGTCAATATTGGGACAAGGCAGCCCTGCGCCAAGCTCTTGCACCTATCCGAGATTGGCAGTTGGCGCAACATGCCGTGATTTATATTGGCGAGTTTAGTGCCTCGGCCTATTCAGGTGAAGATGGTAATCGCTATGTTCAGGATTTGATTGATATATTTGAAGAATATGGATGGAGTTGGACCTATCATTCATGGCGTAGTGCGCCGGTCTGGGACCCGGAAAAAATTGCGGCGCAGACCCAGCCCCCAAAATTATCCGCTCCCAATGATGAATCCGCCAGCCCATCCGTTACGGCAGGTGCAGCCCCCTCCACGCCGCCCGCCACACGTTTGGATATTTTGAAATCTGCCTTTATAGCCAAGGGGGAATAAACGGGGGGAATAACGGGAGGGCATAAAATGATCGTTTTATTCCTGCGTTTGAAAGCCATGTAGGCTCAAGCCCCCTACTCTACATCGGGGAGTTTGAGCATAAAGATTACTCCTTCCGTTGTTTTCGCGTCCTCAATATTGGGGCCCACGATCAATGTGGCAAGCGGCGGGGAAGCCAGAACACGGCGCGATGCCTTTTCAACGTCTTCAAGGGTTAGGCTTTCCAATTTTTGTTGCTCAAGATCCAAATAATTGGGCGGGAGATGTTCCAGTTGGAACGCATTCAACATCGCTGCAATATCGCGGTTTGAGGTGAGCCCCAGCGGGATTGAGCCGATGAAATGTGCTCTAGCTGCGCAAAATTCGGCCCTTGTGATTTTTTGTTGGGAAAAATCCGCTAAAGTTTTGGTCACAAGATCGCGCATTTGCTCCAATTGTTCGGCCCGTGTTGATCCCGAAACACACCATAATTCCGCATGGTTCATGTGCTGAAAGCCTGAATAAATGCCATAGGTCAGTCCGCGTTTTTCACGAATTTCATCCATCAACCGCGATCCGAATCCGGCACCTCCCGCCACATAGTTGAAAATTTGCGCGGCTGTATAATCCGGGTCATCCAATTTCATTCCCGCATAACATATATTCACCATATTTTGTTCGATATCGGTTTTGAAATGAACGACAGGGGATTGTGTGGGAAAACCAACCTCTGTCATAGTCGCGAGCGTCGCATGATCAGGCAATGCACCGAAAACTTGGTCAATTTTGACAGACAAATCCGCCGCCGAAATATTACCCGCCACGGCGACCACCAAATTATCCTTGGCCAATTGTGTGCGAAATTTATGCAGCAAATCATCCCGTGTAATTTTTGGAATTTGTGAGAGTGTCCCGCCGCTGTTGCGGGCATAGGGATGACCCGCGAATAACACGGCATTGGTCAACCGCGCCGACAACCAATCGGGGTCGATCATATTGCTGCGGATGCGGGATAAATTTGCTTGCTTCATCCGTTCAATCGCCGCCGCATCCAGATGTGGGTCGCTCAGGGCCAAATACAGCAATTCAAATCCGGTATCCTGATATTTTTTCAACACATCCAAATGACCGCCGAAATCATCGCGTGTTGAGGAAAAATTGAGCCCGATGGAATGATCATTGAGCGCGGCTTGAA
Source organism: Alphaproteobacteria bacterium (assembly GCA_016794305.1). GTDB lineage: Bacteria > Pseudomonadota > Alphaproteobacteria > Micavibrionales > Micavibrionaceae > UBA1573. The sequence goes on along the minus strand of JAEUKN010000001.1, from coordinate 9,509 downwards.
ACGCCTTGGAATCATAGCGACCCGCGCCCTCGTCCAATGTGTTGGAGAGGAGCTGGCTCACGCCCTGCCGTCCGTCCGGATCATTGACAGCCCCCGCACCGCGAAAGGCAAAATCCATATAAATGGCCGGTGATGTTGTGTCCTCAACCAGCCATACATTAATGCCAGCCGGGGTGACAAAAGTTTTTACATCCAAAATCGGCTTAAGGCTTGCCGCATTTTTTGCTGCACCTTCTGCTGCATTTGCTGCACCGATAACTAAGACAAGCTGCAGCAAAACTTGCAGCAAAATAACAATTTTCAATGTCTTTAACAAATTTCGCATCCTCAATTTAATTTCCTAAATATTCCTATATTACCGCGGGAAAATAACATGGTAAAACACATAGCTTCCACCCCAATCCCCGCCACTGTCTTTGAGGCATCCGGTGGTTTTTTTCACCAAATTTTCACCAGGTGCCACATCCCCCACTGCGCCGTCCGTATTTGAAAAATTGCCGACAAATCCCAATCCTGTCAGGTCTTCTTCGGGCGCATCGTTCGAATATAAATCAATATGTTGAAGCCTGTTGACCGCCAGGCACACATCGCGGCGCAGATAGGGGAGAATGATCAGTAAATCGGCCTCAGAGTCATCCGTGCATGTGCCTTGTTCATCGCCGATGCCGATCACGCATTGACTGGCGTTAAACACCCAGTCTCCGTAATGGGCGGAGGCAGCCATATCGCTATCGAGATCATTTTCATCCGGGGCCTTATATAACAATCCTGCGCCTGCGGGGTTATAGAGATCACATCGCCCGTCCGCAGGGGCATTGGTGTTATCATAGCTTTGCGAGGTGAAATTATTTTTGAAATTCAGTTCATTTTCACTGCAGTGATGGCCACTGATCAAATTTCCGATGGCAGTGTCATAGACAAAGGCCGCACGCATGATATGCTCCGCCATCATCTGGGCCTGCTCCGCCGATATGTTGCCCGATGATTTTGCATTCATGCGCGAAAGCGTGAAGGTCAGGGCCGCAAGCAAAATAATCACCACCAGAATAATAAACAGCGCATTGCCCGCAACCGGGTTTCGATCATGGCAGGGTGCGCGGCGAAATAATATATTTTTCAGAAATGCTTGATTTTTCATGGGCGATCGGGCAATCTAACGCGATAAATAACGTAACAAATTTTGACAATCTTTTTAACCTATCACATAAACGCGATCATGACACAAAAAACTTCCGCAGCCTTAGCCGATCCATCTGCCCCTGCTTCATCCGTTCAACAGGATGATAATATTTTGCGGGCTGCAAAGTTGAAAAAGCTTCAAGCGTTAGAGGAAACGGGCACCAATGCCTTTCCGCATAAATTTGAGCGCACGCATAAACAGGGCGAGCTGCAGGACAAATATGCGGGCCTTGAAAACGGCGCGGAGACTGAGGATCACGTCCATATCGCCGGGCGCGTCATGGCCATGCGCAATAATGGCATGTTTATTGATTTGACCGACCCCAGCGGCAAAATTCAGGTGTTTTGTCACAAAGAGTCGATGGAACCGAGCGAGTTTCAAAAGCTCGATTATATTGATTTGGGTGATATTATCGGCGTGGAGGGAACCATTCGCCGCACACCGCGCGGTGAGCTTTCGGTGCGGACAAAATCCATCACCATGCTCACGAAATCCTTGTTACCTTTGCCGGAAAAATATCACGGCATGACGAATATCGAGCAACGCTATCGCCAGCGTTACCTCGATTTGATCATGAATGAACAAAGCCGTACTGTGCTGCGCACGCGGACCATGATCGTGCGCGCCATTCGCGAATTCATGAATAATATGGGCGCGATGGAGGTGGAAACGCCGATGCTGCACCCCATTATGGGCGGCGCGGCGGCCAAGCCCTTTGTCACCCATCATAATGCCTTTGATACGGATTTTTTCCTGCGGGTTGCGCCAGAACTCTATCTCAAACGCTTGATTGTCGGCGGCTTTGCCGATGCGGTTTATGAAATCGGGCGCAATTTCCGCAACGAAGGGGTTTCGATCAAACATAATCCCGAATATACGGCGATTGAGGCTTATCATTCCTATATGGATTATTATGATCTGATGAATTTGATCGAGGATCTGGTGCGGTTTATTGTGCTGGCGGTTCACGGGTCCACCAAAATTCAATATGGCGATAAGGTCATTGATTTTGGACCGCCCTGGGCGCGCAAAAGCATGGTGGGATTGGTGCAGGAGGAAACCGGCGTTGATTTTATGACGATTGAAACTGCCGCAGCCGCGCGCGCCAAGGCGGCTGAGCTGGGGTTCAAAGTCGATCCGCAATTTAACTGGGGCCAGGTGGTCGAATATATCTTCGCCGAAACCGCCGAACATAAATTGATTCAACCCACCCATGTAATTGATCATCCTTATGATATTTCCCCTCTCTCGAAGCTTCACCGCGACAATCCACGTTTGACGGAGCGATTTGAAAGCTATGTCAACGGGTGGGAAATCTGTAATGCGTTTACTGAGCTCAACGATCCGCGCGACCAGTTGGCGCGGTTCCAAGAACAAGTTGCGCAGCGCGAAGGCGGCAATGAAGAGAGCATGATGCTCGATGATGATTTCGTCACCGCCCTTGAATATGGATTACCGCCGACGGGAGGCTGGGGAGTGGGGATTGATCGGCTGGTGATGCTGCTTACCGACAGTTCCAACATTCGTGATGTGATTGCCTTCCCAACCTTGAAACCTAATTTTGGGAATAAAAAGTCCGCAGAGTGATTTCGACTTTCTTGAAACCATGACGGGGGCAGTTCCGCAGAACAGATGACCGCAACAAAAAATACGAGCGGTGAGGCTATAAACTACCTCGGTGTTTGTATGTTTGGTAAAACAAGCGAATTGAAAGAAATCACCGGTAAATTGTCGCTTTTCGGCAAATGAGATCATAGCTCACGATGGAGCGGGGGCGGGTGATGGGGCGCGCGCATCAGAGCGCCATAGAAGAATCTTCCATATTCTCTCAACTTCAGTTCTTACCGATTGCACCCAAACCGGATCGGAAGGAGAAAATCCCTCCAAAATCCCGTCAATAACACGTGGGGCATTGGGGTGATTTGGATCTTTATATAAAGACGTTCTCAGCAAAATAAGCATTAATAAGTCTAATTTGTTAAAAAGTCCCGTGAGTCTAGACGTTCCGAACTCTAATACAAAGCCGGTATATTTCGCAGCTAAAGAGTTAAAGATATTTTTAAGGAAGTGATTCTCAGCAAATGTCTCCCCCAGAAGCCGAATAAGAACAGTAGGTGGCACACCGGTTGCTTGCTGCAAGACTTGATAAAGAAATTGATCCTCTTCACCCATGTAGCACAGAGACTTTCCGTATTTTCCATCCCCGGAATGAAGTTCAATACGAATAACATCCGTATTCGGATAATCGTTTATAAGCGAAGTGAGAATTTCATGTGTTAGCTTGGCCGGTAATGGAGGCTTAGCCGCTGCAAAAAAATCCAGGCCAGAATGCGTAGTCTGCCCCGTTAGTATATCTATATGCGTTTTCCCCGGATTCCAAATTTCACGAAGGCATAATCGTGCAACAGACTTAGCCACAGACCAGAAATCTGGCGCATCTAATGTGAGGGTTTTACTTAAATAGCGTGACCAGATAAGAGATTTCGGAGGTTTAGGTCGAACAGGATCGGCCCTTTGACCTTCCGCAGTAAACCCATTTCTGTCACCTAGGAAAGACCCTAATGGATTAACATTACAGACAAAGACAACGAGATTATGTTCTAAAAAATAGGGGTCGCGGGCGATGAGTCTGAGAATTTCCTCTTGAGCAATACAACCAGCCCCAAGCTCAACCCCATGCATACCGGATTCGATATACCAGATTTTTTTAGGGTTTTTGCACCCAATCTTCCATATATATGTTGGGGGAATATCATTGGCGGCTACTTGATGGGGAAAGTTCGGCGGAATTATGGCCGTAACCACCTGCTCAGAAACTTCAATTCCTTGCAGCCCCAACTTTTTTATATGATCAACGGCCTCCGCATAAGCTCTCCGCACTCCATTGACATAATGTGATACTTTTTCCCTAGACATGATCAGTTGTTATAAACAATAAATATGCCAAATTCAATATATATTATAAAAATCATTTTCTTTGAATTGACAAAATCCGGCTGAATTTTTCGCCTTTATAGGCTAAGAGCGCGTGGGAGAGCCACAACGCTACCCATCCATAACCCAGTAGAGATGTCGGCCAGCCCCATTTTGTGCCCAAGAACCCAACGGCCCCCAATAGTAAGGACCACGATAATATCACGCACACACAGGCCCCCACGCCCCATTTGGCTTTGATAAAATGATGATGAAAATGGGAATGGTCCGGGGTGAATAATTTTTTACCGCGCAGCAATCGCGTTAAAAACACCCCGAACGCATCAATAATCGGCAGGGCAATAATCCATGCCACCGAAATCGGCTGCAACACGGCGTGCGCCCCCTGACTGAGCGAGATTGCAAACCACGCAATCATCACCCCAATAGCCATAGTGCCGGCATCCCCCAGAAATACGCTCGCACGTTTACGCCACGGTGCGCGGGCGTTAAACATCAAAAAGGCCAGCAATGCCCCCAATAATGGTAAAAGCTGCGGTAATATGGAGGTGATGAGTGCGCCGTCCGCACCGGTCACGGTTGCCAAAGTAAACCATCCCAAAATGATCACGCTGTTGCCCCCCGCCAACCCATCGAGCCCATCCATCATATTCACCGCATTGATGATATAAACAATGCACATGATGGAAAATGGCACCGCAAACCATCCCAAATTCAAATCACCCGTTCCGAATAAATTTCCCAAAGTGTCAATCCGCACCCCCGCGCCCATCACCAAAATGCCCGCAACGATAAAGTGAATCAGGAATTTAAGCCGGGCATCCACCTCCCATTTATCATCGAGAATACCAAGCAGTAAGATCATGCCCACCGCTAAATTTACGTTCCAGGGAAGCCCCTCATGAGAAGCCCATGAGGAGCTAAGAGGCGCAGCTGCTCCCATGATAGAAACACAGATCGGGCCGATCAGTTGCATCAGAAAAAACGTGAGGAATATGGCCACACCGCCGATCGGAGGCACAGGTTCGGCATGGTGTTTGCGCCCGCCCGGCCGATCCACAAAACCGATCCGCAACGCAAAGCGGCGCAGCCCTTCGGTGATTATCATTCCCATGGCCAATGACGCAAGCACCAATACGCCATATCCACCCCAAAACCCCAATGGTATCATCTTTTGATCCGATTATTTGCCAGACTCTACCGTAATAGAGTCATGTAGAGTGTCGCCATTTTTAACAGATAATTTTTTCAAACAGAAGCCGCGAAATTTATTTTTACACCCAATTTTTCTGTTGTTTTGAACGGAAACAGCAGTTAAAAATAATTCCCGCTTTGCTAAGAACCCATTCAGGGTCTATGCGGGGCATAAGAAACGCCGATTAAAACAGACCCAAAACCAAGCACATAAAAATTTTCATTAAGGAGCACACAATGGCCTTTGCCGCAGAAAAATTAGAGCCAGAAGAGGGCGAAATCCAGGATATCGGCGGGGTAGCCGGCAAACGTCTGAAAAGCTTTTTGGACCGTATTGAACGATTGGAAGAAGAAAAAAAAGGCATTGCCGACGATATTAAGGATATTTATGCCGAAGCCAAAGGCGTAGGATTTGACCCAAAAATCATGCGCAAAATTTTACGATTGCAAAAAATGGAAACCGAAAAACGCCGCGAAGAAGAAGAGTTGTTGGAGTTGTATAAGACTGCGCTCGGGATCGAATAGGACACCCAAGAACCTGTTCATGATCCTTCTAACCCATACACCATCAGCTCTGAGCCATGACGCTTCATCCAGCGTGTGCCTTCGTCAAAATCACGCGATAATTCACGGCACAGAGTCCAGAAAGATGGGCTGTGATTATGATGCACGAGATGCGCGACCTCGTGCGCGATCACGTAATCCGCCGCCACGATTGGCGCGAAAATCAATCGCCAAGAGAGGCTGATTTCACCGCTCACTGCACAGCTGCCCCATCGGCTCTTCATATCCTTGATTTTAAGAATGGGAGTGGAAGTGGGTTTTGGAATGGAAGTGGCGCGAGCCTTAAAAGCAGGTGATTTAATGCCCATAAGCCGCAACAGATCAGCTTTACTGATGGTGGCTGCGGCAGTTGTTTTTCTGGGGCTGTGATTGGGGGCGGGCTTGCGCAAATTTTGAATCAGTGCTGCTTTTTCCCGCATCCATGGCTCCATAATCCTATGAGCATGGGATTTCAGGAATTTTTCAACGCGGGCCGGCACGATTGACTCCGAGCTCTCCACGCATAAATCACCCTTATATGGCCCCTCGGCTGCGAAATAAATTTTGGTGCGCGCGGATGATGTGGGGATATGGCGCAATGTGGAATCCTCGCCAAAAATGGGGAGAACGGTGCCATCCTCAAACGGCTTAGAATGCAAAAATTTCCCGGTTTTATCGGCAATCCAGTCTTTATAGGACAGCGCAAATTGATAAGCCGTAGCCAGCGATGTGCGTTGAGGCACCACCAAATACACGCACCGCGACTGCGGTTCCACCCGCAACGCCAAACGTTTGGCCCGCGCAGACTCTCGCACTTGTAAATAGGGCGAAATCGCGGAAAAATCAGAGCCGGGAGTCACAGAAGTCGCAAGTGCCATGGGCGTTTCGTTATAAATGCTTTGTCTTAGAACCTGTTCATAATCTCACCTCTGGCTTTGGCTTTTCACGGTATTTCTGCGCTTCCGCTTCTCACGTACCTTTAAGTACGATCCGATGCGGTTCTCGAAAAACCGCAAAAATCCTGTGCCATAGCGAGATTATGAACAGGTTCTTAGGCCGAATATTTTGAAAGACAAAAATTACTTTAATTTTTTCTCCAGCAAATAGGTCAATTTCTGCCACTGCATGCCGGAAAATAAATGCGCATAAATAAAGGGCAACCAGCCGTTTTTGCGGAATTCGAGGAAGGTTGCATCATCCAGATTGGCCAATTTTTCTTCATCAATAATTCGGAATCCCGAAAAATTAATTTTGCGACCATTGGGGGCCATGATTTCCGCCGACCTTAAAACCAGTAGGCCCGAAGCGTCCAACGCCCGGCCAAACTCTGCGGTTTGCTGGGCGGCGGCGTGGTAAGATTTGCAAAATTCCAGGGCATTATTGGCCAGCGCGGTCGGGGTGCCATCATCGTTAAAAAAACGTTGTTCGCCGCGATCTTCCATCACCTCGCTCACCATATCAAGGCATAGCGTTAATTGGTCATTTTGCGAATTTTCCGCAAAAATAAACGGATAGCGGCGGATATAGGAGGGAATATAGCTTTGCTCCAGCCATTCACCCTTAGCATTGATAAAAAGATTTTCATTATCGCGCAGCCCAAGGATCGCCACCGGTGTCGCACTGGCATCAGGGCTAAAGGCAATAGGATAGAAGTGGCAGATTTGCGGCATTTCGATCATGGTAATGGGAACGGCGTTCACATCTCTGGCAAAATTCAGCCCGAAATTTTTCCTGAGCGAGAGCGTGCGATGTTGCGAAGACTCCAGCGCCTCCGGCTTTTTATAAAATAATGGCAGGGCGGGAGCGGCGTTTTGTACGGTCATGCGAAAACCTTTGGCAAAAAATATGAATTAATTTGCTGCCACTATATCGCTTTTTTCCATCGCTGCAAAGGGGGAGAAAAAAGAGGAGAGGGCTGCATCTCCACCGTGGATCGCAGCGAGATCACGAATAGGCCTGAGAGGGAGTTCGGGTGTGATTCGTTCGCTACTGCAAGGTTGATTTTGCGCTCATTTCTTCCCGCACGCGCTGGCGCAAACGATCAATGGGGAAGCTGTTTTTGCCGTCGTGGTAATGCCAGTATGTCCAACCGTTACAGCTTGGCGCGCTTTGGATGGCTGCCCCTACCTTATGAATGGAACCGCGATATTGGTTGGCACCGTCACTGGTAGCCACACTGCCGTCTGCTGCGACTTTGGCGGTGATCTGGTGGTCACGATCGGTGAGAGTCGTGCCCGGCTGAATCAATCCCCGCTCAATCAGCCATCCGAACGGCACGCGCGGTTCCTCCCGTTTTGCGGTTAATCCCTGAAGGGCTTCAGCGGAATAGGGCTCCGCGTCTGCAATGCGTTTATTGGCCAATTTGATATAGGCATCCTCGCGTTCAATGCCGATAAAATGCCGGCCCAATTTCTTGGCGACGGCCCCCGTGGTGCCAGTGCCAAAGAAGGGATCCAACACGATATCGCCGACCTGGCTAGAGGCACTCAAAACCCGATACAGCAAAGATTCCGGCTTTTGTGTGGTATGGCCCTTTTCGCCGTCCTCGTTACGCAGCCGTTCCGAGCCGGTGCAAATCGGCAATGTCCAATCGCTGCGCATTTGCACATCGTCATTCATAATTTTCATGGCATCATAGTTGAATCGATATTTGCTTTTTTCGCTTTTGGCCGCCCAAATCATGGTTTCATGAGCATTGGTAAAACGTCGCCCGCGGAAATTGGGCATGGGGTTGGATTTGCGCCATACAATGTCATTGAGGATCCAGAATCCCATATCCTGTAACGCTGCCCCCACGCGGAAAATATTGTGATAGGACCCAATGACCCACAAGCATCCGTCATCTTTCAACAACCTTCGGGCGGCACCCAACCATTCGCGCGTAAAGGCGTCATAGTCATGAAAACTGCCGAATTGGTCCCAATGATCGTCAACGGCGTCAACCAAGGATTGGTCAGGACGATGCAAATCCCCCTTTAACTGCATGTTATAGGGCGGATCGGCAAAGATCATATCAACCGATCCTGCCGGCAAGCTGTTCATGACCTCAACACAATTGCCCTTATGAATCGTATCAAGCGTTAACGAGAGTGCGGGTGGGGCAGCCATAGTTTCCCGCGTAACCGAGGCGGATTTTTTGCCCGGTTGGTGAGGAGATTTTTGAAGAGATTTTGGAGGTAGTTTTTTAGATTTTTTTTCTGTGGATAAGTCGGAAGTAAGGTGCTTTTTTGCTGGCATTTTTTGAGTCCTTTTCAAAATCAGAAAAGAATCTTGGATGATTCTCAGGACTCCGTCAAGCCGTAAAATTTTTTATATCGGCACGATTTTTACCCTCACGTTAAAGGATTTTTTACCAAATTCATGGGGGCCTGTTCATGGGATGTTACGGTCAATTCACCGCCCGCGTGCGGGGAAAGGTGATCAGGACGGTGGTGCCCTTACCGATATCGGATTTGAGCATCAGCGTACCGCCGTGCAGTTCCACCATAGCTTTGGCCAACGGCAACCCCAGCCCCGTTCCCGGCACATTATCGCGTGATACGACAGAGGCATCGTGAATCTGGCCAAACGGTTCGAGTGCGTGGGAAATCTTATCCCTTGGAATGCCGATGCCGTCATCGCTCACTTCAATTTGCAAATCCCCGTCTATCAAAGTGCG
>JAEUKN010000019.1 GCA_016794305.1 Alphaproteobacteria bacterium | reverse complement strand
GCGCTATGGCCCTCTTGCAAATCGCTATCGAAATGAGGTTATCCCGGCCTGCCGTCAATCAATGATTTGACCACTGATGGATCGGAGAGCGTGGAAATATCGCCCAGATTATCAATCTCGTTCGATGATATTTTGCGCAAAATACGCCGCATGATTTTGCCCGAACGAGTTTTGGGCAAATGTTGCGCCCACTGAATCACATCGGGTGTGGCGATGGGGCCAATGATTTTGCGCACCGTTTGGATGATTTCCCTTCGCGTTTCATCGGTCATCACCAATCCGTCCTGAAGCGTGACATAGGCATAGATCCCCTGCCCCTTAATATCATGGGGGAAGCCGACCACGGCACTCTCTGACACTCCCTTATGTTCATTGATCGCGCTTTCGATTTCCGCAGTACCGAGCCGGTGGCCGGAGACATTGATCACATCATCCACCCGCCCCGTGATCCAATAATATCCGTCTTCGTCCCGCCGCGCGCCGTCACCGGTGAAATACATGCCCTTAAAGGTCGTGAAATAGGTGCGGTAAAAACGATCATGATCCTTATACACTGTGCGCATTTGCCCGGGCCAACTGCCGAGCATGACAAGATTGCCCTCTGTCGCGCCATCCAAGATTTGCCCGTCATTATCGACCAACGCCGGCACGACACCAAAGAATGGCAAGGTCGCCGATCCGGGCTTGGTGGTTGTCGCCCCGGGGAGCGGCGTAATCATATGCCCGCCCGTTTCCGTTTGCCACCATGTATCCACAATCGGACAACGCCCTTCGCCCACAATGTGATAATACCACAACCATGCTTCGTGGTTAATCGGCTCCCCCACCGTTGCCAAAATTCGCAACGATTTGCGCGAAGCCTTATGCACCCATTCATTTCCCTGCCGCAACAGAGACCTGATGGCGGTCGGCGCAGTGTAGAAAATATTGACGCTGTGTTTGTCCACTACCTGCCAAAATCTTGACCAATCGGGATATTGCGGTACGCCCTCAAACACTAGGCTAATCGCCCCATTCGCCAGCGGCCCGTACACAATATAGGAATGCCCCGTCACCCAGCCCACATCGGCGGTACACCAATAAACTTCACCATCACGGTAATCAAAGCTCCATTGATGGGTGAGCGACGCATAAACCAGATACCCGCCCGTTGTGTGCAACACTCCCTTGGGTTTCCCCGTAGAACCGGAGGTATAAAGAATAAACAGCGGGTCTTCGGCATTCATCACCTCACACGGGCAATCGGTGCTTTGGGCATTCACCAGCTCACCCCAATTCACATCGCGGCCCGCCACCATCGGCACATCCGCCCCGGTGCGTTGAAACACCAAAACTTTGGTCACGTTGGGGCAGGAGGTAAGGGCCGTATCGACATTGGCCTTGAGCGGAACTTTCTTGCCCCCGCGCAGCCCCTCATCGGCCGTGATCACGAAATTCGATTCGCAATCCAAAATTCGGTCGCGCAATGATTCCGGCGAAAACCCGCCAAACACAACGGAATGCACCGCGCCGATACGCGCACAAGCGAGCATGGCATAGGTTGCCTCTAAAATCATCGGCATATAAATGGTGACGCGGTCGCCCTTTTTAACGCCCAGCGATTTCATGGCGTTGGCGAGTTTTGAGACATGATCCTTAAGCTCAGAATAAGTGACCTTATACGACTCATCCGGGTCATCGCCTTCAAAAATCAGGGCGGTTTGATCGGCCCGATGCGGCAAATGACGATCAACACAGTTAAAACAGGCATTAATCTCCCCATCTTCATACCATTTGATGGAAACCGGATGATGAAAATTGGTATTTTGAATGATGGTGGGGAATTTTTGCCATGTCAGACGGCGGGCCATATCCGCCCAAAATTTATTTGGATCCTTAATCGAATCGGCATATAAACGCGCATATTTCTCGGCGTTGATATGGGCCTGTGCTGCTAAATCGGTGGGCGGGTCAAAGCGTTCGATCACTGACATTAAATTCTCCCGTGGTTGGAAATATAACTATTCTAAATTGTAACATAGTCCCACCCCCAACATCACTATGCGGTGCAACAATTTAGTTCGGATTTTATGGGGTTTTTATATGTTTATATTTGAATAGAACTCTTTTAAGTTGTTTCTCCCGATGCATTGCCCGCGGTGTACATGTTTAGTTAATTTTTTCGTTGACAATATTTCTAATATTATATAATAGTTTTTTATTAACTGGTATTTGAGAGAGAGAAATGAAGCCTTTATCTAAAGTCTTCTGCGGTCATAATAAACCACAATTAGAGGGGTTTAATTGGGCGGAACAAAACAGGGTTTTTTTTAGAGAAATATTTCCTGAATTGATTACAGATGCTGCTAATGATGCGGGTACCCCCCTAACATTAATGATTGATCTGGATCTTACACTTTGCTTGTATAATCCAAATCCTGAAGATGTTTACATGGAACCCGCATGTTATAATGCATTAAAAGAACTTATTGCGATGAAACTTCCCAACTTAAGAATTGTTGCAATTACAGGGAGACCAATCTCTAAAGCTTTAGAAATGTTGAATGGTCTTGATGTAGAACTTATTGGTGACCATGGATGCATAAAATTACATAAAGACGGAATCCAGGAAATAATTGATCTACCCGAAGAAGTTGGCTCGAATAAAGATAAAGCTTATAGCGCATTAATGGAAATATTGTCTTCACTAACAGAGTCTCAAAAAAAGGCAATTATTGTTGAGAATAAGGGGATATGTTTGGGGTTCAAAATCACAGACCCTAATGCGTTTGAGAAGGAAGAGGTAAAAACTTTAATTGCCAATGTTAGAAAAAAATTTGGTGATTTTATTATTCCTGAAGTTACAAAGGTTAATTTTGAATCGCCTCTTGAGGCTGAGTTGCGACCAGTTAAAGGAAAACTACAGGGTGCTGAATTCTTTGAGAAATGGGGGACTCCCAAATGGATGGGGTCTGCCGTATTTTTTGGAGATAGCATGGGTAAGACCGGGACTGACTACGAAATAGCAAAAGCTGTAGGCGCATACGAAAATGGCTATGTTGTTCAGGTAGGAGCCTCACGCCCTAACACAAGTTGTGCGCCAGCAGAAGATATTCACCTCTCTGCTTTATGTTTCGCACCGCAAGGATTAGGGAAACAACTTCAGGCGATGTTGTCTGCTATAAGAAATTTACCACTCATTCACCTTGGAGCTAGCATGGACACTGAACCCTCATAATTCAGTGCAATAAAGTTAATCAAATAATACCTTTAGACTATATTGGAAAAACTGAATTTCTGGCTCGAAACAAGCGACGCCGCGTAGGGAAGAGACTACTTCAGGAGCGCAGTGACAACGTCCAGCAATTCAGTATTCCGAATATATGAGGAAGAATTATTTATCCCTTCCCGCTCTCAGGGGGAGGCAGGGTGGAAAAAACTAAAAAGCCCAGAAACATTTGCATTTTAGCGGTTTTTAAAAGGTCATTAGCGCAAGGGTCCGGGCATCTATTCATGATCTATTTTTTCTCGACCCCGTATCACAGGGTACGGGGTTACGCGATTAACGAACATCCGCGACTAAAAAAAGATCATAAACAAGTTCTACGTACGCTTAAATAATCCGGAGGTTAGGATTGATCCGCCGGCGGGGCGGGTGGTGTTGAGCGATCCATCAGACGGTTTTGTCGCCGCGGCAGGTGGCGATGCGGATGACGCCGGTGCGCCAAAATTACCGCGTGTTGAGGCCAGCCCGGACGCTTGCGCGGCCGCAGGAGACGCCCCACCAGCAGCCAATTGGGCCGCACCGGCCTTCACATACAAGCCACGTTTTTCAGCATTCGGGATAAATTTATTGGTGATTCCCAAAACAGTTTCCGCACCGCCAAGGAACAAAAATCCATCCGGTTCCATCTGCAACGCAATTCTTTCTAAAATATCCGACTTAGTTTTCTCATCAAAATAAATCAGCACATTGCGACAAAACACGATATCAAACTGGCCGAGGCGCGTAATGCTCTCCAGCAAGTTAATATTCATGAATTTGACCATGGAGCGAATTTCGTCCTTGAGCTGCCAATTATCACCAATCTGGGTAAAATACCGCATCAGATTTTGGATCGGCAAACCGCGCTGGACTTCAAACTGGCTATAGGATGCTTTTCTGGCTTGCTCCAAAATGCTATCCGCAATATCGGTGGCCACTATTTCAAATTTCCAACCTTTATATTGTGCCTCTCGATCCTTTAAGATCATGGCCAGAGAATAGGGCTCCTGACCACTGGAACACGCTGCGCACCAGATGCGAATAGTTTTTTTGGATTTGCGCTTTTCGCTCAAAACCGGGAGCAAATTATCCTGAAAAATTTGAAACGGCTTCATGTCGCGGAAGAATGACGTTTCATTGGTGGTCATTGCCTCGACAATATCCTTGATCAGCTTTTCATCAGGCAGCGCGCGGATTTGCAGCGTGAGAGCCTCTAGCGTCGGAATGCCCCATTTTTTGGCAATGGGGGTCAGGCGCGAATCAAGCAAATATGATTTATCAGGAGTGATCACCAATCCTGAACGTTCATACAACAACGCCTTATATAACTCAAAATCTGCAATTTTCATTTTAACTTGCGCCTACTCATTTGAATTTTGACAAACTGAAATCACAAAAGACCGATCGTGATTTCTTGTCCATAGTTTCCTTATACTACAAACGAAGTGAAGATTTTCTTAACCACGGACCAATTTCTTTGAGCGGGAGAACCGCACTGCAGGTTCCGTCAACAGCCGCAGCCCCGGGCATCCCCCAGACAACGCTCGTTTCCTCATCCTGGGCAATCACACGCCCCCCGGCCTCCACCACATCACGCGACCCCAGCATACCATCCTGCCCCATACCCGTCAGAATGACTGTCATGATTTTCGATCCAAAAATTTTAACAGCAGAGCGCAACATCGGATCAACCGCCGGACGACAGAAATTTTCCATCGGCCCCTCACTTAAAGTAATCACAGCGGATGGCCCATTTTTTCGAAACAGCATATGATACCCGCCCGGTGCGACGTGAATGCGACCGGGGAGTAACGGCATCCCCTCGGCTCCCTCCACCGCAGGAACCTTGGTTTGCTGGGTAATATGTTCGGCCAGAATTTTGGTAAAGGTCGGTGGCATATGCTGCGTAATAATCACGGGAATTTGTATGCCTTGTAAATGCGGAATAACTTCGAACAGCGCATTGGGACCACCCGTTGAGCTACCAATCGCCAAAAGTTCTGGCTTGCCTGAATATCCCTCATTGGCCGAGCGCAATTTAATTGGTTTCCCAACACGATTGAGCGTGGGGCCGGCCTGAACTTCGGATGATTTAGCCTGCGCCGCTGCCGCACGCGCCTGCACCCCTGAGGATTGTTTGGAATTCGTGAGTGCGGAGCCCGCCCCCGATGAACCCAGCGAAGACGGGGACTTCGCCGTTGACCCGGACAGGAATGACGGGCGGCGGCTCCCCCCAATTTCCTTTAATGTATGGGTTAAAATGTTGCGGAACGTATCCTTAGCATAAATGTCCTGAGTCGCGCGCGGTTTGGCGATACAATCCACCGCCCCCAATGCCAGAGCCTTCAAAGTCGTTTCGGCATTCTCCGTCGTTAAGGTCGAACACATGATGATCTTAATGCCGGGCTGCGCCTCCATCAATAACGGAATCGCCGCCAGCCCGTCCATCACCGGCATTTCCACATCCAGCAGGATAATATCGTGATATTCTTTCTTTAAATTATTAACCGCGATTAAGCCGTTGGCCGCAATGCTGGTGACGACAAAATCCGGCTCACCGCTCAGTAATTTGCTCAAAAATCCGCGAATGACAGCAGAGTCATCAACAATCATCACTTTCAAAGGGGAGGATGCTGCATTCACAATCATTTAATCCTTATAACGAGAGCCAAAATATGGATGAAAAGTTAGAAAAAATTGGCCTATACTTGGAATACCGAACGCCTAATTTTCATCTTCCAACAGCCCGATTTGAATGAATTTTGACCTGATAATATCCGTATCAAAAGGTTTCATGATATATTCATTGGCCCCCGCCATCATCGCGCGTTGAATATGCGCCATATCATTTTCGGTGGTACAGAACACCACGCGCGGATCATTGCCCGCCGGCAATGCACGAAGTTTTTCCAAAAATTCAATGCCGCTCATCACCGGCATATTCCAGTCAAGCAAGATAACTTCGGGCATGGTATGCGCGCAGTAATTATAGGCCTGCATACCGTCTTCGGCTTCATCGCATGTGAACTGCAAATCCTCTAGGATACGGCGGGCGACCTTGCGCACCACTCGGCTGTCATCCACCACTAAACAAGTTCTCATCATAATTTCTTACTCCCCTGATCATATATTTTAAAATACGCGCATTTCATTTCAAAATTATTAATTTAACTGATGCAGCGAGAGTAATAATTTCGGCACATCCAAAACCACCATAATGCGGCCATGTAACCGGTAAACCCCGAGTGAGACAGCTTTCCACGTCACATCCAACGTAGCCGGATTGGTTTCAAAATCCTTATCAGGGAGGGTGAGCACATCCCCCACCGAGTCAATAATCAAACTATAGAGTTCTTCATCATAATTCACCACCACACTCATGCGGCGTTCGTTAGGACCGAGCTCAAGCGGTTTCAAACCCAAACATTTGCGCACATCAATCGCAGTGACAATGCGCCCACGGAGATTGAGCGAACCAGAAACCTGTGGCGGAGCCAACGGAATTCGCGTGACTTTCAATTCCCCCAGAACATCCTGCACCTGAAGAATCGGAATGCCGAACATTTGCCCGCCGATTTCAACAGTCAGGAAATCCTTGGATTTTTGCTCGGCCACTTGGTGACGGAACAATGTGGTGTCAACAACGACTTTATCAGTATTTGCCGCGCTCATGCTTCATTTCCTCTCGCAAGGGTTTTGGAGATCGTGCTCAAAAGTGTATCGCGGTCAAATTTCGCGATATATTCATCAAATCCTGATTCGTATCCGTGGTCGATATCCTCCGGCGTTGCGTGGGATGTGAGCGCCACCATCGGCGTTTTCTGCCATTTTTCAATGGACCTCACCCGTGTTGCAAAATCATATCCGTTCATATCCGGCATTTCGATATCAGAGATAATCATGTCGAAATTTTCTTCGCGTTCAGTCAATTCCAAAGCTTTCGAAGGGCCATCCACGGCAATCACTTCATACCCCGCCGCCGTCAATAACGGCGTGAGCATATTGCGGAAAAACGGGCTGTCATCCACCAACAAAATACGTTTGGATGATCCCCCGCCCTTTTTCTTTTTGTCGTGAACAAGGAAGGATTCATCGCCGTGATCTTTAAACCAATCGCCATGCACACTATTGAGGAAGTGCATCACATCGACAATTTCCGTGGCTTTGCCACCCACAATCGTGCTACCGAACACGCCTTTGCGCCGGCCGTCAATTTGGATATCAATGGATTCTTCACGAATATCGACAATTTCATCGACGATAATTCCAACACTTTTCCCACGATCAGCAAACACCAAAAGCGGTTTGAGCACATCGGGGGAGAGGTCCATATCCGGCGCAAACGGAATAATCGGCATCAACGACCCGCGATATTGTAACAACATGCGATCATCGCTGACTTCAACCATTTTCATGTCCACGTTCTCAAGCCGCGCAATGAGTGAGAGCGGCACAGCCTTTTGCGATCCGTTTCCGGCGGTGAACAACAACAGGGATGTTTTGCTATCACTACTGAGTTTTTGTGCGGTTTCGACATTATCCTGTGCGTTATCAGAGAGATTATTTTCACCCGTTACCTTGGCAATTCCGCCCGGATCCAAGATCATAATCACGCTACCGTCACCCAAAATCGTATTACCTGAGAACAAGTCAATATCCTTCAGAATTTTGGCAACGGGTTTCACCACGATCTCTTCCGTGTCAAAAACTTGGTCCACGATCAAGCCAAAGGAATAATTCCCAACCTGAGTCACGATGATATATTTATGCTCAAATCTTTCTTCAAATGATTCGGTATGCTCCCCGGTCAGTTTTAACAAATCTTCCAAAGACACCAGCGGCAATAGTTTTTCCCGTAACCTGAATACGGGCGTATGTTTGATCATTTCAATCCGATTTTCGGATTTTTGCGACACCAACACCAACTCCCGCACCGCCAATTGCGGAATGGCAAATTTTTCACCCGCAGATTCCACGATGAGTGATGAGACAATCGCCAGAGTCAACGGAATTTTGATATAGAATGTTGACCCTTTGCCTTCGGTCGATTTCATTTCAATCGATCCGCCGATTTTTTCAATATTGGTGCGCACAACATCCATGCCCACACCGCGCCCGGAAACCGAGGTCACTTTTTCTGCCGTAGAAAATCCGGCTGCAAAAATATATTGATGGATTTGTTGTGGGGAAAGCTTGGCGGCCTCTTCCTCACTCGCCAGACCGTTTTTAATGATTTTCTGGCGAATTTTTTCGGTCGGCAGGCCTTTTCCGTCATCAGTAATTTCGATGATGATATGCCCGCCTTCGTGATAGGCGCGCAGGATAATTTTTCCCGTCTCCGGCTTGCCGGCTTTCACCCGCTCGGCGGGCGTTTCAATCCCATGATCACCGGAATTGCGAATCATATGGGTCAGCGGATCCTTAATCATATCCAAGACCTGACGATCCAACTCCGTGTCTTGCCCGGTCATAATCAGGTCGATTTTCTTGCCCAACTCAATGCTCAAATCCCGAATGATTCGCGGCAATTTGGCCCACGCATTGCCGATCGGCTGCATCCGCGTTTTCATGACCCCCTCTTGAAGGTCGGAAACCACGTGATTGAGCCGCT
Organism: Alphaproteobacteria bacterium; assembly: GCA_016794305.1. GTDB lineage: Bacteria > Pseudomonadota > Alphaproteobacteria > Micavibrionales > Micavibrionaceae > UBA1573. Next base: position 21,885 of record JAEUKN010000019.1, on the reverse strand, counting down.
GGAGCGGAGCCACAAAATTATTATCCTTATCATTCCGCGCGATCTGGAGCAGCTGATTGCGCGTCAACACCAATTCAGAGACCATCGTCATCAGGTTTTCGAGCACACCCATATTCACGCGTAGCGACTGATTGGCAACCGAACTTTCGCCCGCATCCCCTCCTCCGCCGCCCACTGCCGCAGCAGTTGCGGCAGCCACAGGTGCAGCCACGGGCGGAGTGCCGGAGGCCGTCACCACCGACTCTTCTTGCGCCTTAAGCTCAGGTTCCGCAGGCCCAGGAGCCGAAGCACTCGCAACCACAGGAGCGGCAGGAGCCGCAGCAACCTGGGGTTTAGCAGGCATGTCGCGCCCTTCATACACGGCATCCAACTGCGCAATTAAATCTTCGTCACTTCCTTCGGGCTCAGTCCCGTTTTCTTCAATATGACGCAGCAAATACCGCACACGGTCGAGCGAGGCCAAAATCAAACTCACATATTCGGGCGTAACCTCTAAATTTCCGTCACGGAATCGCCCCATCACGTTTTCGGCGCGGTGCGCCACGGTTTCCAATCGCGGCAATCCCAAAAACCCGCAGGTCCCCTTAATGGTGTGCATCAGGCGGAAAATCTTGGAAATCAAATCCTTATCATTCGGATTCTGCTCCAACTTGATCAGATCAGTATCCAGCTCCATTAAGCTTTCATTGGTTTCCGTCAAAAATTCTACAATGAGATCATCCATAGACTCTACCCTTTCAGACTCCTGCCCACTATAGGGGATAAAATGCAATTTATAATTGTGGCCGTCAAGATACTCTACCCAGAGAAAATTAAAGAACTAAGAATTTTTTAGCTATCCCACAAAAATTCGTAAGGGTCACGAGACCCTATTATTAAGATGCCCTATAGTGGTTAACAGATCGTTATTTTTGACTAAAAGATATCATGATTATACTTTAATTGAGGTGGTATACTTGGACTACTATTTTTGGATATATGAGCCTCTGCAAAAGGTCAGAGTGGGAATGGGTACGAGGAGCAAAAAGACGCTGCTCACTTCATTTCTCCTTGAAGCGAGAGTGAATAAATTATAGCCAAGGCAGAAAAATAGCCATTTTTTCCTGCATTTATGCGCCACGCAAGCCTTTGGAACGAAAGCCGCGGGACGGATTTGCTGCCTTTGAGTGCGCGGAATTTATTATCACTTTATTCATCCCGCACTATCGGCGAAGCCTTTAAACTTTCTCAACTTGTGAGAACTCAAGCTCCACAGGTGTCGCACGACCAAAAATGGAAACAGACACTTTCAAACGGCCTTTAACATCGTCCACTTCTTCGACCAAACCTTCAAAGCTTGCGAATGGACCTTCCATGACTTTAACTTTTTCGCCGATTTCATACATAACGGACGATTTTGGTTTTTCAATGCCTTCCTGAATTTGGGCGATCAGGCGAGAGGCCTCACGCTCACTGATCGGTGAAGGACGATTTCCCGATCCCAAAAACCCTGTAACTTTGGGAATATTTTTGACCATGTGCCATAACTCATCCGAAAGATCCATTTTGGTCAACACATAGCCGGGGTAAATTTTTTCCTGTGAGCTCACTTTTTGCCCACGTTTAATATCCACGACCTCTTGAGTCGGAATCAAAATATCCTCAACCTTTGACTCGATGCCCTGTTGTTCGGCTTTTTCGCGAATAGCCTCGGCAACCTTGGCTTCAAAACCTGAATAAACGTGCAAAACATACCAACGTGCAGCCATTTTTTCTTCCTTTAGACTTAGTGGTTCAGTTAGACTTAGTGGTTCAGTTTAAAAATGAGTTTGAAATAAAAATTTGTGACCCGTTTCAGGGGGATTCAACTTCCCAACCCAAACAAAAATTTTACGATCAACGATAATAGCTGATCCGCCAAAAATAAAAAGATTGACGCAATTAAAACCATAAAAAACACGGCAATTGCGCTCGATATCGTTTCTTTTCGCGTGGGCCATGTTACTTTTTTGGCTTCGGATTTGACTTGTTTAAAAAACTCTAACGGAGCGAGCTTGGCCATTTTATATCCTTCATATAATCCATCATTCGGACAGTGCCTCGTAACCGCTCGGAGCGTTTGAGATAAACCGTCATGTTGGGGAATAAATCCTGTATACAACATTACCCCAAAATTGCAAGCGGAAAAACACGAAAATTTTTAGGCTGAGTTGCTATGGGCTACGATATCCCCGCCACCAAATCCGGCCCGCAATGCGGTGGAGGAGAGCGGCGAGCGCAACTCATGAAACAGCCAATAGACATGATTCGGGGCCAACACGACTCGCGCCCCATGCGTTAAAACATGGTTGCGACTCAGATTATGGCGGTGAAATATGGTGGGCTTGATCACGCCGCTATGATCGGCTCCATAGATGTTTTTTTGAAGCTCCCCCTGATACCCTGCTTCGCCACCACCCGCCTGATACCCCGCCTTACCCTTCGCACTCACTGTTGAGGTCGGTCGGGCAATAAAAGCAAAGGGGAGTTCGTGCATCAACTCGCGCGCACGATACCACCGCGGAAATTCGCGTGCGATTTCGCTCCCGCCCAGCCAGATAAACTGCGTATGCGGGAAATGGGCTTTGAGGCGTTTGATTGTGTCATAACTGCGGAATGTCCCCAATTTTTCTTCAATATCCACCGCCATCATTTTGGGATGATTGATGAGTTTTTGAGAAAGGATCAGCCGGTCCCGAACACTCGGTAATCGCGCGTTGTTTTTCAACGGATTTCCGGGCGTAACCATCCACCACACCGCGTCAAGATCCAGATATTTTAAGGCCACTTCGGAAATATGGACATGGCCCGCATGGGGTGGATTAAATGACCCGCCCAACAGCCCAATTCTTAAGCCGCGCCACCGCCGCCCACCCAAAATATTCGGCATTATTTTTTTTGGGATGATTGTTGAAAGCCTTGAGGAATGATGATGGTTGGTCATGGCGATACAGTCAGAATGACAACAAATTCATGCCATCAATATCATGGTGAGGGGATTATGCGCGCCCCACCTTTGAGATTGACTGATCCACCAGAACTTTGCCCTGATCGGGCGAGAGGTGATTGGCCAAAACTTCGGTTGCCGCGCGCACACCCAAATCAATGGCGTAGTTTGCCAGTTCATCCTGCGCACTGCGTTCCATTTGCGCCAAACGTTGCGCCAATAAGGACTCGCGCCGCGCCATCGTTGCCTCAAATTCCTGCGCTGCCTTTTCCCGCAATTCCGCCGCCTGATGCTGGGCACGTTCAATAATATCACGCGCCTCTTGCTCTGCGCCCGCAATCCCCGCACGATATTGATCCAACAAAGACTGTGCTTCGCGCCGCATCGCTTCCGCCGAATCGATTTGATGGCGAATTTGGTCAATGCGCCCATCAATCATACCCAGCACTTTTTTGCGGCCCAAGGCAAAAGCCAAAGCCACAAAAGCCACAAAGGAAAACAACACCCAAATTGTGGGATCATTCAGCAAAATTTCGGTCATCTTATCCTCTTTTTTGTGCCTTAAATTAGGTAACTTCTAGAGCATTTTGCGATTAAGCGGAGATCGGTTAATCGCAACAAAATGCGACGAAACAAATGCTTAGATCATTCTAGTCTCTAAGCCGCCTTATTATTTTCACGGTCCAACCCGTTCACCACATGATAAATCTGTTCACGCTGTGCCGGAAGTCCGGTGATTTTTTCAACGATGGCCACGGTGATATCCGCCATGGCAGAATCAATTTCACCCTTGGCTTTGAGCGTGAGATTTCGCAACCTCACCCCCGTTGCTTCAACTTCAGTTTCGGTCCGCGCGCGAAAGGAATTGAGTGCCGCTTGCAATTTTTGCTGGGCTTCAGTCTGTGCATCTTTGAGCGAATCAGCGGCAATTTGTGCCGAATTTTTCTGCGCCATTTGCAAATCATACTCTAATTTCTGCGCCTCAAAATTTGCCGTTTCGGCCTCTGACAATAACTGATCAATATAGGCGCGGCGCGTATCCAGAGTTTGCGAGATTTCCGGCAAAATCACCGATGAAAACACACGGTATAGCACGATAAAAAATATGGTGAGCCAGAAAATCTGGCTCGGCCACAGGGCAGGATTAAATTGCGGTAAACCGCCGCCATGGGACGGTGCCGATATATGCGCATCGGCGGCCATATCGGCGGCTGCATGAGCGACCTCCTGCACCTGCGCCCATGCCTCAAGCGGAGCCAAAAAAGCCCCCACAGCCAAAAGCACAGAGCATAATACAGGAGTTTTTAAACCCATCATTTTATCCTTTTTATTTGCAACTTTTTTGCAATTTATTTGTAATTGGGGCGATGAAGCCCAAATTATTTTTTAGGCGACGACTTAGGCGAAGACCAGATAAAACGCGATCAAAAGTGCGAAAATCCCCAAAGCTTCGGTCACGGCAAAGGTGAACATGAATTTTTTGTCGAGCAACGGGGCTGCACCGGGATTGCGGCCAATAGCTTCGTTATAGGCGGCAAAAATTTTGCCCAATCCCAAAGCCACACCCGCGAGTGGCAACAAAGCAATCGCGCCCGCCAACAATTTTACAGCTTCCAATTCCATTTTTTCAGTCCTTTTCAGTTAGAGTGAGTTAAAAATTAGGTTACAATTAATGTCCGATTTCAATCGTATCTTTCAGGTAAATGCAGGCCAAAACCGCAAAGACATAGGCCTGAATAAAGGCGATGAAAAATTCAAATCCGATCATCACAATGTTAAAGGCCACGGGCAACAGCGATCCCGCCCACGCCATCCCGCCCATGGAGGCAAACATAATCGCAAATCCCGCAATCACCTTCATCAACACGTGTCCCGCCACCATATTGGCGAACAGACGCACCGAAAGCGTGATGGGGCGCGAAATAAAGGAGACAATTTCAATCAACACCACGAGCCATAAGAGCCACATCGGCACCCCGGGCGGAATAAACAGATGAAAAAAATGCGTGCCGTGACGCGCAACACCAATAATCAGAACAGTGAAAAACACCAGCAACGCCAGCCCCGCCGTGACCGCGAGGTGACTGGTATAGGTAAAGGAATATGGCACCATCCCAAGCAAATTGCCCGCCATGACCATAATAAACAATGTAAAAATCAGTGGGAAATATTCGCGCCCCCGGGACGAGTCTGATGATGGTTGCGACCCGTGATCATCATGAGGCCCACGAGTTCCGACCTGCTTACCCCCGCCCAAATTATCGAGAATAAGATTTTCAACAAAGCTGTAAATTTCTTCGCCGATCAGCTGTAACCGCCCGGGAATCAGCGATTTGCGCGCACTCGCCGCACCCATCAGCATAAGGGATAAAATCGCGCCAATCAGCATCCATAAAGAAGAATTGGTAAAGGAAAGGTCCAAATTCCCGATATGAATGGGGATAATCGGCGAAATTTGGAATTGGTGCATCGGATCGGCCAAAATCAATATCCTCTTGTTTGATCAGGTATTTGGTCAGGTCTGAAGTTCGTATTTTTACAGTTTATTTTTGTGTGTGGCTATCTCTTATCTGTTTTTTTTCGATTTTGCAACCGTTTTAAATCAAGTGGGGTTGCGATATTTTGGCTCGCCTTATAAATCGTCCAAAAAGCCGCCAGCACACCCAAAACAGCCCCGATGATAAAGCCCCACGGCGATGTATCGGCGTAATGATCAACCGCGAGCCCAATCCCGCCACACACCAGCGGCGTTGCCAATAATTCATAGGCGCGCCCCAGATCGGCGTTGGAGCGATTTTGATCCTTTTGATCATCAGGAATTTCGTTTATTTCAGGTGTAGAAGTATCTTTCCCATCAACCTCCGCCCGCAATTTCTTGATTTTTTGGTCGAGTTCAGTGAGCGACATAAACGGCCTCCGCGTGGTTTTCAGGAGGCCGTTTCAGAAAAGAAAATAGCAAAAACTTAAGCATTGGCCGCACGGACTTTATCGGCTTCCGCAGGTTCCCGCAACACATAACCGCGGCCCCATACGGTTTCAATATAGTTTTCGCCATCCGTGGCTTGTTCGATTTTCTTACGAAGCTTACAGATAAACACGTCGATAATTTTTACCTCCGGTTCATCCATACCGCCATAAAGGTGATTGAGGAACATTTCCTTGGTCAGGGTTGTGCCTTTACGCAGTGCCAACAACTCAAGAATGCCATATTCTTTCCCGGTCAAATGCAGCGGACGATTATCCACCTCCACGGTGCGCGAATCAAGATTAACCGTCACCCGACCAATTTCAATTTTGCTTTGCGCATGGCCCTGGGAGCGACGCACGATGGCTTTGATTCGGGCGATTAATTCGGCCCGTTCAAACGGTTTGGTCAAATAATCATCGGCACCGAATCCCAACCCCTTAATTTTGCTGTCCAGTTCAGCCAGCCCCGAGAGAATTAAAATCGGGATCCCGATTTTCTCCGCCCGCAGCTTTTTCAGCACGTCATAGCCATGCATATCGGGCAACATCAAATCCAGAATAATGATATCATATTCATAGAATTTGCCGAGCTCATAGGCATCTTCCCCCAAATCCGTGCTTTCGACCATATATCCTTCGGATTTCAGGATCATTTCAATACTTCGGGCGGTGGATTTATCATCCTCAACTAATAAAACTCTCATTTTTCTCTTCCTTGATGATGGTGTTATAATAGGGTGTTATAAAGATCGTGTTGTTATTTTTAAAAAACGCAGTGCTGTAAATTGGGCCGTAAATTTTCGCAAAAAATTAAACTTCGTTAATATTAATATTAACAAATATTAAAATGGTTAACAAATCTTTTTCGCAACAAAAGAAATTTTATTTCGTTATTTTTGATAAAACATCCAAAAAACTGTGGAGAAAATGAAAAAACTTTGTCTAACGGGGCTTGGTAATTGAAAATACTATGGTATAGTGACTTATCGCAATATTACGAATCAGATTGTAAAAAGGACTTATGATGAAGTTCACTATTGATCGGGTAGCCCTCCTCCGCGCTTTGGCGCACGTCCAAAGTGTGGTCGAACGCCGCAGCACCATTCCCGTATTGTCCAATGTCAAAATGAAGGCGGAAAACGGGACCTTGATTCTCAGTACCACCGACATGGACATTGAAATGACGGAAGCCATCGCGGTGGATGTCGAAAAAAATGGTGAATGCACCGCGCCCGCCTTTACGCTCTACGATATTATTCGCAAACTTCCCGATAGTTCGAAGGTCACGATTGATCTTGACCCGACGGAAAAATCTATCACTGTGCGCTCAGGACGCTCGGATTTCCGCCTAAGCTGCCTGCCTGTCTCTGATTTCCCCCAATTTGGCGGGACAGATTACCCAATCAGCTTTGGCATTCGCGCGGCCGATCTGCGCGCGCTCATTGACCGCACCAAATTCGCGATGTCAACCGAGGAAACGCGTTACTACCTCAACGGTATTTATTTGCATTCCACGCAAAATGAAGGGTTGGACGTGCTGCGGGCTGTTTCAACCGATGGGCATCGTCTTGCGCGGTTCGAAATGCCGCTGCCTGAAGGAGCCAAGGATATGCCCGGCATTATCATTCCGCGCAAAATGGTGGTGGAGCTTGGAAAATTGTTAGAGGAAGCGGCGGATGAGATTAAAATCTCCCTCTCACCCAACAAAATTTCGGTGGCATTTGATCATATCATTTTGACTTCAAAACTGATCGACGGCACCTTCCCCGACTATGCCCGCGTAATTCCACAGGGCAATGATAAAATCATCGAAGTCGATCCAAAATTATTCTCAAGCGCGATTGACCGTGTGTCCACTATTTCGGACGGCAAATCCCGCGCGGTGAAAATTACGCTCAACGGTAAAATCATGACCCTGTCCGCGACCTCGGCCGATGCCGGCAGTGCGAAGGAGGAAATTGAAGTTCGCAGCGAAATGCCGAATTTTGAAGTCGGCTTTAATGCCCGTTATTTACTCGATATTACCTCGCAAGTGGATAGTGAGGGCGGATGCCGACTCTCCCTCTCCGACCCCAGCGCCCCGACAATTATTGAGGATACGAGCGACCCGAGCGCACTTTATGTCCTAATGCCGCTGAGGGTTTAGAACTTTTCATCAATTATAATTTTTGGGTTTTAAGCTTACCATTCCTAAGAACCTGTTCATGATTTTTTTCGCCGCTTAGATTAATATATTTTTGAGCTCTTGAGCCGCTTGATTTTTCACCACTAAGTCACGAAGCTCACGAAGAAAACACAAAGTTTTTTTACGTGAAGTTTTGATGTTGCGAAGGGTTTTTATACGAAGGCGCGGAGGCCCGGCGGAAGAGACGATGCGGTCGACTAGACCATTTTTGGTTTAGGTAGATTCAAAAAAATGGTCTAAGTATTTGTTTTGTCGCATTTGGTTGCGATTAACCGGCTTCCACTTAAATCGCAAAACGCTCTAAGAATAACGCATTGGACTTAAAAGAAAAATTGAAATTGCGAGAGTCTAATTTCCCCTCCCCCTGAAAGGGGGAGGCAGGGTGGGGGTAAAAAGATCATGAACAGGTCCTACACGCGGGATTGATACGAGGTATAGTCTTTGTCCTTCCTAAAAACCTTAAGATTGCGCAATTTCAGATCTTATAGTGAGGCCGGCCTGACAGGGCTGGCTTCAAATTTTGTGATCTTGACCGGATCAAACGGTGCGGGAAAAACCAATATTTTAGAGGCACTTTCCTACCTCACCCCCGGGCGGGGATTGCGGAGTGCGCAACTGGGTGACCTGCAAAACCGCGAATTGCGCGTGCCGTGGGGCATCCATGCGGTGGTTGAGGCCGGCTTTGGCCCGGTGGATATCCACATGAATCCCGACCCCGTTCAATCAAAACGCATCATTAAAATTCAGGGCGAGCAGGTAAAATCACAATCCGTCCTTGGCGATTACCTTTCCTGCCTCTGGCTCACGCCGCAAATGGACCGGTTATTTATTGAGGCCGCCTCGGCCCGCCGCCGTTTTCTGGATCGCATGGTTTTCGCCTTTGACCCCGGCCATGCGGGTCGCATCACACGCTATGACCATGCGCTTTCGCAACGTGCGCATATTTTGCACGATACGCAGCTCCCCTCCTCCTGTTCCGCCGCGACATCATCCTGGCTCGATTCGTTAGAATCCCAAATGGCGCAAAGTGCGGTGGCCATCACCGCTGCGCGGCTCGATTTTATTGATCGTCTGCAAAAAGTTTGCGCCCGTCGCCCATCCGCCCATTTCCCTATCGCGCGTTTGGCGGTAAGTGGCGAGGTGGAGGATTTACTGCTCACCCATTCCGCCGCCAAAACCGAGCAAATTTTCAAGGAAAAATTGGCCCGTTTGAGAGCCCAAGACGCCGCCAAGGGAGGGGCGCACGTGGGGCCGCACCGTTCAGATTTTCTGGTTTCCTACGAAGCCAAATCCATGCCCGCGCATGAATGTTCAACCGGTGAGCAAAAAGCCCTGTTGATCGGCTTAATCCTGGCCCATGCCGACCTGATCCGGGCGGAACGCGGCTCGGCGCCCATTCTTTTGCTCGATGAAGTCGCCGCACACCTCGACCCCACGCGCCGCGCAGCACTTTATGATATGTTAGAGCATCTCAAGGCTCAAGTCTGGATGACCGGCACCGAACGCGAGATTTTTAAGGAATTGGATCATCGCGCGCAGTTTTTTTCGGTTGAGCACAGCCAGATTACGCCTTCAACCAATCTATGATTGCCACCATATTTTAAGCTCTTTAAACAAGATCGGCTTAAAATCTTGCGGCGAATAATTTGCCCGTAAAATTTCCTGATCATAAAGATTGGCAAGGGTTTGAAGCGCACAAAAATATTTTTTTCCGGCCTTTTTATGCACGCAGTTTTGAAAGATGATATCTGAGCTTTTGATCACCACCCTGCGCTCACCAAAACTCAGTTGATCATGGCGGGATATATGATTTAAAATTTCATCCATTTTGCGTTTGAGCGTTTTTGCCAAATCCGCCCGTGATCCGGTTAAAAAATAGTCCCGAAATATGCCGCGGACATTGATTTGCGCGTGCGGTGCGGAGAGGCTATACACCCCGCGCATCAGGCCATAGACTGCCCCCAGAGCCTCAATCACTTTCAAGGCTTGATCCTCAACACCGATCATTTTGGCCTTGAGCCTTAAGAGCCCGCCCTGATGCGCCAAAAGATATCGCGCAAATGATGGGGCATCTGTGCCTTCATCCACCGCCAACCCGTCCGCAATCCCGTCCAAAACCGCGATAAAATCTTGTGTTGCGAGGGAAAATCTTGCCATGAGTTCCTTTAATTGTTGAATCATGGCAACATCAGAAAAAACCGAGGATTGCGCGACCTGCGCCAGTTGATCCTTCCACCATTGCAACCTGATCATGGCCATATGCGGTTCGGTGATCATACAGAGTTGATCCATCAGCTCAGCATTCCATAAATCAATCACCGCGAAAGCCGATTGAAGCTGTTTTGGTGCAAAAAACAGCAAAAAGGCCCGATCAGAGTCAGTTTTTTTCAATTGATTGAATAAGGAGTGTTGATTAATTTCCATTGAACTGTAGTTTATAAGAGCTTATTTACAATGTCTACTACGGCTTTGGCTTTTTGTGGCATTTCTGCGCTTCCGCTTCTCACGTACATCTATGTACGATCCGATGCGGTTCTCGAAAAGCCGCAAAAATCCTGTGCCGTAGCGACATTCTAAACAAGCTATAACCACTAACATGCAAAAAAACAGCAAAATAATTAGGAGAATAAAATGGCCTTCACCCTTCCCGAACTGCCCTATGCCAAAGATGCGCTCATGCCCTATATGTCGGCGGAAACCTTTGAATATCACCATGGCAAACACCATCTGGCCTATGTGAACAAAGCCAATGAACTGGCCGCGGGTAAGAAATACGAAACCATGTCGTTGGAGCAGGCCGCTATCGCCGCCAAAAAAGACGGCGAGCAAAAATTATTCAATCAAATCGGCCAAATTTATAATCACAACCTTTTTTGGGTCTCCATGGCCCCCAATGGCGGCGGGGCGAAAATGCCCGGAAATCTTGAGAAAAAAATTCGTGAAGATATTGGCGGTTATGATGCGCTGCGTGCCGCGTTGTTGGATAAGGGAACGACACAGTTTGGCTCCGGCTGGGCTTGGCTCGTGCTCGATAACGCCAGCGGCAAGTTGGAAGTCGTGAGCACCGGCAACGCAGAAACTCCTTTGACGGATAATAAAACTCCGCTCCTGACCTGCGATGTGTGGGAACATGCCTATTATATCGACTATCGCAACGCGCGGCCAAAATTTTTAGAGGCCTGGATCGACCATCTGGCCAATTGGGAACATGCCGCCGAATTGCTTGATAAAGGCCCGATCAAAGTTGCGGCTTAATCTGCATCTCAATCATTGAGTTATCCAGATGAAATTGATTGTTGGACTGGGAAATCCGGGGGCCGAATACGCGCTCAACCGCCATAACATTGGGTTTATGGCGGTTGATGTGATCATGGATCATTTTAATTTTCCTGCCTTTAAAGCCAAATTCAAGGGCTTGATGAGCGAGAAATCTGTCAATTCAGAAAAAATCATCCTCTTTAAACCGCAAACCTATATGAACGAATCGGGCCGCGCCGTCGCCGAAATCGCGCAATTTTATAAGATTCCATTGGCAGATATCACGGTCATTCATGATGAACTCGATATTCCCGCCGGCCAGATCAAAACCAAAATCGGCGGTGGGGCTGCCGGTCATAACGGTTTAAAATCCATTGACGCTTGGCTGGGGGATCAGAATTATCACCGCATTCGTTTAGGGATTGGCCATCCGGGGCATCGGGACCGCGTGACCGGCCATGTGCTGGGTAATTTTTCCAAAGAAGACCAAGAATGGCTCCCTGACCTTCTGGCCACGATCCCAAAAATCATTTTTAATTCTTGAAAATTTTACACTCCTGACCTATAAAAAAATATGGCAAAGACACTTTATCAAAAAATTTGGGATACGCATGTGGTGGACCGCGCGGCGGACGGCACGTGCCTGATTTACATTGATCGTCATTTGGTGCATGAGGTGACATCGCCCCAGGCGTTTGAAGGGCTGCGGGTGAGCAACCGCCCCGTCCGCCGACCCCAAGCGACACTGGCTGTGGCGGATCACAACGTGCCAACAACGGCGCGTAATCTTGGGATCAAAGACCCGGAGAGCAAATTACAAATCGAAACTCTGGAAAAAAACGTCAAGGAATTCGGCATTACCTATTTTGGGATGAACGATTCTCGCCAGGGTATCGTGCATATTATCGGCCCTGAGCAAGGCTTTACCCAACCCGGTATGACGATTGTGTGCGGTGATTCGCATACCTCGACCCATGGTGCGTTTGGGGCGCTGGCATTTGGGATTGGCACATCGGAAGTTGAGCATGTGCTGGCCACACAAACATTGATCCAAAAACCCGCCAAAACCATGCGGATTACGGTAGAGGGGGAGCTCGCGCCCTGCGTCACCGCCAAGGATATTGCGCTCCATATCATCGGCGTGATCGGCACGGCGGGCGGGACCGGATATGTGATGGAATATGCGGGCTCTGCTATTCGTGCGCTGTCCATGGAGGGCCGCATGACGATTTGCAATATGTCGATTGAAGGCGGCGCGCGCGCGGGGTTAATCGCCCCTGATGACGTGACGTTTGATTATCTGAAGGGCCGCCCGATGGCGCCACAGGGGGAGGATTGGGATCGCGCGGTGGCGTGGTGGCGGCAATTGCCGAGTGACCCGGGCGCCGTTTTTGACCGCGAAATTGCCATTGATGCACGCGATATTGCGCCATCCGTCACCTGGGGGACTTCACCGCAGGATGTGCTGCCGATCACGGGCTTTGTGCCCGACCCGGCGCAGGAACATGACCCGCATAAACGCGCGGCGATGCTGCGCGCGCTGGAGTATATGGGCCTGAGCGCGGGGCAAAAACTCACCGATATCGTGATTGATAAGGTTTTTATCGGCTCTTGCACCAACGCGCGGATTGAGGATTTGCGCGCCGCCGCCGCAATTGTGGGCGGGTATAAGGTCGCAAAGCACGTTCAGGCAATGATCGTCCCCGGATCGGGCCTTGTGAAGCGTCAGGCCGAGCAAGAGGGGCTTGATCAAATCTTCATCACTGCCGGGTTTGAATGGCGCGAACCGGGATGCTCGCTCTGCCTCGGCATGAACGAAGACCGGTTGAATTCTGGGGAACGGTGCGCGTCCACCTCCAACCGTAATTTTGAGGGGCGACAAGGGCGCGGGGCGCGGACTCACCTGCTTTCCCCCGCCATGGCCGCAGCAGCAGCCATCACGGGTAAGCTAACGGATATTCGGGATTTTTTGAAAGCTCAGTCATAGTCTAAATTTTCCAACCCCGCAGCACGTCCATTATGCCATGAGTCTAGTTCTAGATTCTGGACTTTTTAGCCAAACTCAACTATATTACATGATGTGGATGCTCATTGTGGGGTCTACAGGATTTATGTGCAACTTGCTCAGTGGAGGGGTTTAAACATGACAACAGCAAGATTATCTTTTTTTGATTCGCCGCTTTTTCTGGGATTTGACCAATTTGAACGCACACTGGACCGCGTGCGCAAAACCGCCCAAGAAGGCTATCCCCCTTATAATATTGAACAAATCGGGCCCGACGGCTTGCGGATCACATTGGCCGTGGCGGGATTTACCATGGATCATCTAGATGTGGAGGTTGAGCAAAATCAACTCACTATCCGCGGACTTCAGCAAGAGGAGGCGGAGGACGCAAATCGGGTTTTCCTTCACCGCGGCATTGCTTCGCGCCAGTTTCAACGCTCTTTTATTCTGGCGGACGGGATAGAAATTATCTCCGCAACCCTTGATAACGGCTTGCTCCATATTAATATGAAGCGTGTTATCCCTGAGTCCCAGGCCCGCAAAATTAATATTCAAACGACCTCGCCCAACACTGCGTCTGGTACGCCCAAGGCTTTGCCGCGGCAACTAACCCAACGAGCGATCGAAATTCAGCCTCCTCAAGCCCTAAGTTCTGAGAGCAAATAAGCTTATATGAGCGCACAACATTATTAAAACTTTAATTTCAGGGGCGCCTGAATATTTTTTTGAATAATGCCGATTTTTAGGGCTTTGAATGCTAAAAAGTGATAGACTAAATCCTTGAGTAAGCAAAATAAGCCGACAGTCTGCACAGTACATTATGAAAGCGAAGGAAAATATGACAAAAATTGATTTTAGCGGTGGTGTTTTACGACAATTATCCCCTCAGGCATTTTTGGCATTGGGAATGGGGGAACTCGCCTATATCCGCCCGGTTCATGTTCAGGGAAAACAAGTTTATGCCATTCATGCCGCCGACGGCACGACCTTAACCTTGGTGGATGATTTGGCTGGCGCGTGCGTACTCGCGCGGCAAAATGATCTTGATCCGGTTGTGGTGCATTAATCGAGGGTAAATCCTATAGGGCACTTCTAAAAAACCCTTGGATTGTGGATGAGATACTAGATGAGATACTGGGAGCGAGAAACGCAGGACCGCCGATGTACTTTAAAATGTACATTGATGTACATGCGGATCCGAGTTGTCACAGACGCAGGAGATCGCCGCAAGACGGAGGTTTTTAGGAGTGCCCTATAATTTATTCATATTTTTGTGAAAAAAGCGGCAGAAAAAAATCGCTATCGGCAAAAATATCCATCTGTAACAATTTTCCTTTAAAAACCGCGACAGGCCCTAAAGTACCCATATTTTGAAATCCAGAAAACTCATCCACCCTTAGACGGTATCTAACATAAGCAAATTTATTGGTGCTTTTTGCACCTTGTTTGGTAAGAAAATCCAGATAGGCCTTTGCCAATTCATGTGTTGCGGGGATAAAATAAATATTGAGCGGAGCCAAGAGTTTCAACACAGCCGTTTGCGTATAACGCGGTGAATTTTTGCGATCAATGCGGCAATCCACCCCCCCTTGCTGTCGTTCATCCGCAATTTGGATGTAGGAAACATTGGCCATTTCCTGAGGTTTTTTTAACGGAAAACCTTGCAAATCAAAATTATAGCGATCGAGCTCCAAAGGTTGCACCACCTCAATAAAAGTAGAAAAATTAGGTGAGTATTTCTTTAAATACGCCACCGTGGTCAATTGAATTTTGCGCCATTTAAACTCATCATCATAGTTAAACGCATAGGTTTTGCAGTCGGACAGCAAAATATAATTATCAATATCATCAGTATCAGAATAATCAAACGCTCCAAATTTCCACAACATTCGCGCGATATTTTCGTGTGTCCCCCTCACAAATCGCACGGGAGTTTCGGTGCGCCCATCCTTGCCAATACTGCGGTCAGGCATGCTTTCAATGACCTTGCTGGTCCCCGTTTTATTGAGCTCGTCCATTTTCTGCTCAAGCTGTTTCTGCTCTTCCTCAATCCGCTCCATCTTGGCTTGCTGCTTTTGCTCATAGGGAGTGGCCGCGCGGACGGCACTAGGCACACCCAAGCTTGCCATCACCATCACCGCAAATAGCAAAACGTGTAAAGCAGATTGCGATTTTTTTCTCATATAGCTCACCAATTTTTTAAAAAGACTTGGGAATCCCATAGTTTCGAGATCATCCTTATTCACAAAAAATCGCTCGACCCCTTCGGGGGTTCCATCAATAGCCAAAATTTGCTCCACCCTACTCTCTCCCTCCATTTTACACTGTAGTATATCTAACTCTAGCGAAAAATGTGTAAAAACATGCTTAATCGCGCGCTCAATCTTTTCACAATTTTTCCGCTCAGCACAGGTGATTATCTCAGTTCCGCTGCGGTCCCACGAGCTATCAGGAAATCCCATCATCCCGCCCAGCATCCGGTCATGCCCGCGCCGTTCCACCAAAATCTGGCCCTGTTCGTTTTCAATCCAATAAACCGCCCCATGACGATGCGGTCTTTTGATTTTAACGCTGCGCACCGGGATTTCCCCCGCTTGACCCGTTTGAAAACTCAGGCAAAATTGAGAAACGGGGCATATCGCGCATTTCGGATTTTGCGGCACACAAATGTCCGCCCCCAAATCCATCAAGGCCTGTGGGAAAGCCGCATGCGCGGCATTTTCCCCGCTATTTTTTTCCAAATCCTGATATAAAAAAACGGCCTCTGTCTTAACTTCGTTTTTGGCCGCAGGAAACGGTGATCTCATTGCAAATAACCGCGCGGTGATTCGCTCAATATTGCCGTCAATCACCACCGCCGGCTTGAAAAACGCGATAGAGGCAATCGCCGCCGCCGTATAGGGCCCAATCCCCGGAAGCTTTTGCAATGCTGCGCTATCCTGCGGAAACTCCGCGCCATAGTCATTCACAACCACACGCGCACATTTGATCATATTGCGCGCCCGCGCATAGTACCCCAAACCCGCCCATTCACGCATCACGTCACTATCTTGCGCCGCCGCCAGATCCTCAATCCGCGGCCATAGGTGAGTAAATTTATCAAAATAATTTTTGACCGCCCCTACGGTGGTTTGTTGCAACATAATTTCAGAAAGCCAAACATGATAAGGATTAGGGCGCAGAGGCCCACGCGCGCGCCACGGCAAGACTCGTTGGCTCTTTGCGTACCACGCCAACAAACCAAGTTGAAAATTCTTGATATTTTGCGCATCATAGAGTGGTTTCACGTGACTTTTTCCTTTAATTCTTTTAAGAATACCTTATGTATGACCTCACCCCCCTTTCAAGCGGTATCACCAAAATTACGGCCCAAACCTGTAGCCGTAAATTCGTAGCCTTAGGCCGCATTCTAACACAATGGGTTGAGATTGTGGGCGAAGAAATGGCGGGGAAGACTCAACCCGTTAAAATCCTTTACCGCAAGCCCAAATCAAGCCAGGAAAAACCCCAGGCCACACTGGAAATTGCCGCGAGCAGTGCCGATGCCGCCATTCTCCATTACCAAAAAGAACTCTTGATTGAGCGAATCAATTACCTGTTTGGCAACAGCTGGATTAACCAAATTCGCTTTGTGCATGTCGCTGGAAACTCAAACAATCAAAACTCAGGCATTGAAGATCGGCTTGATTTTTTAAAACGTCAAAAACTCTCTCAAGTCCCTCTGGCCACCGAAAAAATCCAAAAACTGCGCCGTGAGTTGGACCAAAATCTTGGGCCCTGCGAGGATGAGGAATTACGAAGTTTACTTGAAAAATTGGGCCAAAGCGTATTAAAAAAGACTCAACAAATTCAAACTCGCACTACAAATTAACCCGGTCCCTATTGACCTTATTTCGACCATTATTTTTACGAAAGTTGTTATCATGTCTGCTCTGTCCGCCAATTTGACCGTTATGCTCCGCGCCGCTGAAAAGGCCGCCAAATCTCTCCTACGCGATTTCGGCGAAGTTGAGCATCTTCAGGTGTCACGCAAGGGACCGGCCAATTTCGTGACGGCCGCCGATAAACGTTCGGAGGAAATCATCTTCACAGAACTCCTCAAAGCCCGCCCATCATACGGCTTTTTGATGGAGGAACGCGGCGAGGTCAAATCCCCGCAATCTGCAAACGGGGCCGCAAGCGGGGGAGATGATGAATTCCGTTTTATTGTTGATCCGCTCGACGGCACCACTAACTTTTTACACGGCGTCCCGCACTTTAATATCTCAATTGGGCTGGAGCGTGTGTTGCACGACGGCACCCGCGAAATGATTGCGGGACTGGTCATGGACCCCATCAAGAACGAAGTCTTTCATGCCGAAAAAGGAACAGGGGCCTTTCTGGACAAACGCCGCCTGCGTGTGTCAACGCGAAAAGATTTGGATGTTGCATTGATTGCCGGCGGTGACTGCCAACGCCAATCCGCGCAAGTCAAAGAAAATTTCATCAAGCAATACAGTGCACTCGTTTCAAGAACCAGCGGATTTCGGCGCATGGGGGCGGCTGCCCTTGATTTGTGCTATGTCGCCGCCGGGCGGTTTGAAGCCTATTGGGAGGTCGGGTTAGGCCCGTGGGACGCCGCTGCGGGGGCATTGATCGTCAAGGAAGCCGGCGGAAGCATCGCTAGTTTAGCAGGGGATAAAAATCCCGTTTATGCCGATATGATCTTGGCATCCAATGCGCTTTTGCACCAAACTATTCGCACGATTCTTGAGGATGCCGTCAAATGATCATTGCTAAATTTTCTAAATTTTTTTCCCGGTCCCTACATGCTGCACCATTGCGCGCGCCATCTTTATGTGGTCCATCTTTATGCCGCGCAACGTATGGCACGATGTTAAGCATTGTCGCGCTGACCACCGCGGCATTTGGCATGAGCCTGTATGGCGCGAGCTTGAGCATAGGACCGGCTCACGCAGCCTCTCAAACTGCCCCTCAAGAGGCTCAAGAACCATTGCAGGAACTAAAAAACTACACTCCGCCGCCGATGTTCACAAGCGATGACGCGCCCAACCCCGATCAAGATGATGAAGGGCCTAGAGAATCTGCGACCGCACCCGCAACTGCGTCCAATCTAGGCATGCCCGCAACATCACCCCCAACGATAGCGGAACAACCAAGGGTGAAAATTATTTCCACCAGCAATAAAACCTATGATGCCATTCCGCGCGCCACGATCACAACGATCCCTGCGCCGATTGCAAACTCTGGCACCGCAACGCCGACTATACCGCCCACACCGCCTATATCGGCGGCCATACCGACAACAACCGCGCCCATGGGGGAAAAAATATCGTCCCCAAAATTAGCAGCAGAGTCCACCGAAAAATCCACGCAATCATCTGCCCCAAAATCCCCTGAAACACCTGCGATCAAACCATCTGAAAAAATATATGACGCACCGCCCAAAGAATGGATCAACACCGAAGAAGACCGCACAGCGGGCATGGCACAACATCCGCCGCTCAACCAATCCAAAAATGATGATCCGCAAATAAATCCTACATCGCCCAAAACTCCTACTGCGCCGGTTGTTGAGCCAATTGTTGAGTCAGCTTCTGAGTCAACTATTAAGTCACCTGAGTCACTGCCCTCTTCAAAAAACCTGCCCAACCTGTCGCCCGAGGATTTGCTCTCCCACCCTGCGGAAAATAATCACGTTTTAACCCTGCGCGCCGACCCGCAAGACTCACTCCCAATACCAACTCAACTGCCAACTCCTTTGCCAACACCGGTGAAAGCTTCGATGCAAGCTCCGGTGCCATCAGCACAGCCGGCCCCAAGCAAAAATTTGTCAGCCAGCTCCACGCCCCCCTCTGTAACCAAAGCGGTGACTCCAAAGCCTTTGACTGAAACCGCCCCGCCTGTACCCGATCATAAACCCGCGAGTTTGCCAAAAACTTTACCTGCTAAGCCCACAGCTCCTAAGCCTGCAGCTGTTAAACCCGCAATCTCTAAAATCTCGCCGCCTAAAACAGACTCTAAGGCTATAGACTCTAAGGCTATAGACTCTAAAAATACAAACTCCAAGACTGCGGCTCCTATCACACCCCCTGCGACTCCCCCCGCCGCACAGCCCGCCGCACAGCCCGCCGCACCTGCTGCGACTCCCCCTATCGTCACTGCCCCGCAACCACCATCACAAGCACCTATACAAACAACAAATATCTCCTCGCTCGACCAATTCTCACTGGAATTTTCGCCCGGCGCGACCGATTTAACCGCCGATCAACGGGAGTTATTATTACAAAATGTTATCAAAACGCTCACTCAAGATTCTGCTCTAAGGGTACAAATTCTCTCCTATGCCAGCCGTATGGACGGGGCGGAGAGTTCAGCGCGCCGCGTATCGCTCTCCCGCGCTTTGGCAGTGAGGTCCTATCTTTTGGAAAATAAAATCGCCCCCTCGCGCATTGATGTGCGTGCCTTGAGCGATAACACAACCGAAACCCCGGCCGATAGGATGGATTTGGAATTTACAAAATAATTTAAAAATTTCGCGTACGCAGCAAAATTTTCCTTACCAGCCGAGATAAAATCTGGTATAAAGGTCAAATTGCGCGAAAAAGGTAAAAAATTATTTTGGCTTTACCATATGAATCGCCATCATTTTATGATTATTAACTTTGAATATTGACAAGAATTGCATAAATGGTTGACGAAGACGAGCTGCGGGATCAATTACGGGACCTGTCCCAACAACATAAGGCATTGGACGAACAAATCGAACAAATGAGCCGCGCTCGACCTATTGATTTCCTGACTATTACCAAATTAAAAAAAGAAAAATTGCGCATGAAGGATCTCATCAGCCGCATTGAAAGCCTGTTGATTCCGGACATTATTGCCTAAAAAAACCACAAAATACCAAATTGGTATAATATGACGATTAATAAAAACCCACTTGTCGGTATCATTATGGGATCTCAATCCGATTGGGAAACCATGCAGCACGCAGCCCAAACTCTGGAAAAATTAGGAATTGATTTTGAAGCCTGCATTATTTCGGCCCACCGAACTCCTGACCGTTTATATAATTATGCCAAATGCGCAAAGTCACGTGGACTAAAAATCATCATTGCCGGCGCAGGCGGAGCAGCCCATTTACCAGGAATGACCGCAAGCCTCACTCCTCTGCCAGTTTTGGGCGTTCCGGTGGAATCGCACGCCCTTAAGGGGATGGATAGTTTGCTTTCAATTGTTCAAATGCCGGGCGGAATTCCCGTCGGGACTTTGGCAATCGGTAAGGCCGGGGCGATCAATGCCGCCCTACTCGCCGCAAGTATTCTGGCCCTTGCGGATGAAGCGTTGGCTGAGCGTTTGGAGACATTTCGCGCGGCGCAGACCAACGGTGTTGCCGAATACCCGTTATAATCCCCTCAAAAATATTGCCATATAACAGGATGATCAATCCCATGACCAACGCAGCCCCACCCAAATTTGCAAAAACATTAGGGATTTTGGGCGGCGGGCAACTGGGCCGCATGTCCGCGATGGCGGCAGCGCGACTTGGCATAAAAACCCATATTTATACACCCGAAGCCCTTTCCCCTGCCTCCCAAGTTAGTGCCAAAACTTTCGTGGGGGACTATGACAACAAAGATTTATTAAAAGAATTTGCCGAATCTGTGGATGTTATATCCTATGAATTTGAAAATATTCCCATAGACTGCGTAAAATTTTTAAAAACTATCAAACCGGTTTATCCCGATGAAAATCTTCTGGAAATATCACAGCATCGATGGAATGAAAAAACTTTCCTCAATCAATGCGGCATCCACACTGCCCGGTGGGCCAAGGCCACCAGTGCCGCCGATATTCAATCAACACTTGAACAATGGTCATTAACTTCTTGTATTATAAAGACAACACGATTTGGCTATGATGGGAAGGGCCAGGCAAAAATAGATATCTCAAATGGCCAACCTATTGAAAATACAATCCAAACAGCTTGGGAGAGTTTAAAAACCGATGAAGCCATTATAGAACAAATCGTCCCCTTCCAATGCGAATTATCCGTCATCGCTGCACGCGATACTTATGGCAAAATAATTTGTTATCCACCGACACTGAATGAACACCAAAATCATATACTTTCAAAATCCATTGCCCCTGCCCCTCTGGACAAAAATATTATAGAAAAATCATTGGATATTACAAAAAATCTCGTCCATCAAATTGGGTTGGTTGGCGTGATGGCGCTGGAGATGTTTCTGACCAAAGATGGCGAAATTATCGCCAATGAAATTGCCCCGCGTACCCATAATTCGGGACATTGGACGATTGATGCGTGTTCTGTATCTCAATTTGAAAATCATGTGCGCGCCGTGTGCGGGCTGCCGCTCGGTGATCCGACCCCTCATTCTTCTGCGATTATGCATAATTTAATCGGCGATGATATTGATCATTTGGATCAATATTGGACCAAGCCAGGCACTAATATTCATCTCTATGGTAAATCAGAAC
>JAEUKN010000018.1 GCA_016794305.1 Alphaproteobacteria bacterium | reverse complement strand
ATCAGCTTGGCAAGGACTATAGGCCGGCCCAAACAAATGATGGTGCGATGGCGGGTTCTGATGCTGCTGCACCTCCTGCCGCCGCCCATAGCTGTGGTTGTGGCCGCGGATCATCCGGGTCGTGCCGCAATTAGATCGTGCGGTTAGATAGGGGATAAGATAGGGGATAAGAGAGCCTGTAGATGTCCCCTCACCCTGCAAACGGATCGGTAAGGAGAATGGTATCATCACGTTCGGGGCTGGTGGACAGCAGGGCGATTTTGGCCCCCGTGAGCTGTTCAATCCGCGCGATATAATCGCGTGCCGCCGCCGGAAGCCCGCCCAATTCACGCACGCCGCGCGTGGTTTCATTCCACCCCTTCATGGTTTCATAAAGGGGGGTGATTTCGGCTTGGGCCACGCTTGATGCCGGATAATAATCATATTTTTGTCCATTCCAGTCATAGCCGACGCAGATTTTAATTTCTTCCAACCCGTCCAGCACATCGAGTTTCGTGAGGGCCAAGCCGTCTATCCCGCCGAGCTTAACGGCCTGGGACACCATCACCGCATCAAACCAACCACAGCGGCGTTTGCGGCCCGTTGTGGTGCCGAATTCATGGCCGCGTCGTCCCAAAGTTTCGCCGATATCATCAAATAATTCCGTGGGGAACGGGCCGGTGCCCACACGAGTGGTATAGGCCTTGGTAATGCCCAAAACAAACCCCACTGATTTTGGCCCCACCCCCGCACCGCAGGCGGCATTGCCCGACAGCGTGTTAGAGGACGTCACATAAGGATAGGTGCCGTGATCCACATCGAGCATAAGCCCCTGGGCACCTTCAAATAAAATAATCTTGCCGGATTTTTGATCCTCGTCCAATAATTTCCACACCGGCGCGGCATAGGGCAGGATTTTGGGCGCAATCGCCATGAGTTGGGTATAAAGATCATCCGCCGTCATTGTCTCTGCCCCCAAACCGGTGAGCAGCGCATTATGATGCACCAGAATTTTTTCGACCTTTTCGCGCAGCAAATCGGGATGCGCGAGATCACATAAACGTATGCCGCGGCGGGCGACTTTGTCCTCATAGGCCGGGCCGATGCCGCGCCCCGTGGTGCCGATTAAACCCTTGCCGCGCGCGGCCTCCAACGCCTGATCAAGTCGTCCGTGAACCGGTAAAATCAAATTGACGTTTTCGGCGATTTTGAGGTTTTCGGGTGTAATCTCCACCCCCTTGGCGCGCACAGTGTCCATTTCGCGGATCAAGGCCCACGGGTCCACCACCACGCCGTTGCCGATATAAGATATTTTGCCCGCCCGCACGATGCCCGATGGCAACAGGTGCAATTTATATTCCACCCCGTCAATCACCAATGTATGACCGGCATTGTGCCCGCCCTGAAACCGCACCACGACATCGGCACGATTGGATAGCCAATCCACAATTTTTCCCTTGCCTTCATCTCCCCATTGAGAGCCGACAACCGCAACATTTCCCATGATGATTTCAAATCCTTATTGGTTAGTTTTTTTCTATGATGACACTAAGATCTTGAATAATTTTGTCAATTAAATTCGGGTCATCGGCTTCGACCATAATGCGGATCAACGGCTCAGTCCCCGATGCGCGCACCAATAACCGCCCGGTGCCGGCGATTTTGCTTTCTGCCAATTTAATTGCCTCTTGCACCTCCGGTTGATCCAATGGCTTGCGCCCTGATTCAAATTTAATGTTTTTCAGCTTTTGTGGCACCGCAGTAAACACCCGCAGCAAATCGGACGCTTTGCCGCCGCGATCCTTGAGGATAGAGAGCACCTGAAGCGCCGCCATCAACCCGTCACCCGTGGTGCCGAAATCAGAGAGGATAATATGCCCCGATTGCTCACCGCCCAGGTTAAACCCGCCATCGCGCATGCGTTCCACCACATACCTGTCCCCCACCGCCGTACGCAGCAAAGTGATATTTTGTGCGGCCAAATACCGTTCCATGCCCAAATTGGACATCACGGTGGTGACAACGGTTTTATGCGCCAATTTTCCCTGCGCCGCGTAATATGTGGCGAGTAAGGCGATTAATTGATCGCCGTCAATCACCTCCCCATGTTCATCGACCATGATCAAACGGTCGGCATCACCATCAAGCGCAATGCCCACATCGGCACCCATTTCCACCACTTTGCTGCGCAGCAAATCAGTATGGGTGGCGCCGCATTCATGATTGATATTGCGGCCGTTGGGATGGGTGGATATGGCAATGACATCGGCCTCTAACTCCCATAATGCCAGCGGCGCAACGCGGTAAGCCGCCCCGTGCGCACAATCCACCACGATTTTTAATCCGTTCAAAGTTTGCCCGCGCGGAAAGGAACTTTTGACAAATTCGACATATCGCCCCACCGCATCCTCCATCCGCGTGGCGTGGCCGATATGTTCGGGCGTGGGTAGGTCCAGCGTGGTTAAATCATCGCGGTCAATCCATTCTTCAATCTCATGTTCCACCTGATCGGGGAGCTTATACCCGTCATGGCCGAATAATTTTATGCCGTTATCTTGGAATTTATTATGGGACGCCGAAATCATCACGCCGATATCGGCACGCAGCGACCGCGTGAGCATCGCCACCGCCGGGGTTGGGATCGGGCCCGTCAACACCACCTCCATCCCCATCGCGAGGAAACCGGCGGCCATGGCCTGTTCCAACATGTAACCGGAACTGCGCGTGTCCTTCCCGATTAACACGCGGGAATGGCCGGCATGGCCGATTGTGTTTGTTTGATCCCGCTTCATCACGCGCGCGGTGGCCATCGCCACGCGCAGTGCCATATCCACCGTCATGGGGAAAATATTGGCGCATCCGCGAATACCATCGGTGCCGAAATAGCTGCGGCTCTGCGGGCTGAGGGGGGCCGCATCATTGGCGGAAGCGGCAGATACGGTGATAGGAGAATGATCTTTGACGGCCATCATGCGGGCTTTCTCATCTGCGTTTTTATGAAGTTTGGCAATATTGGGGATGCGTGTTTGTGATTTGAGGGGATTGTTCATGCTGCGCGTTGCTCCTGTAATTGGCCATTATTCATGATCAAGATACGGTCCATTTTTTGCGCCAACTCCATATTATGCGTGGCGATGATCGCGCCGATCCCGGCAGAGCGCACGCGGTTCAGCAGCACATCAAACACTTCGGCTGACGTTTGGGGGTCAAGATTCCCGGTCGGCTCATCGGCCAATAAAATCACCGGATGATTGGCGAGCGCGCGGGCAATGGCCACACGTTGCTGCTCCCCACCGGAAAGCCGCGCGGGGCGGTGATGCACGCGGTGCGCAAGTCCCATTTCACTCAATAATTTCATTGCTTCTTCACGCGCCTTAACCTTGGATATCCCGGCGATCAATTGTGGAATCATCACATTTTCCAGGGCAGAGAATTCGGGTTGCAGGAAGTGAAATTGATACACAAACCCGATTTTATGGCGGCGCATTAGGGTGCGTTCATCATCATTCATCACACCCGCATCCTTGGCCAAGATCATCACCGACCCGTTGGTGGGACGATCCAGCAGCCCGATCATCTGCAACAAGGTGGATTTTCCTGACCCCGACGGGCCCACCAACGCCACAATTTCCCCGCGATGGAGGGCGAGGGAGATATCTTTAAAAATCACCAGTGCCTGATCTCCCTGATGATGGGTTTTTTCAAGCTGAACAGCTTTGAGCAAGAGCGACATGCGTCTTTATCCCTATAAATTCATTGATGCTTCCTTCTACACGGAATCGCCCGAAAATGCCAGTTTCAATTATCGCCAAGCTGTTTAGCGTTTTCGCTAAGTGGTTGTATTTATAAAAAATATTGACAATTATCTTAAACCATGTTTAGGGTCCTCACATAATTTTTAAATTAATTAAGAGAGGGATATGAGTTTAAGAGGGGCTTTTCATAAACCGTATAAAGTGGGAGAAGAGATTACTAAACTCAGTTTTTATGGTGTTTATTATGGACATGATGGACGGGTTAGAGCTTTAATTCATGTTGATGGTAAAATAATCAAGGGCTTTATGGGGACAGAGATTGGTCAACAATTAGTGCCTAATTTAATCTTGCCTAGTATTGATTATAAATTACATATAGATTTACATGCGGTTTGCGTGCTTGCAAAAGAGCAGTGCGCGTTGGCTGAAGGGCTACAACTACCTAAGACGGGAGGACTATACATACTTGGTCAAGATGGGAACTATACACCTCAACCTTGGCCACCGGGATATAACCCGCAGCGTCAATCAGGGCTAACTCTGGGGTAAAAATGACCTCCTCTTCACCCGCTGCGCTGGCTTAGGAATTCCTTGAGTAACCCATCGCGCACGCCGGCGGTGGAGGTGATAAAAACCCTTGGTTTCAGGCTTTGCATCAGCAGGCGCAGCGCAAGCGCGCTCAAAGGCGCGTATTTTGCGCGGTGCCCTTCGAGCCCGTAAAGCTGTTTAATCTCTTCCTCACTCGCCCCTTCGATCAACTCACAAAAACGGATAATATCGGCCAGCAAGATTTCATAGCCCTGTAGCCCTTTGCTTTGGCCGGTATATTTCATCAAATGGGCCTGAGCCAGCGCCCGCCAAGCCCCGCCGATGGAGTAAAACATCTCACTGCGGCCAAATTGCGGGACCAGAGCATCAAAACTTCCCCGCAATTGATTTTCGGCTTCGCGGCCCATGGCCTCAATCCGGAAGGCGCCGACGGGCAGGCTCACGGTATTTTTGATTTTGCCGTTGGTAATTCGCGCCAGTTCCAATGACCCGCCGCCGAAATCGGCCACGACGCCTTCGGCCCCCGGCTCCAACGCCAGCACGCCCATGGCGGCGTAAACTGCCTCTTCATCCCCGCCGAGCACGCGAATATCGAGCGCGGTTTCGCGTTTCACCGCCTCAATAAACTCTGCCGCGTCTTGCGCTTCACGCAGCGGCGCAGTGCCGACAATGCGCACGTTGGATACGCGAAAATCGGCAATCACGCCCAAATAATTGGCTATGGTTTTAATGGCATGGTCAATGCCGTCGCGGTCCAACAGCCCCGTGCGGTCCAAATCGCGGCCCAGCGCGCAAAAGGATTTGTTGTTGTAAACCTGAACCGGGATTTTGCGCGTGATGTCGTAAATCACCATACGCACCGAGTTCGACCCGATATCAATCACGGCAAAGCCGTCATTGCCCAAACGAAGTCCCGCGGTGGGATTACCGGTATAATGCATGGTATAAAGTCCTATTTTTCATTCAGGGAGTTTTGAGCGGTTTTGAGGATGGGTTTCATCAAATATTCCATCACGGTTTTGTGGCCCGTCACAATATCGACCGTTGCGATCATGCCGGGGATAATGGGGAGCGGTTTGCCGTCGCGGTGCAGCGCGTTTTCATCGGTCCGCACCAGGACGCGATAAAAACTCTCGCCCTTTTCATTGCGGATAGTGTCGGGGGAAATATCCACGACCTTGCCTTTCAGACCGCCATAGATGGTGAAATCATAGGCGGTGATTTTGACCATTGCCGCCATATCCGGGCGCAGCCGTGCGATGTCGGATGGTTTAATTTTTACCTCCACCAACAAATTATCATCCACGGGCACAATTTCAACAATCGGATCACCCGGGCGCACAACCCCGCCCACAGTGTTGATTTTGTAATCCTTAATGGTGCCGTTGACGGGTGAACGGATTTCGGTGCGATCCTTTTTATCCTCTAAAGCCCCCAGAGATTGTTTGACGGTATTGAGTTCAATGGTCTTAATCGCGAGGTCAGATTGCGCCGTGGCCACCGCATCTTTTTTCATGCCCGCGATGCGCGCCTCTGCCTCCCCAATCGCTGATTTCGCGCGGGGAATAGCCTGATAGACGCCATTCAACTCGGTTTGCTTTTCCTTGATGCCCCGTTCCAATTGAATGAGCTCAATCCGTGGCGCAGAGCCCTTGGCCACCAGCGGTTCAATCATGCTGAGTTCTTGCTTGGAAAGGTTAATCACGCCCTGCAGATCGCCCGCGCGGGTACTGAGTTCATTGACTTCTTGCCGCCGTTGCGAAAGTTGTTGTTCGAGCACATCAATCTCGCCCTGTAATTTCGCGCGGTTGGCCTTAAAGGCGTTGAGTTCCTCAATCACGCTCTGCGGGGCGGATTTTGAAACGTCATCGGGAAATTCCACGCTGTCCTTGCCGTCCACTTCGGCCTGAAGCCGCGTGATGGTCGCGAGCAAACCAAGATAGCGCGCCTTGTTGGTGCCTAGGTCTGAATTTGCACCCACATCGCGCAACCGCATAACGATTTCACCTTTTTCAACCGATTCGCCTTCTTTTTTCAGGAATTCATCGACAATGCCGCCCTCCAAATTCTGGATCACTTGCACTTCGCCCGCAGGAATGACTTGCCCCTCACCCCGCGCGGTTTCATTGATTTTGGCAAGGCTGGCCCAGATCACAAACAGCACAAAAAATAAAAAAGTCGTCACCAAAATCAAATGCTTATGCAACGGCAAATCTTCATCAGTCATAAAATATTTTTCGGCCCGCGCAATGGCTTTATCGGCCTGAATATTGCGGTGATGTTGTGCTTTTTCCTGTGCAGATGCCTGACCCGAATTCATATGGCACCTCCCTGTTGTCCTGCCTGTTGTCCCGCTGGCTGTCCTGCTTGTTGGCCTCCGCCAAATTCGCGGTTTTGCAGACGGCGAATAATCTCATCCCGCGGACCAAAGGCCAAAATTTTACCGCGATCAATCAGGATAATTTTATCCACCAATTCTAACATCGCGCCCTTATGGGTGATTAAAATCGTGGTTTTACTGCGTGAAATCACCCGCAAACGCTCGCGCAATTTAATCTCAAAATTCGGGTCCATTGAGGCTGTCGGCTCATCGAGCAGTAAGATCGGCGGATCATAAAGCAATGACCGCGCAATCGCCACGGCTTGGCGTTGACCGCCGGAGAGAGCCTCCCCCCGTTCCCCAACCTGAGTATCCAATCCCTTTTCCGAATCTTGCAAAAACTCCATCACGCCGGCAAGCTCGGCAGCGCGCACCACAGCGCGATCAGGCGCAGTTTCATGCCCCATCGTGATATTTTCACGAATCGATCCGTAAAATAAATTCGGGCTTTGTTGAACCGCCCCGATTGAACGGCGCAAATCACCCGGATCAATTTGGCGCACATCAGTGCCATCGAGTAAGACCGCCCCGTTGCTGGGTTGATACAGATTAACCAGCAAACGCGCCAAAGTGGTTTTCCCCGATCCCACCGCGCCGATAATCCCGATATGATCCCCCGGCTCAATGGTCAAATTTAATCCCTTGACCGCCGGATAGGTTTGGCCCGGATATTTGAAATCCACATCGCGGAATTCAATGCGCCCCTCTAACCGCGGCATTGAGATAAAATGCTTGCCCGCCGGGCGTTCCACGGGGCGGCGCATGAGTTCTTCCAATTGCTTCAAGGCCTCAAGACTTTGATTATAACGCGTCATAAGCCCCGCAACCTGGGAAAGCGGCCCAAGTGCGCGCCCAACCAGCAATACGCTCCCCACCAACGCCCCTTGAGTGATTTGCGCATCCGCAATCATGAACACGCCCGCAATCACCATCCCCACCACCGTGGCTTGCTGGATAAAATAAGAAAAATTCAGCGCAAAAGCCGCAATACGCTTGGTTTTCACCGATATGCGCGACCCTTTGTCCACCAATTCTTCCCAACGCCGCTGGATATGGCCTTCGGCGGCTTGAGTTTTAATCGTCTCCAGCCCCGTAATGGTTTCAAAGAGCAGCGCGTTTTTGAGCGCGCTTTCCTGCATTGATTGCCGAATCACTTTTTGCATCGGCTTTTGCAACAACCATCCGCACGCCACAACGATAGGAATGGCAACCAGCGCAATAATCGCCAGCGGCCCCGCAATCACCGCGATGATCAGAATAAAGAAAAATGAAAACGGCAGATCAATCAACGCCGCCATCGTGGCCGAGGTAAAAAAGTCGCGAATCGTTTCAAATTCGCGCATATTATTGGCCAAAACCCCTGCACTGGCGGGGCGGGCGGTTAGGGTCATCCCCAGCAATTGTTCAAATAATTTGGATGATATTTTCACATCGGCCTTACGCCCCGCGACATCAAGAAAATAAGCGCGCATATTTTTCATCACCAGATCGAAAATATACACAATCATCGCCCCGATTGAGAGCACCCAAAGCGTTTCATAGGATGAATTGGGAATGACACGGTCATAGACGTTCATGATATAAAGCGTGCTGACCAACGCAAAGCAATTAATCATCACCGTACCCAGAATCACTTCGCGGTAGAGCGCCCAATTTTCCTTGATCGACCCCCAAAACCAGTCGCGCGCCGTATCAATTTCCGCCGGTCCCGCCCGGTCATCCACCCGCGCAATCGGGCGCAGGAAGAAACAATATTCGGTGTAAATGGGCTTAATGTCGGAAAAACGCACGGATTTTTTATCGCCGGCATTTTCGGGAAACTCGACCAATAGCTGATACTCTTCATCCTCCGACGTGCCGGAGTCCCCGATTTTTCTCGCGGATTTTTTGGCCGATTTTTTTGGCTTTTTCACCGCCCATAAGATACAGGCCTGGCCGTGTTCCAATACCAAAATACAGGGCAGGTTGGGCGCAATCATTAAGGCCTCAAGACTGCGGGCCTGCATGCGCGAATTCATATCGGCCCGAAGCGCGGCGCGCTCAAACAACGCAGGCGTAATGCCCTGCGGCGGGATCGGCAGCCCGGCGATCAGCGAATTTTCACTGGTGCGGCGGCCATAATGCCCCGCCAAAATCCGCAAACATTCCACAAGGGGGGAGTGCATGGCGGCGCGGTCAGCCTCCAGCGGCCAGCCATCAACAATATTGGATGCAGACGGCGAAGAAGAAACAGAAGCATTGGGATGATGGGAAGGATTTTCAGGATTCATAATGACTCATCGCCTCTTTTCCATCCGGTCAAAATCTTTTTATTTGTTGTAGGCTTTATTTGTTAAAGGCGCAGAGCGTTATATCCCAAACGCTCCCGCTCATCAAAATTAATAGCAAAAATTCTTGCGCAGAAAGCCCGGAATATCTTTAACCTTGACGTTTTAGATCACCGCGGCTGGTTTTCACCGGATTGACCTCACGCGGGTACGACACGCCCAAACTTGGCAACAGCGCGCCTTTCAACGCCAGCAAGCGATAGGTCGAAAACATCTGGAGATATTCATTGTTGATCGCGTTACTGCGGGAGACAAACCATTCATTTTGCGAATCGAGAACATCAAGCAACGTCCGGCGATCCAGGTTAAATTGGTCCTTATAGGCCTGAACCACCATGGCGTTGGCATCGGCCTGGGCGCGGAATTGTTTGGCGCGTTCGGAGGATGCAATCATCGTGGCCCAAGTTTGGCGCACATCACGCTCCACCACGCGGGCGGTGGCGTTGCGCTCACTTTTGGCTTGGGCCTGGCGATAAGTAAACTCACGGCCGCGGGCGATATCCCCACCGCCGCGATAGAGATTCCAATTGGCCACCAAGAGTGCGGAGGCATCCTGCGTCCGTCCCTCGACCCCGTCCAAATCATTCCCGGCTGAGGCTCCGGCCTGGAAATTGAGTTGCGGATAAAGCGTGGATTGCGATTGCTTGCGTTCGGCTTCGGCCACGTTCACATCGGCCTCCCGAATATCCAAAGTCGGGCTTTGGGAGAGCGTGTCTTTCACCTCGGCATCCACATCTTGCGCCAATAAATTGAGCGGGGTGAGCGGGCGTTGCAAATCGGGCTGCGGGTCATCGCCCACGCGGCGTCTGAAGTTTGACTCGGCTGTGCGCAGGGCTTCCCGTACCGCAGATTCTTGGGCTTCGGCGGCATAAACCCGCGCCTTGGTTTGTTCAATATCGGCGCCTGTTGAGCGTCCGGCGCCGGTGCTGTCCTGAATTTGCGAGAGGATCGAGCGATGCTGCGCCAAGTTTTCCTCGGCAATTTTCAAGAGTTCACGTTGGCGCAACACATCGACATAAAACTCAATAATATCCAGCCCGACAAATTCCGCGGTTTCACGCACGCGGTGCGAAGCCGAGCGGACGCGGTGGCGTTGACGTTCATTCTCATAGTACGAATCAAAGCCGTCAAAAATCCGTTGGGTGAGGGTGATGGAGGCCTGGGACCGCCATAAATCCGTATGTCCCTCAGGGGCGTTTTTGGGGTCGCTGTTGATGCTTTGATACCCCGTATCCCCGCGGAAATCAATGGATGGCAAGTATAACGCCTTGGCCTGTTGATATTCCTCATCGGTCGCGCGGCGATTATTTTGAACGGTTTCCGTTTCAGGATTGGTCAGAACCCCGACAGCCACGGCATCGCGCAACGACGTAATGCGATCGCCGTTGGGGCGGTTGGTGGCCGACATAATTTGCGTCACCTGACCGGACCCGTTGCCCAAATTCTGGTCGGGCGACGTAACGGACAAAATCGGCGCCGCCGGACGCGACAGCTCAACATCATTGGCATATGCGCGGTTGTCCCCGCCCATCACGGGCATGGGGGCTGCGGGCTGTGCATAGGGGCTGGGGGCGTAATTGGCTACGGGGGCGCCATAGGGCTGGCCGCCCGTGGGTTGTCCTGTGGGAACGGGCAAATCTTGGGACGTATCAGGCGCATAGCCGCCGCCATAGCCCATATCCTGAGCCTTAAGATTCAACGGGCAAAGCGAAATCGACAATGCCGCAGCACATACGGATAAAAATTTTAATTGATTGAATTTCATTGACTTCTCCTAAAAATATGGACCGCAATCCGACCACCCAAACACAAACCCAGCCGATCACTTGTGATTACGTGCAACAGTTATGAGCCACTTTACGATAAAAATCAAGATTATGCTTAACTTTTATCGAAAAAACTTTTATGACGGAAAGATGTTAAGATTTGATAAAGTTATGCACGTGGCTACCAACCTTACATAAATCAAATTTGACAATTCAATGCACGATGGCATATACTCCTCTAACTCTAAAATTACATAATGTTTATTTTCATTATCGCAGACAAAAAGGATATATTATGGACGAGTTTGAATCTCTCCCAGAAACAGCACAAGATGAAATTATGGGAATTTTAAATGCGAAATGTGGCATCGCTAGGCTTCAAGCTGATTTAAATGCCCAAGCTGATTATCGTCATTTTGTAACACTAGCAGGACAATCCGCAAATGGTCTTGTTCCGATTAGCGAAGCTTTAAAAATATCTCCCGCCACAAGCCATTTGATCCGGAGAATTAAAGACGAAAAAAAGCGGCTGTTAGATCATGAATGCCATCTATACCTTACTTCTACTAATCCAGTGGTGCAGGAAATGGCCGGTGAGGCAGTTGATTTATTTATTGACGATATTTTTGATAGTAACAAGCTTGTTTCTCCAGAGTCATCGTGGCCAGACCCAGAGAAATTACGCGAGATGTCTTTTTACCATAACATACTATATCTTTGTAGTCTAGGCAGAGATAAAACAGCAGAAGCAAAAGATTTTATCGGTCCCATGAGGCTGACAGATCCGAACTCAGGGCAGCTTTTCAAAATTAGCTTAAGACACTTGTTTAATAGAACAAATCCTTTGGGACAACCACTTGCATGTGCTCCAGACCCATTGTATTACCTACAAAGACAGGGCCTAATAAGTCATGACGATACAAATACAGCCCTTACAGATTTAGGTGCCGCAGTCTTAAAAAGGCTCAATCAACGAAACGGAGACCCAAGGCTTGCATATAACAAACCCGGACAGCAAAAGTTTAAACTCGGCTGAGTAAATAATAAAACAAGATTATAAGCTATTTCTTAATTTGATGATAGACATAAAAATTTGCGGACTAAAAGATATCGGGCATTTAAACTTGCTGGGTGAACTGGGCGTGGCCTATGCCGGATTGGTATTTTTTCCCAAATCCCCGCGTTATATCCCGGCTGAGCCAGCGCATCAGTTGAGCGCGCACAAACCTCCTGCGCTCAATCTCGTGGGATTATTCGTCAATCCGAGCGATGAGGAGATTGCGCATATTCTCCCGCATGTGAAATTGGATATGATTCAGCTCCATGGCGATGAGTCGCCTGCCCGCGTGCGCGCCATCCGCTCAAAATTTCACTTGCCGGTGATGAAGGCCCTTAGTCTTGCGGGTGAAGACGATTTATCCCGCGTGCCGATGTTTGAACAGGTGACGGATTGGCTGTTGTTTGATGCCAAGGCCCCTGAGAATTCGCACATTCCCGGGGGGAACGGTCGTGCCTTTGACTGGACTCTTTTAAAAAATAAAAAATTCGCGCGGCCGTGGATGCTTTCGGGCGGATTAAATAGCCGCAACGTCACCGCGGCTCTCGATCAGTTGCGCGACAATCCCCCGGCGGCGGTTGATGTCTCTAGCGGAGTAGAAGTGGATCGCGGGGTGAAGGATTTAGATAAGATTAAAGAATTCGTTAGCTCTGTGCGCGCCTAAACTATTTGTATAGAATTACGCCTCCATCGCTTTCACAATATCCTCGGTCATTTTTTTGGCATCGCCCAGCAGCATCAAAGTATTTTCCGCGAAAAACAGCGGGTTATCAACCCCCGAATAGCCCGATCCCATTGATCGTTTGACAAAGAGCACGGTTTTCGCCCGCTCAACATCCAAAACCGGCATACCGTAGATAGGGGATGAGGAATCGCTGCGTGCCGATGGGTTGGTAATGTCGTTCGCCCCGATCACATAGGCAACATCGGCCTGCGCAAATTCGCGGTTAATATCCTCCAATTCAAACACTTCGTCATAGGGCACGTTGGCCTCGGCCAACAGCACGTTCATATGGCCGGGCATACGACCCGCCACCGGATGAATGGCAAATTTCACATCCACCCCATGGGATTTCAACATGTCGGAAAGCTCGCGCACTACGTGCTGGGCTTGGGCCACCGCCATACCGTATCCGGGAACAATAATCACCCGCGCGGCATTTTTCATGATAAAGGCCGCATCATCGGCCGAACCGATTTTCGCGGATTTTTCTCCGCTGCCATAGCTTACGCTGCCGCCCTGTTCGGCACCAAAACCGCCCAGAATAACACTGAGGAAGGATCGATTCATTCCCTTGCACATAATATAGGACAAAATCGCGCCCGAAGCCCCGACCAATGCCCCCGTGATAATCAGCAACGGATTTTGCAACGTAAAGCCAATGCCCGCCGCGGCCCATCCCGAATAGGAATTGAGCATAGACACAATCACCGGCATATCAGCCCCGCCAATGGGGATAATCAGCAGAATACCCAGCAACAGGGAGAGCGCAATAATCCCCCAGAAATACAGGGCACCTTCAGAAAGGCAGAGCAAAATAATAAGCCCCAGAATCAAAATAACCAATCCTGCATTCAAAAGATGCTGGCCCGAGAACGTGACCGGTTTACCGGAAATCACGCCCTGTAATTTTCCCCATGCAATCACCGATCCGGTAAAGGTAATGGCACCGATGGCAACACCCAATGCCATTTCAATCAGGGAGGACAATTTAATTTCGCCCGGAGCTCCGATACCGTAAGATTGCGGATTGTGAAACGCCGCCACCGCCACGCAGACCGCCGCCAACCCCACCAGTGAGTGAAAGGCCGCCACCAATTGCGGCAGGGCAGTCATTTTAATTTTTAAGGCCGTCACCGTTCCGATAAATCCGCCAATGATAATTCCGGTGACAATTAACCCGTAAGAGGCAATGGTGGGGGTGAGGATGGTCGTGAGAATAGCCAACATCATCCCCAAAATCCCTAAATTAAGCCCCCCGCGTGCGCTTTCGGGGTGCGATAATCCGCGCAACGCCAATATAAACAAAACAGCGGAAAACAGATAAAGGATAGGGGCAATGGAGGCAATCATGATGACAATTTCACAAGGTTTAAAATTTCATAAATTTATTAGGGCGGAAACTCAGGAGGAGGTTTGATCCCCCGCTATTTCTTCTTAAACATCTGTAACATGCGGCGGGTGACGATAAACCCGCCAAAAATATTAATGGACACCAAAATCACACCCAAAAAGCCGACAATTTTGGAAAAGCTTGTCTCGCTCGGTCCCGCGGCAATCAACGCCCCGACAATGATCACCGATGAAATCGCATTAGTGATGGCCATTAAGGGTGAGTGCAAGGCCGGCGTCACGCGCCACACCACGTAATAACCGACAAAACAGGAAAGAATAAAAATCGTAAGTCCGGTGGTGAGGAAGTCGCTGCCGTGACCCATCGCAAAATTATATGAGGTCACATCATTGGCAAGTCGTTCGGCTTGCTCAGAGAGCTTATGAGACAGGGAGGATAATTGCTGCGCCTGATAGGCAATGGCACTTTGGGGATCGGACATGGGGCGGGCCTTTTTCTAAAATATCTTGGTTGATAAAAACTACTTTCACAAATAAAAATCCTGGCTAAAAATCCCGGGCTAAAATTTACGTTAAAAATTCTGGAATTGCGGATGCACGATCTCTCCATTGGCTGTGAGCAAAATGGCGCGCAGGATTTCATCCTGAGATTTAAGGTCAAGTTCACCGTTTTGAGTCACCAAAATCCCCAATAGATTGAGCAAGTTACGCGCATACAGGGCCGAAGCATCACTGGCGATATGCGATGGAATATTACAAAATCCCAGAATTTTGACTCCGTCCACCTCAACAATTTCACCCGGTTTTGAGAGTTCGCAATTCCCCCCCTGTTCCACCGCCATATCCACGATCACCGATCCGCTTTTCATGCTGCGCACCATTGCCTCAGTGATTAATTTGGGCGCGGCCCTCCCGGGGATAAGGGCGGTGGTGATCACAATATTTTGCTTTACGATGGTTTCGGCAATTAATCGCGCCTGTTTGTCCTTAAAATCCTGGGACATTTCCTTGGCATATCCACCGGCGGTTTCGGCGTTGCGCACTTCATCACTATCCACCATGACGAAGCTGGCCCCCAAGGACTGCACCTGTTCCTTGGCCGCCGGGCGAACATCGGTGGCCGAGACAATGGCGCCCAAGCGTTTGGCGGTGGCAATGGCCTGTAACCCTGCCACACCCGCCCCCATCACAAATACGCGCGCCGGCGCCACCGTTCCGGCCGCCGTCATCATCATCGGAAAGCTTCTGGCATAGGCATATCCGGCCTCAAGCACCGCGCGATACCCCGCGAGATTGGATTGCGAGGAAAGCACATCCATCGCCTGCGCCCGCGTGATCCGCGGGATGAGTTCCATAGACAGCGCGTGAATCCGCGCATTTTTGTAATGTTGCAATCGCGGATCGGGCGTAAAGGGCGCGAGCAAACCGATCAGGCTCGCTCCCGGCTTCATGCGTGGCAACGGCGTGGGCGATTGCACACACAAGATAATGTCATAGTCAGAAAAATCCTGAGATGAAGAATCCTGATGACCATCCCCGATCATACGGGCCCCGGCATCGGCATAATCCTGATCAGGATAGAAGGACAAAGCCCCCGCCCCGCGCACAACGGATACGTCAAACCCCTTGGCAATATATTTTTTCACCGTCTCAGGGGTGGCCGCCACGCGCCGCTCATATGCCGCAGTTTCTTTTAAAACAGCAATTTTTAATCCCATAGCAGGTCCCCTAATCCCCTTTTCCGAAGCTTGCTCATCAATCGCAGTATGATATGATGGGCATAATTTATAAACCTGAATGCCTGTGGATGAATGCCTGTGCATTGGCATAAAAAAACCACGAACTGAGGCGTGTCAAGTTTGACTCGAAATTTTCGATTTGAAAAGAGGAGAAATGTAAGATTTTAACTTATCAACATGGAAAAATTTACTTTGCGGTGGGCTTTATGTCGGGAACATCCTTGGATGGGGTGGATGTGGCCTATATCGCCACAGATGGCGCGGAGTATGTCGAGCCAATAATATTTCGCACCTATGATTATGATGACGGGTTGCGGGCGCGGCTGCGCTCTTGTTTCGGCGCACGTGAAAAAAGCCCGGAAATTGCCGCAATTGAAGGTGAAATGACCCTCTTTCATGCCGATATGCTCAAGAATTTTATGGCGGAGTTAGGACGAAAGAAACAAAGCCCGGCACTTGATATCATCGGCTTTCACGGGCAAACCGTAACCCATGATCCGGCGCGCCGTTTTACTTGGCAATTAGGGGATGGGGAGTTGTTGCGCACCTTGACGCATTGTGATGTTGTGTATGATTTCAGACAAGCGGACGTGGCGGCGGGCGGGCAGGGCGCACCGCTCATTCCCATTTATCACGCAGCGCGTGTGGCGTCAGTGCGGCGCACAGGCCCACAAACTCAGAAAACGCCAAATTCCCGTGATGCCGTGCATCCGTTACTGCGCGGGGCGGTGGCGATTGTGAATATTGGTGGTGTGTCGAATATAAGTTGGGTAGGAGAAGCAGGTGAACTTGCTGAAGAAACTATTCAGACTCTACCATTATTGGCATTTGATTGCGGGCCGGGGAACGCGTTGATGGATGATTATATGCTCACCCGTTTGGGTGAAAAATTTGATCGCGGTGGAGCCCGTGCAGCCCGCGGGAAGGTTGACGAAGCCCTGATATCGCAATGGATGGATCATGAATTTTTCACCCGTCAACCGCCGAAATCGCTCGATCGTAATGCGTGGGATTTTGTCGATGTATCCTCACTTGGCGTTGAAGATGCGCTGGCCACTCTGAGTGAGTTTACAGCCCGCACCATTGCCCGCGCCGCCCGATTTCTACCCGCCCCGCCGCTTATATGGTTGATCACGGGTGGCGGACGACTTAACCGTCATTTGATGACGCGGCTGGGGGCTTTACTCCAAACTCCCGTGAAAATGGTGGACGATTTG
The DNA here is from genome assembly GCA_016794305.1 of Alphaproteobacteria bacterium. GTDB lineage: Bacteria > Pseudomonadota > Alphaproteobacteria > Micavibrionales > Micavibrionaceae > UBA1573. The sequence goes on along the minus strand of JAEUKN010000018.1, from coordinate 14,170 downwards.
GGGTGGAATGGCGATGCGATGGAGGCCGAAGGCTTTGCCTATATGGCGGTGCGTCGGCTTTTGAATCTGCCGATTTCCTTTCCCGCCACCACCTGCGCGCCCGCGCCATTATGCGGGGGAGTGGTGAGTCGCAGGGGAGTGCAGGGAACCACAGCCCAGGGAACTACAACTCCGGGAACTACAACTCCGGGAACCGCAGCCAAAGGATCACCATGAAAAAAATTCTTTTTGTGCGCAGGCAGGGTGTATATCTGCCGGAAATCAATGCCTATATGGCGTTTATTCGGGAAAAAATGCCCCATTTATCGGCTTTTGAAGCTTTGGAGCCCGACGGTAATCGCCTTGCGGCGGATATTGATGTTGATGCAGATGTTGATATTGTGTGGAAATTCATGGGGTTTGACCGGTCCCTCCCCGCTAATCACCAGGTCGTGCATGAATACGGGTCCCTATCCGTGGGGCAATTTCCGCGAGTAAAAAACTTTATAAAAAGAAAACTCACAACAAAACCGACCCTGCGCGTGTTTTTAAATGAAACCGTTTGCCGTGATATGAAATTTGCAGATAATATACCCTATCGTTTAAGGGACATGGGCATCGGTTCGCATTTCTTCAGGCCGGCCCCCCACCCCAACCCGGATCATGATTTTGTATATGCGGGCAGTCTCAATCGCGGAAAGATGATATTTTCCATGCTCAATCATTTCAAAACCCGCATGAAATCAGCAAAATTATTGGTCATCGGCACCGTTCCCGATAAAATTTATCAGTCCTTTGGCACAACAGAAAATATAATTTTTACCGGACGCATAAAATACGAAGATATGCCGGCGGCGATGACCCGGGCCAGATATGGGTTGAACATCATGCCGGATCTGTACCCGTTTAACCGGCAAACATCGACCAAATTATTGGAATATTGTGCGGCCCGCATGCCGGTGATCAGCACGCGTTATGAATGGGTGGAAAATTTTGAAAATCAGACAGGCGGCAAATTTTTTTACCTGAATCAAAATTTTGATCATTTGGATATGGCGCATTTAGATTGCTATCCTTTTGTTACGCCTGCTGTTGAGGAGTATGAGTGGAATAAGGTTATTGAAAAATCCCGCGTTTTTGAAAATTTTTAGCCCATTTTTCGGTTACGCAGACTCGAAAAAATGGTCTAAACATTTGTTTTGTCGCATTTTGTTGCGATTAACCGGCTTCGACTTAATCGCAAAATGATCTAGAAATCTGCCTATGATAAGACTCTCAGCAATGTTTAACCTCTTGAAACTTTTCGCGCTCCACATCATACTCGCGGTCAAGTTTACTCAAACCGAGATGGTCAAAAAGAGCCAAACGCCAAATTAAAGAAAAGAAAGAATGAAGGAAAGTCAGGGCCGAATGAAGGATACTGTGAAAAAAATTGTGATGGCTATAGGAATAATGCTCTGCTTGGCGTCTTGTGGTGTGAACCCAAATGCCGGCGGACAAACGCAAACCACCTATGCTGCGCCGATTGAGCTGCCGCCGCAATCCGTGGACACTACGGGAAATTCCTGGGCAATATCCGGAACACATCCACAAACGGCGGATAAGGCCGCGGCTTTCCAACAGGTCGATTATATCGTGGTACAAAAAAATATGCGGCTCTTGACGCTATGGAAGTCAGGACAAATCGTAAAAACCTATCCGATTATGGCGATGGGAGCCGATCCGAAGGGGCATAAAGTCCGGGAAGGGGATGAACGCACGCCGGAAGGACTTTATAAAATCGAAGAAAAGCATGTGAGTCAGAGGTTCCAGAAATTCTTGGGAATTTCATATCCCAACCAGCATGATCGGGAGTTAGCCCAAAAAATTGGCGCTTCCCCCGGCGGGCAAGTAGGGATTCACGGGGATCGCGGTGGATTTTTGGGATTTTTTCAACGTTTTGATAAAAATTGGACGGATGGCTGTATCGCGCTCCGCAATCACGATATTGAGGAAATATACTCGATGGTGGATGCCGGAACCCCGATTAAGATTGTGCCGTAAAAAGCCAAAGCCAGAGTAGAGATTATGAACAGGTTCTAAGGGGAGATCACAAAGAGGCTCTTATGCCTTATGATCCAAAGCTTTGGTGAGTGTTTCCTCCATCTCTTGCCCGGTTTTGAGGGAAATTGCATTGGCCTTATAGGCATTTTCCGCTTGTTTGAGGGTGATAAGCTCCTCATCCGCGCTCACATTCGGGGCGTTGACCAGCCCGTCAGCATTGGCGAGCGGTGAGTCCGGTTCATAACTCAACACAAAGGGCGGGGAGCGGTTTAATGAAATTGTTTCAACTGTACCGCCCGCCCGGGAGCCGGTTTGGGAGAGGGTAATAGCATCTTGTGGAATATAGCCGCTATTTTGCCCCTTTGTAGGGGCTACGGCCCCCACGCTGTCTTCATTGACAATATTTTGGGCGGCGATATCCGCTTTTTTGGCACTTGCCAAAAGCCCACTTGTCGCGATAGAAATTGAATTTATCATTTTATTAATATATCACAGCTACATTAAAATATGATTAGGATGGGTGCCGTTATGAAGATTTATATACATATTTTATGGGGGCTTTTGGTATGTGCTCTGACCTTGATGGGGGGCGTGACATCGGCTCAGGCCGGCCCGAAATTCGGGTCATCCTGGTGGTGGTGGAATCACTGGGTTAATCAGGATTACATGCCCTATTATGAAACCAGCATCAATCCGCATAACGGCCAATGGGACAGCGGATTGGGCGAGGTACAGGGCAATAATCCCGCTTGGCAACCCGCGGATTGGATTTCGATGAATGGCGGCACCGGGGTCGATTTGATCAATCGGTGGTATGTGGCCGATATTATTGAACGGCAATATTTGGATGATCATATCCCCTATCTTGATGTCGGGGTGAATTTTTATCATCTCTCCGGTTACGACCAGCGGCGCGTGATGCAAACCGTGGATTATGTTTACCACATGACAAGCCGCCATCCGCGCATGTTTTACCTGAAAGATGCCGATACCAACAAAATCATCGGATATTACGGCCCCGAGGGCCTCACGATGCAATAAGAGCCTGAGAACCTGTTCACGATCTTTTTGGCTTTGAGTCCTCACGAATATATTTTGTGATCAGGCGGACTCAGTTTTTTAAAACCGCAGAGACGCAGAGGACACAGAGACAAGAGAGAAAATATTGTTGAATTTCAATGAGTTGCGGTGTTTTGGATTATATAATCTTCGAACGCTGCGCGTTCATTTTTTGCCTCTTTTTGCCGGGTGGCGCAAGAAAAAAATCATTACTTGCAAAAAACCTCTGCGTTCTCTGCGGCTCTGCGGTTTAAACACGCATGCGGGCTAAAGCATCTCCGCAATAACCGGATTGAAAATGAGCGAAAGTCCTGTAAAGCTGAGAGATCATGAACAAGCTCTATGCCGCTTGGGAGGCGATATATTCCTCCTCCAAATCGCAGCAAATCACCACCAGCAACGCATAAACCTCACGAATGCGATCCGCGTCATCCTGGGCGAATTGTTCGGGCAGTGCGGCTTCCACCCTGTCCCCCGCGCGGTCAATCACTTCGGCGATGCGGTCCTCAAGAATTGCGGGAATATTATGTTGATGCTTGATTTTGGCAACCTCGCGGATGATACCAATCCGTTCGATCAATAAATCCACAATTTTATCATCGAGTGCATCAATGCGGCCGCGAAAATCTTTTAAAACTTCGTACGATTTGGTCATATTTCATCTTTCCAGTTTGGCAAAAAACCTCTAAGCTAGTTTTATGAAGCAAAAGCGCAAAAGTCCAGAAAAAGAGTCATCTCCCACTCATTTATCCGCAGAAGCGGAAAAAGTCCCGCAGCCCCTACCCCCCGAATTTGGCGGGCGCAAAGGGCCGGAGGCCACAAGGTATGGGGATTGGGAAGCAAACGGAAAATGCGTGGATTTTTAGAGCTTGTTGACAATGTCTACTTCGGCGTTGGCTTTTCGCGGCATTTCTGCGTTTCCGCTCCTCACGTACCCAAAAGTACGCTCCGGGGCGGTTCTCGAAAAACCGCAAAAATCCTTAGCCGTAGCGACATTGTCAGCAAGCCCTAAGGGCTCATCATTAACATTTTAAACTGTAGAACATTTATATCATTAGTTAAGAGTGCAACATGAACGGATTATTACAAGGAAAACGCGGCGTTATTATGGGGGTGGCCAACGGATACTCCATCGCTTGGGGCATTGCCAAGGCCTGCGCTGAACAAGGGGCGGAACTCATTTTTACCTATCAGGGTGATGCGTTTAAAAAACGGGTAGAGCCGCTGGCGGCTGAACTGGGTGTTAAGGCGTTAATTGACTGCGATGTGGCCTCTATGTCCAGCTTGGATGCCACGTTTGACCAAATCGCCGCAGAATTCGGCCAGATTGATTTCATCGTGCATTCCATCGCCTTTTCAAATAAGGAAGAGCTCAAGGGCCGCTATGTGGATACGTCCCTGGAAAATTTCCTCAATTCCATGAATATTTCTTGCTACTCCTTTACCGCCGTGATGCAACGCGCCGCCAAATTGATGAAGCAGGGCGGATCGGCTGTGACGCTCACCTATTACGGTGCGGAAAAGGTCATGCCGAATTACAATGTGATGGGTGTGGCCAAAGCTGCGCTGGAATCCTCAGTGCGCTATCTGGCGGCTGATCTGGGACATGAAAATATTCGGGTGAATGCCATTTCTGCCGGCCCTATGCGCACGCTCGCCGGGTCGGCCATTGGTTCGGCGCGCAAGACATTTCAATATAATGTTTTGACATCGCCGTTGCGCCGTTCGGTGGATTTGGCGGAATTGGGCAATACGGGGGTTTATTTGTTGTCCGATATGTCATCGGCGGTAACCGGCGAAATTCATTATGTGGATTGCGGGTTCAATGTGGTGGGCATGTGTCCGTCGGAATTATGGGGGGAATTATACTCGGAAGACTGAACTCCCGGACGTTGTCACTTCGCTCCTGACGTAGCCCCCTACGCTGCGTCGCTTGTTCCTAGCCGGCAATTCAGTCTTCTGAGTATATTCGGCAACAACGACACACAATGAAATTTTAACCTATGACCACCACAAATTTACCGCATTATTTTACCGCTGCTTTAGATTATCTCCATCACTGGTTTAAGTATCAAAATTTGCTGGATCCCCATACGCCGGGGATTCAGGCCGCCATTTCCTATCGTGAGGAGGTCGTGTTCAATCGCGCCTATGGCTTGGCAAGACTTGATCCGCCGCAAGCCCTCACGACCGGCCATATTTTTCGCGCGGCGTCGCAATCCAAAAGCGTTACGGCCGCATGCATTTTAATTTTGGTTGATCGCGGATTGATAAAATTAACCGATTATGTGGGCGATTACTTGCCCTTTATTGCACGGCATTTTGATCGGCGTTATCACAAAATCACGATTGAACAAGTGTTGGAACATGCCGCGGGTTTATGGAGCGACGGTGACAATCAGGATTTTTGGTGGGGGGATCTGGATTTCCCGAACGCGGAGGAATTAGAGGCTTTCTACACCCGCACATCTCTGGCGATTGATCCGCTGTCGCGCTTTAAATATTCCAATTTTGGTTACGGACTATTGGGGTTGGTGATTGAAAAAATCAGTCAAAATTCTTACTCCGATTTTATCCGACAAAATATCGCCGATCCGCTCAATCTGAACATCTGGGCGGGCGATTATCGGGATGAACTTGTCGCCTTCCCACTCCCCCCTTCCCCCCCTCTTGCCCCCCCTCTCTCATACGTCACCGGATATTCCCAGGTCACGCCGACGGGCCAACAGGCGGCGATGCCCGCCAATGTGTACACTCATGCGCTTGCAGCATCGAGCGGCCTATGCACCAATGCTGAAAATCTTTGCCGTTTTTTTGCCTCGCTTTTGGGATCGCAATCCTCCTTGCTTTCGGCCAAATCACGCACGCGCATGTTGGCCAGAAAATGGCAAATTCCCGATGATTCGCATGGGCTCGGTTATGCCACGGGATTGGTGCATGAAGAACATCAGGGGCGCAGTTTGCTCGGTCACCACGGCACCATGTCGGGTCAGGTGGGGAAAACTCTGTTCTCACCCAAGGATGATTTGTGCGTGAGCATCCTCGCCAATTCCTTTACCGCCAATGTATCGGGGTGGCAGCGCGGCGTGTGGCATATCCTGGATTTCTTTGAAAATCATCTTCAGGACGAAAGCCACCTGCAAAAATATCAGGGACATTATTTTGATTTGCTGCGCAGCATTTATTTTGTGGCGATTGGGAATAAATTATACGCATCGAATCCGGCTGCCCTTACGCCGTTTGAAAATTGCCGTGAATTGGAACATGTTGAGGGGCATAAATTCCGCATCATTCGCGAAAGCGGCTATGGCAATTTCGGGCAATGCGCGTTTTTTGCGCCATCGCCTGAGGCTATTGATAACACGATCTCCCAAGTCCATTATGCGGGATATACGTTGCGCCAGGCAGATAATTTTGAACAATACCTCGCTCGAAAGCATGGGTAGAGAGACTTGCCACCCCTCAAATTCCGCAACCCCGCACTTGATGCGGGGTCATAGGGCAGTAGAGTCACCGGACCTTGCCTAGATACGGGCTGATTTGAAAACTCACGGGTGGTAAGGTAGAGAGCAAAGGGGTTGTACACAAGCCCTAGAGATCATGAACCTGCTCTAAAACCGATTGCTGCGCGGGAAACCGTTGGGCGGGAGCCGGCCCGAAGCCGCGCGCGCGCCAATCCATTCGCGGATATTCCCGATCTGCATTTGTCGTGCGCCGGAGGTAAAGCTCAAGCCTTCCTCACCGTTAAAGCTCTTGGCATCGGCAAATTCGCCATCCTTATATTTTTGCAAAATCACGCCTTTGCCCTTGGTAAGTTCCGGAATCTCTTCCATTTTAAACACCAGCATTTTGCGGTTGGTACCAATCATCGCCAGATAATCATGATGCGGTGGAATTTGTGCGCAATATACGGCTTCGGTTCCTTCACCCACACTCATGATGATTTTACCGTTTTTGGTTTGCGCCAGGACTTCATTGCTTGAGACAATAAAGCCGCGCCCGTCACGGCTGATCATCAAAATCCGCTGATCCTCACGCCAAACCATGAGGGAGATAATATCGGCATCATTGGGGATATCAACCAACAACCGCACGGGGTCGCCAAAGCCGCGCCCGGGCGGGAGTTTGTCCGCCGTAATCGTGTAAAACCGCCCGTTGGTGGCAAATAAAATGAGTTTATCGGTGGTTTGCGCCTCACAAATAAATTGCTCGCGGTCGCCTTCCTTATATTTGAAGTCCGCCGCCGCCAGTCCTTGGCCCTTCATCGCGCGGATCCATCCCTTATCAGAGAGCACCACGGTAATCGGTTCACGCTCCACCATCACTTGCTGAAGGTCAATAGCCATGGGTGCCGGGGCCCGCGCGATGGTGGTGCGCCGCGCGCCGAGCGGGGTGGCGGGTCCATAGAGTTTTTTGGTGGCCCCCACTTGCTTTTTAATCTCCGCCCATTGCTTGGTCTCAGAGCCCAGCAATTTCTCAAGCATATCTTTCTCCCGCTCCAGAGCGTCAAATTCCTTGCGGATTTCCATTTCCTCTAACTTGCGCAACGATCTTAAGCGCATGTTTAAAATTGCTTCGGCCTGAATTTCGCTCAACCCAAAACGCGCCATCAAGGCCGGCTTCGGTTCATCAGATTCGCGAATAATGCGGATCACTTCGTCAATATTGAGATAGACAATCAGATACCCCGCCAGCACCTCAAGCCTGTGGACCACCTGATCCAGCCGAAAGCGTGAGCGGCGCACCAGCACATCTTGACGGTGATGAAGCCAGCACCACAGCACCTCTAGCAAATTCATCACCTTTGGCACGATCCCGTTTTCAAGCACGTTCATATTAATTGCAAAACGATTTTCCAGGTCACTCATACGAAAGAGTGCCTCCATCAGCAATTCCGGCTCCACATTGCGGTTTTTGGGCATGAGGACGAGTCGAATATCCTCGGCACTTTCATCACGCACATCATCGAGCATCGGCAGTTTTTTGTTGGTAATCAGGTTCGCAATCTGCTCCACCAACTTGGCTTTTTGCACCTGATAGGGAATTTCAGTGACAATAATCTGCCATGTTCCTTGCTTTAAATCTTCCTTCACCCATCGTGCCCGTGTGCGCAACGACCCGCGACCGGTGCGGTAAGCCTCCCTTATCGTGTCCTGGTTTTCCACCAACACCCCGCCCGTGGGGAAATCGGGGCCCTTGACGATGCTGCACACTTCCTCAATCGTGGTGGATTTTTTCTCGGCGTGGCGGTCGAGCATCAGCTCCATCGCCTCACATAATTCCGCCACATTATGCGGCGGAATATTGGTGGCCATCCCCACCGCAATGCCCGATGCCCCGTTAGCGAGCAGATTGGGGAAATTGGCGGGCATCACTACGGGTTCCAAAGTTTCCCCGTCATAAGTGGTGCGGAAATCCACACCGTTTTCATCTATCCCCTCTAGCAACGCCAGCGAAGTCTGGGTAAGCCGCGATTCCGTATAACGCATCGCCGCCGGATTATCGCCGTCAATGTTGCCGAAATTCCCTTGCCCGTCCACCAGCGGGTAACGCACAGCAAAATCCTGGGCGAGCCGCGTGAGCGTATCATACACTGCCTGATCCCCATGGGGATGGAATTTACCGATCACATCCCCCACCACCCGCGCGGATTTTTTCGGCGGCAAAGTGGGGTTGAGTTTGAGTTGATACATCGCAAACAACAACCGCCGATGCACCGGTTTGAGCCCGTCCCGCACATCGGGCAGCGAGCGCGCCATAATGGTCGAAAGCGCATAGGACAAATAACGTTCCGACAATAAACTTGTCATCGGTTGGTCAATAATTTGTTCAATCGCGGCTGAACCGGTTTTACGCGCCATAATCTGTATCCTTAAAGTTTATCCCCAAAATTCGGGTCATCATTTGCGGGCCATTGTGCAAAAATTTAGCGAAAGAATAAAGCATTATTGTGATGTGAGGTCATTTGAAAGGAGCAATTGTCAAATTCATTGCAAAAAAAACTTTTGAATCAGAGTAAAAACCTATAATATCCGCGTTTAATTGAGCAAATTTTTTAGAGGGCACCTCTAAAAACCCCTGGATTGCGGATGAGATACTAGAAGCGAGAAACGCAGGACCGTAAATGTACATTGATGTACATGCGGATCCGAGTATCGCCGCGACGCAGGAGATCGCCGCAAGACGGGGTTTTTAGAAGTGCCCTAGAGGTTAAAACATGAAAATTGGTGTAGTAGGAACGGGATATGTCGGCTTGGTTTCCGGGACTTGTTTCGCGGAGTTTGGCTTTGATGTTGTGTGCGTCGATAAGGATGCAGGGAAAATCGCGCGGCTTAATCAGGGGGAAATCCCGATTTATGAACCGGGCTTGGATGATTTGGTGGCCAAACAAGTGGCCGCCGGCCGCATTCAATTCACCACAAATTTGAATGAGGCCGTCCACAATGCCGATGCGGTTTTTATTGCGGTGGGGACACCGCCGCGCGTGGATAACGGCCAGGCCGATTTGACCTATGTCTACCAGGCCGCGCGTGAGATTGCGGCAGAAATTAACGGCTATGTAGTGGTGGTGAATAAATCGACCGTGCCGGTGGGCACCGCGCGGGAGGTTGAGCGCGTCATTCGTGAAGCCGCACCGCATGCTGAATTTGATGTGGTTTCCAACCCCGAATTTTTGCGCGAAGGCATGGCGATTGAGGATTTCATGCGGCCCGATCGCGTGGTGGTGGGGACAGAAAGCCCACGCGCGATGGAGGTCATGCGCACGCTTTATCGGCCGCTCTATATCAACGAAACCCCGATGGTGATGACCACGCCGGAGAGTGCGGAGATTATAAAATATGCCAGCAATGCGTTCCTCGCCACCAAAATTACCTTTATCAATGAAATTGCGAATTTGTGCGAGGCAACGGGCGCAAATGTGCAACACGTAGCCAAAGGCATGGGGCTCGACGGGCGTATCGGTTCAAAATTTTTGCATGCGGGTCCGGGATATGGCGGATCATGCTTTCCTAAGGATACGCTGGCATTGGTGCAAATCGGTGAACAATATAACGCGCCGCAAAAGATTGTGAAATCGGTGGTGGATATTAATTATGAACGGCAGAACAGCTTGGTTGCGCGCGTGATTGACGCGATGGAAGGAAATGTCGTGGATAAAAAAATCGCCGTATTGGGGGTCGCGTTCAAACCCAATACCGATGACATTCGCGAGGCTCCGGCGCTTGTGCTGATTCCACAGCTTCAGGCCGCGGGGGCAAAGATTTGTGCCTATGACCCGATTGCCATGAACAATGCCGCTCAAGTCCTAAAACAAATTGAGTGGGTCGAAGATGTCTATGAAGCCGCAAAGGATGCCGATGCGTTGGTGATTATGACGGAGTGGAATGAGTTCCGCAGCCTCCAACTCAAGAAAATATCAAGCCTGATGCGCGGAAAAACCATCATTGATTTTCGCAATATTTATAAATTACCGGAGATGGAACAGGCCGGATTTACCTATATTTCCGTTGGGCGCCCCGCAATCATCAGCTCTGCGGGTTAAAAGACTAAAGGTCGGGTTATGAGCTTACTGTGGCTGTATAAAAACACGATGAAGGCCGGAAAACCATTGGTAAAAATGGTGATGCGGCGGCGCATCCGTCAGGGCAAGGAAGACCCGCAGCGTATTGGTGAAAAATACGCCAAACCTTCCCTTCCGCGCCCTCTGGGGCCCCTAATGTGGGTCCATGTAGCAAGCGTCGGAGAGGCGCAATCCATGCTGCCGCTGATCCATATTTTTCTGCAGCAAAATCCGCTTGCCTCCGTACTGGTCACCACCATCACACGGACGGCGGCAGAGATGCTTAAAATCCGTTTGCCGGATCGTGCGTTTCATCAATATATGCCGATTGATCGCCCGCAATGGGTGCAGCAATTTTTGGATTATTGGCACCCGGATGTGATTTTGTGGGCGGAGTCGGAATTATGGCCGGTGATGTTGAGTGAAATTGGGCACAGGCGGCTGCCTATGGCGCTTATCAATGCGCGTATGTCCGAAAAATCTTTCCGCCACTGGCAATTTGCCAAGAAATCCGTGGCGGAATTACTCTCGGCCTTCACCGTGATTTTAACCCAAACTCACAAAGACAAAGAATTTTTCGAAGGGTTGAATGCCCACAGCGTTGTGGCGGCGGGGAATATTAAATATTGCGCTCCGCCGCTTCCCTATGATGCGCAGCAATTTGCTTTGCTGCAGCCAGTGATCGCGCAACGCCCCTGTTGGATTTACGCCAGCACGCATGAAGGGGAGGAGGCCTTGGCAATTGAAGTGCATCAAAAATTGCGCGGGAAATACCCTAATCTACTCACGGTGATTGCGCCGCGTCATCCGCAAAGGGCGGTGGATATTCTCAAGCTTTGCCGCGCCCAAAATCTGAATGCTACCCTTCGAAGTGCGGCAGGGTGGGAGTCTGAAAAGCAGGGCTCTAAAGAGCAAGACTCTAAAAAGCAAGAGTCGGAAAAGCAAGAGTCGGAAAATATTACGCCGGCACAAGATCATGATGAAATTTTGATTATTGACCGCATGGGGGAATTGGGATTGTGGTATCGGCTGATTTCATGCGTGTGTATGGGCCGCAGTTTCAGCCGCGATGGCGGCGGCGGCCATAACCCCTTGGAACCCGCGCTTTTGGGCTGTGCTGTTCTGGTGGGGCCGCAGGTGCAAAATCTGCAGCAAATTTATGATGATATGCGCGAAGAGGGAGTTGTAGTCTCGCTGTCCTATAAGGATGAATTGGCGCACAGACTTGATAAATTTCTTGAAAATCCGGACATGCTGAAAAATCTAGGCGAAAAGGCGCAGCATTACGCGCTGCGCCAAAGCCATGTTTTGGATGTAATTATTGAAGAATTAGAGCCGGTTTTTATGCTGGCGCGGCTGCCTTTGCTGCAAAAAACCAATCTTTATACTCCTCAAAATAGTGTGGAATTGAGCCGGGAATCCGCGCCGCTCCAGCCCGTACGAACTGCACTCCCATGAAAACGCCGCAATTTTGGTATCCAACGTATGTAACGCCAAATGCTGCGCATAATGACCATTTGCCATGGTGGGGATATGGGTTGGTGCCGCTCGCGCATATATATCACCTGGGTGCAAAAATTCATCAGAAGCTGCACACGCCCGGCCCGGCTCCGCTTCCCACTTTATGTGTGGGGAATATCGTGGCTGGCGGAGCGGGTAAAACCCCTGTGGCATTGGCCTTAATGAAATTAATCTTGCAATCCGGGATGGCGCAAAACCCTGCCTTTCTGACACGCGGCTTTGGCCGACACCCCACCGATGGACAAACTATTTTAAAATTATCAAGCGCGCTTTTATCCGTCCCAGATTTTGATCCGTATATATATGGGGACGAAGCTTGTCTTCTGGCACGCTCTGCCGCTGTTTATATCACGGCGCAACGCGGAAAAGGCGCAGCGCAGGCCAGGGAAGACGGATGCGATTTCCTCATCCTCGATGACGGGTTGCAAAATTATGAATTAAATTATATGGCGGCGTTTTGCGTGGTGGATGGTGCGATGGGGTTGGGGAATGGCCGATTAATCCCCGCCGGCCCTCTGCGGCAAAGGCTTGAAGATGCGCTGTCGCGGATCAATGCGTTTGTGATGGTGGGGGAGGATCAAACAGGTCTCACCCCATTCCTCACGCAGTATAGACCGGTTTTGCAAGCGCAGAGGCGAGTCACGATGGAAAATTTTAACCCGGCGGCCTATGTCGGATTTTGCGGGCTTGGCATGCCGCAAAAATTTCATCAAACTTTGAAAAGTTTACATGTTGATCTGCTTGATTTTTTCCCCTATCCCGATCATTATGCCTACACAGATCAAGATATTGATTTTTTAATGGAATTTGCAATGGCGCGACAGGCAAGATTGGTCACAACGGAAAAAGATTGGGTTAAACTCTCGGGCAAAAACTTCGCCGGCACTAAACTTGCGGAGCTGTGCGATGTGGTGAAGCTTGAGATTGATTTTGACGCACAAACCCAAGGCGACATCCTAAAAATTCTGCAGGATTGCGGCGCGGCGCAATTTCAAACCAACGGTTCCGCGTTATGATCGGACCAATCATCAAAACTAGGTTACGGCGGTTGCGCTATGGCGCGGAAGCCATTATCGTGTGGCTTTTGATCAAACTCTTTCGCAGCCTGTCATATAAAACCGCCTCAAATCTGGGGGGGCGGATCGGGCGATGGGTGGGGCCAAAACTTGCGGTGAACCGGAAGGCGATGCGCCACATTATCGAGAGTCTCAAGCTCTCAAAACCCGAAACTCACCAAATTACTCTGGGCATGTGGGAAAATCTGGGTCGTATTTTTGCGGAATATCCGCATTTGCGTGAGATTTGCTATCATCATATCACCCTTCATAATACCCACTATCTTGAAGTGTTAGAGGGCGGCAAACGTCCCGCAATATTCTTTTCCGGGCATCTGGCCAATTGGGAAATTGCGGGGCCCGCGGTACTGCCGTTGGGCATTGATGTGGATTTGATTTACCGCGCACCCAATAATCCGTATGTGGAGCGGATTTTGCAATCCTGCCGCAGCCTAAAGGGCCAAACCCGCACATATCCCAAATCTGCCCAAGGGATGCGCCAAGTTCTCTCCGCCCTTAAGGAAAAACGCAATATCGGCATTTTAATTGACCAGAAATATAACCAAGGGGTCGAGGCCGAATTTTTCGGCCGCCCCGCCATGACCTCAACCGCCTTTATTCAACTGGCGCGTCGTTTTCAATGTGCGCTCATCCCCGCGCGCATATTGCGCCGCGAGGGAACGGAATTTGATGTCACGCTTTATCCGCCGCTGGATTTAAATTTGAGTGATAAGGAACTCTTAAAACAAGCCCATGACTATCTGGAGAGCTGGATTTCTGAAAATCCCGAACAATGGCTCTGGCTCCATCGACGCTGGAAGTCAACTTAAGTTAGGTATAATTCGCACATAATAAAATTGTTTAAAATAGAGGTTTAGACACTGTAGTCACGAGATATAAAATATGATAGGATCACTGGACCTGATTTGATTTACGAAGGAGGTTCAGGATG